>NZ_JBVIWC010000036.1:38120-75510 GCF_055594965.1 Kitasatospora sp. NPDC040550 | reverse complement strand
GTCAGACGAGGCCCCTTGGCACCCCGGTCCTTCCGAATCTCGAAGTCCATAACACCCCTTGAGCTGGGGTGTTGCAACGACCACTAGAACCTAAGCTGGTCGCCGGGGGCTCCGCTGTACGGGGTGTCGGGCCTCAGTGCTTGAGGCGGTAGACGACGGTGTCGCCGATGACGCCGATCATCTCGTAGTGGGTGTCCAGCAGGTTCTCGATCCGCGGGACCAGCACCGGCTGGTACGGGGCGACGCCGGAGTCGTCCACGAAGACCTCGGGCAGGCCGTTGGCGAGCTCCTTGTCGAAGGTCTGCCAGGCGTTGTTGACGCTGAACTGCTCGCCGACGTTGGCGCTGCCGTCCTTGCCGCCGCTGTAGTTGGTGAGGAAGCCGGCGGTCAGGTAGCGGCTCGCGGGCTTGCGGTCGGCCAGCCAGTACAGCTCGGGGTGCATGCCCCAGACCAGCACGGTGTCCTTGGGGGTGGTCTGGGCGGCGACCGCGGTGGCGACCTCGGTGTTGCGGCTCATCTGCTCCCCCGGCCAGGCCAGCGCCAGGCCCCAGAAGACCGTGGCGGCGACCGTGGTGTACACCAGGACGGGCTTCCAGCGGATCGCCGAGGTGGCGACCGCCCCGGTGCCCAGCAGCACCAGCGGGGGCATCAGCTGGAGGTAGTAGTGGCCGAAGAAGTGGAAGCCCACGCTGACCGCGACGGCCGAGGAGAGCAGCCAGACCCACAGGTCGGTGGTCGAGCCGTGCTCCTCGCCGGCCACCGGCAGCGGGCGGTGGCGGTACTTGAACCAGAGCCGGCGGCCGACCGGGAACAGGAAGCCGAGGCCCGCCGCGGCCAGGATGCCGAGGTTGCCGAAGGCCCGGCCGAGCATCTGCAGCCAGGCGCCGCCGAAGGTGGCGTAGTCGCCGCTGCCGGTGACCACCCAGAAGAGGAAGCCCTTGGGTTTGGTGAGGATGACCGCCACCAGCGCTATCGGCACCGCGAAGCCGAACCCGATCTTGAACAGGGCGGGCGGCCAGCGCACTCCGCGTCGGCGGGCGTCCTGGAGGAGCATCCAGAGCACCGGCAGCAGCACCGCGCCGCCGGTCTGCTTGGTCAGCGAGCAGAGCGCGACCGCGATGCCCGCGGCCAGCCAGCGGCGGCGCTCGGCGTACCGGAAGGCGGCCACCATCGCGGGCAGCATGAAGACCTCGAAGGTCGCCGCCTGGGTGTCCTCCGGGGAGAGCCCGATGGAGACCAGCAGGTAGAGCAGTCCGGCGCCGGCCCCGGCCCGGTTGCCCCAGCGGCCGCGGGCGATCGAGGCCAGCAGGATCGCGGTGACCAGGTGGGCCGCCACCGCGAGGGTGCGCAGCGGCCACAGCGAGGCGGAGCCGAAGACGGCGAAGCAGGCCTGGTAGAGCCAGGGGAGGAGCGGGGGCTTGCGGTCCACCACGGTGTCGTAGAGCACCCCGCCGTCCGCGAGCATCCGGGCCTGGGTCGCCAGGAAGCCCTCGTCCGGGCTCCAGACGGGCCGGGCGAAGGACGGGATGTGGGTGGCCACCGCGACCAGGGTGAGCAGCGGCACCAGCCTCGTCCAGTACCCCTGTCGGATGTGGGTACGGGCGCGCGCGGGCAGGCGGTCGACCAGTCCGTCGAGGCGGGGGCGGGTGGGGGTGGGCACGGTTGACAACCTACCGGGCGGGAACGGCGCGGAGAGCGCCGGTCCCGCCATTCAGTGCGATTGTCAGCTCGCCCCGTGACGAACTGTTACGCGGTTACGACAATCGGTCGTCGGCGGAACGGGCGGCGGGTGGCCGGCCCGTTCCGCCGGGGGCGGCTCAGGCCTCGACCGGCGCCGCGGACAGCTTGGCGACCAGGGCGCCCACCTTCTCGGCGATGGCGGGGGCGGTCAGGCCGATCTCGGCCAGGATCTCGTTCCGGCTGGCGTGGTCCAGGAACTCCTGCGGGATGCCGAAGTCGCGCACCGGCAGGTCCACGTCCGCGTCCCGCAGCGCCTGCGCGACGGCCGCGCCGACGCCGCCCACCCGGCCGTTGTCCTCGATCGTGACGACCACCCGGTGCTCGGCGGCCAGGCCCGGCAGGGCCGGGTCGACCGGCTTGACCCAGCGCGGGTCCACCACGGTGGCGGTGACGCCCCGGGCGGCCAGCAGGTCGGCCACCTCCAGGCTGGTCGGGGCCATCGCGCCGACCGAGACGATCAGCACGTCCGCGCGGTGGGCGCCGGCGGGCTCCCCGGCGGCGCGCAGCACGTCCATGCCGCCGACCCGGCCGACCGCGGCGACGGCCGGGCCGACCGAGCCCTTGGAGTAGCGCACCACCGTCGGGGCGTCCTCGACCTGGACGGCCTCGCGCAGCTGGGCGCGGACCTGGTCGGCGTCGCGCGGGGCGGCCAGCCGCAGGCCCGGGACGACCTGGAGGATCGACATGTCCCACATGCCGTTGTGCGAGGCGCCGTCGGTGCCGGTGACGCCGGCCCGGTCGAGCACGAAGGTGACGCCCAGCTTGTGCAGCGCGACGTCCATCAGGACCTGGTCGAAGGCCCGGTTCAGGAAGGTCGCGTAGACCGCGAACACCGGGTGCAGCCCGTTGGTGGCCAGGCCGGCGGCGCTGGTCACGGCGTGCTGCTCGGCGATGCCGACGTCGAAGATGCGGTCCGGGAACTCCTTGGCGAACGGCGCCAGGCCGACCGGGTGGAGCATCGCGGCGGTGATCGCCACGATGTCCTCGCGCTCGTGGCCGAGCGCGACCATCTCCTCGCCGAAGACCGAGGTCCAGTCCTTGCCCGAGTTCTTGACCGGCAGGCCGGTGTCCGGGTGGATCACGCCGACGGCGTGGAAGCGGTCCTCGTCGTTGTTCTCGGCGGCGTGGTAGCCGCGGCCCTTCTCGGTGAGGCAGTGCACGATCACCGGGCCGCCGAAGCCGCGCGCCTTGGTCAGCGCGGACTCCAGGGCGGTCAGGTCGTGGCCGTCGATCGGGCCGATGTACTTGAGGCCGAGGTCCTCGAACATGCCCTGCGGGGCGATGAAGTCCTTGAGGCCCTTCTTGGCGCCGTGCAGCGTCTCGAACAGCTGCTGGCCGACCACCGGGGTGCGCTGGAGGGCGTCCTTGCCCCAGGACAGGAAGCGCTCGTAGCCCTGGGTGGTGCGCAGGGTGGCGAGGTGGTTGGCGAGGCCGCCGATGGTCGGCGAGTAGGAGCGCTCGTTGTCGTTGACGACGATGACGACGGGCAGGTCCTTGGCGTCGGCGATGTTGTTCAGCGCCTCCCAGGCCATGCCGCCGGTGAGCGCGCCGTCACCGATCACGGCGACGACCGGGTCCGTCCTGCCCTGGATCTTGTTGGCCTTGGCCAGGCCGTCCGCGTACGAGAGGACCGTGGAGGCGTGCGAGTTCTCGATCACGTCGTGCTCGGACTCGGCGCGCGAGGGGTAGCCGGACAGGCCGCCGCTCATCTTCAACCGGGAGAAGTCCTGGCGGCCGGTGAGCAGCTTGTGGACGTAGCTCTGGTGGCCGGTGTCGAAGAGGATGCGGTCGCGCGGGGAGTCGAAGACCCGGTGCAGCGCCATGGTCAGCTCGACCACGCCGAGGTTGGGGCCGAGGTGGCCGCCCGTCTTGGAGACCTCGGTCACCAGGAAGGTCCGGATCTCCTGGGCCAGTGCGGCCAGCTGTCCGGGCGTGAGCCGGTCGAGATCGCGCGGTCCCCGAATGCGGGTCAGCAGGGCCACCCGTTCCTCCTCGTTCAGTGTTCGCGGACCACGGACGGTCCGACGGGCGTCGCTGCCCGGTCCGGCGGCAGGCCGGTGGTCGCGGCCGGTACCGACCGGTCGAGTCTAATGTCCGCTACACGGACGCCGAGCGGCGCGCCCGGTGCCACCGACCGGTTACCGCCATTCCGGGAGGTCGGTCGGGGGACGCGGGTCAATCCTCATTGACGAACGGATGTTCTCCGCCGGTTGCGGCCGGACGGGTGAACGGGCCGGGCGGCGGTCGGTGCCGGCCGCGGGCCGGGCGGCGGTCAGGGCCGGCCGAGGGCCCCGGACTCGCCCATCTCGCTCATCACCAGGGCCAGCGCGCCCAGCACCTCGGCGCGGCCGCCCAGGGTGCCGGGGACCACCGACAGCTGACGGGCCGCGCTGGGGATCGCGTAGCGGGCCACCGAGTCGCGGATCGGGGCCAGCACCAGCTCACCGGCCTCGGCGAGGTCGCCGCCCAGGATCACCCGGCGCGGGTTGAGCAGGTTGCACAGGGTCGCCACGCCCGTACCGATCTGGCGGCCGGCGTCGGCGATCACCCGGCGGCAGCCCAGGTCGCCCTGGTGGGCCAGCTCCACCACCCGGGGCAGGGTGAGGTCCGGGCCGAGGGTCGAGGTGAGCAGCGACAGCAGGTAGCGGGAGCCGACGAAGGTCTCCAGGCAGCCCCGGTTCCCGCAGCGGCAGACCGGGCCCGCCTCGTCCAGGGTGATGTGCCCGATCTCACCCGCGGTGCCGCCCGGCCCCCGGTAGATCTGGCCGTTGACCACCAGGCCGGCGCCGACCCCGCTGGCGACCTTGATGTACGCGAGGTCGCTCAGGCCGCGGCCGGCCCCCCAGACCAGCTCGCCCAGCGCGCCCAGGTTGGCGTCGTTGTCCACGTGCACCGGCATGCCGAGCCGCTCCCCCAGCTCCCGGCCCGGGGCGATGCCCGTCCAGCCCGGCAGGATCGCGGTCGAGCCCAGCGCGCCGGTCTCCACGTCGATCGGGCCGGGGACGCCGAGGCCCACCCCGATCACCTTCTCCGGACGGAAGCCGGCCTGCGCGAGGAGGCGCGCCACCATCGCCTCGGCGCGGTCGAAGCCCTGCGCGGCCGAGACGTCCACGTCGATCGGGGCGCTCTCCTCGGCCAGCACCCGGTGGGCGAGGTTGCCGACGGCCACCCGGAGGTGGGTGTGGCCGAAGTCGATGCCGACCACGATGCCCGCGTCACCGCTCAGCGAGACGCTGCGCGCGCGGCGGCCGCCGGAGGAGGTGTCGGCGACCACGACGGTGCCGCTCTCCTTCAGTTCCCGCACGATGTTGGAGACGGTGGCCGCGGAGAGGCCGGTGCTGCGGGCGATCTCGGCCTGGGTGAGCGAACCGGCCATCCGAACCGCGCGGAGCACCCGTTCCAGGTTCGCCCGGTGCAGGGACGACTGTGAGCCCGGTGTGTCCGTCGACATGATCCACCCTCCCAGGGTGGGGAACCCTCCGCCGGGTGTCCCCTTCAACTCCTGAAGGGTACGGGTCGGGGGGTGGCGGGTGGGGGCCGCTGCGCGGGGCCCGGGGTGGCCAGGGGCGTGGGGGCGGGGTGGCCGGGGGGTGAAGGTGTTGCGCGGTGAGGGGGGCCGGGGCCCGGATCGGGTGGTCCTGGGAGCGGGCGAAAACCGGCCGCCACTAGCATGGTGCCCAATCTCACCCGTCCCACCGGGCCGCGGTCGGTACCGGCAGGGGGACGCATCCAGACATGACGGGGAATCAGATGGCAGGGGATCACCCTACGCCGGGTGCAGGCGATGCATCCGGCAGCGGCCCGCAGGGCAATCGGGGCGTTTCGTTCGGGCGGCCGGCGGGCGGTGTGGATCCTGCCGCCGTCGCGGACCAGATGACCCAGCTCGACGGCTCGGCGGTGCCGGGGCAGGGCGGGCCGCCGGCCCAGCCTCCGATGCCCCCGGCACCCCCGGCGCCCCCGGCCCAGCCGCCGGCGGGTGGGGCCGACTACGCCGCGTACGCGCCGACGGCGGCCGGGATGCCGGCCCAGCCTCCGGCGGGTGCGCCGGTCGGCCCGTACGACCCGGTGCCCGGTGGGGGCTACCCCGGGGCGGACGCCGGGCAGGGGTACGGCGGCGGCTACAACTACCAGCAGCAGCCGGGCTACTACCCCGGCGCTCCGGTGCCGGCGGCCCCGAAGCAGCGCAACCCCGTCATGCTCTGGGGCGGGATCATCGGCGGTGTGCTGGCGATCGCCATCGTCATCGGCCTGGTCGTGCTGCTCAAGCCCGACCCCAAGCCGGACCCGGGCCCCGGCCCGGTGGCGAACTCGGGCGGCACCAGCACCGTCGGCGGCGACAACGGCGGGAACACCGTCGCGCCGGCGCCCGCGCCGGACGGCAGCAAGGCCACGTTCAACGTCGCCTGGAACGCCCCGACGCCCTCCAACACCGATGCCACCAACCAGCTGCTCGGCATCTGGGGCACCGACAAGTTCGCCGTCCGCGTCGACAGCGACGGCGTCAAGGCCTACAACCTGGTCGACGGCAAGCAGGCCTGGAACATCCCGGTGCCGTCCGGCAGCAAGGAGGTGTGCAGCGCCTCGTACACCGCCAACTCCAAGAACGTCGCCGCCGTCGCCTTCAACACCGGTGACTACGACTGCTCCACCATCGGCGCCGTGGACCTCACCTCGGGCAAGCTGCTGTGGACCGTCAAGGCCACCGCCGACCGGCTGTCCCAGCCGACCCTGAGCGTCACCGACAACGTGGTCGCCGTCGGCGGCAACGCGGTGGCCGGGCTGAACATCTCCAACGGCCAGCCGGCCTGGCAGTACCAGCCCCGGGACAAGGACTGCACCATGCGGGCCCGCGCGGCCGGCAGCCAGATCGCCATCAGCGACCGCTGCTACATGACCAGCGGCCCGAAGTCGCAGCTGGTCGTCGTGAACGCCGACTCCGGCAAGCCCGTGAGCACCCCGATCACCCTGACCGGCACGATCGAGCAGGTCGACTCGGTCGTCCAGGACGAGCCGCTGGTCCTGCTGATCACCAACGGCCCGAACGGCGACTACATCCTGCCGTTCGACAAGGACAACAAGCCGGGCAACCAGATGTCCGTCAAGGAGGCCGGCTCGGACAGCCTGCGCCTGTCCGGCCAGGACACCGCCTTCACCCGCAACGTGGTGAGCGGCACCACCCTGTACGTCCAGGTCAACCCGACCAAGCCGGCCATCAACGCCTACGACCTGACCACCGGCAAGCGCCTGTGGGCGGCCAGCCCCGGTTCGGGCAGCGGCAGCGACATCCGGCTCGTCACCGGCACCGACAAGGACGGCAAGGTGCGCGCCCTGGTCTCGCAGGGCTACGACAAGCCGTCCCGGCTGGTGACGCTCTCGCCGACCGACGGGTCGATGACCGACATCGGCACCGTCGCCAACGCGAACGGGAAGTTCGACATCAGCATGAGCACCTCGGTGTACTACGTCTCGGACGACGGCAACGCGGTGTACGCGTTCCGCCGGTACACCAACACCGACGGTCCGCTGACCAAGTGGCGGAAGTGACGCGCTCCGGTCGGTGAGCGCGGGGCGGGTCGGGGCCGGTGGGCCCGGGCCCGCCCCGCCCCCGTTCTGCGGTCGGGATTTCCGGTCGGGCCGCTCGTCGGGCATGCGAGGATTCGGTCCATCAGCCTGACGAAGGAGTGCAGCGAGTGCCCGGCACCAACCTGACCCGCGACGAGGCCCGTACCCGGGCCGACCTCATCCGGGTGGACGCGTACGACATCGAGCTCGACCTCGGCTCGGCCCGCGAGGGCGGTACCTTCCGGTCCACGACCGTGGTCCGGTTCTCCGCCACGACCCCCGGCGCCGACAGCTTCATCGACCTCGTCGCCCCGAGCGTCGAGGAGATCACCCTCAACGGCACGGCGCTCGACCCGGCGAGCTTCGCCGACAGCCGCATCCCGCTGCCCGGCCTGGCGGCCGAGAACGAGCTGCGGGTCGTCGCCGACTGCGCCTACAGCAACACCGGTGAGGGCCTGCACCGGTTCGTCGACCCGGTCGACGGCGAGACCTACCTGTACACCCAGTTCGAGGTGCCGGACGCCCGGCGGGTCTACGCGAACTTCGAACAGCCCGACCTCAAGGCCACGTTCAGGTTCACCGTGACGGCCCCCACCGGCTGGGTCGTGGTGTCCAACTCGCCCACCCCCGAGCCGGTCGGCGAAGGCGCCACCCAGGTCTGGGAGTTCGAGCCCACCGGCCGGATCTCCAGCTACATCACCGCGCTCGTGGCCGGCCCGTACGTCGGGGTCTTCGACACCTACGAGAACGGCGAGCAGCGCGTGCCGCTGGCCGTCTACTGCCGCCCCTCGCTGCGCGAGTTCCTGGACGCCGAGGCGATCTTCGAGGTCACCAAGCAGGGCTTCGACTACTTCCAGGCGAAGTTCGACTTCCCGTACCCGTTCCCCAAGTACGACCAGCTCTTCGTCCCGGAGTTCAACGCCGGCGCGATGGAGAACGCGGGCGCCGTCACCCTGCGCGACCAGTACGTGTTCCGCTCCAAGGTCACCGACGCCGCGTACGAGGCGCGCGCCGCGACGATCCTGCACGAGCTCGCCCACATGTGGTTCGGCGACCTCGTCACCATGGAGTGGTGGAACGACCTCTGGCTCAACGAGTCCTTCGCGACCTTCGCCGAGGCCGTCTGCCAGGCCGAGTCCCCGAGCTCCAAGTGGCCGCACTCCTGGACCACCTTCGCCAACCAGATGAAGACCTGGGCCTACCGGCAGGACCAGCTGCCGTCGACCCACCCGATCATGGCGGACATCAACGACCTGGAGGACGTACAGGTCAACTTCGACGGCATCACCTACGCCAAGGGCGCCTCGGTGCTCAAGCAGCTGGTGGCGTACGTCGGCCAGGACGCCTTCTTCGAGGGCGTGCGCGCCTACTTCAAGCGCCACGCCTGGGGCAACACGCGTTTGAGCGACCTGCTCGGGGCGCTGGAGGAGGCCAGCGGACGCGACCTCAAGGCCTGGTCCAAGTCCTGGCTGGAGACCGCCGGCATCAACGTGCTGCGCCCGTCGGTGGTGCTGAACACGGACGGTGAGATCGAGTCCTTCACCGTGCTGCAGGAGGCGCCCGCGCTGCCGGCCGGCGCCAAGGGCGAGGCCGTGCTGCGGCCGCACCGGATCGCGATCGGGTTCTACGAGCTGGTCGACGGCTCGCTGGTGCGGACGGACCGGATCGAGCTGGACGTCGACGGCCCGCGCACCGAGGTGCCGGAGCTGGTCGGCCGCCACCGCCCGGCCGTCGTGCTGCTCAACGACGACGACCTGTCGTACGCCAAGATCCGGCTGGACGAGGACTCGATGGCCGTCGTCACCGAGCACCTCGGCGGCTTCACCGAGTCGCTGCCGCGCGCGCTGTGCTGGGCCTCCGCCTGGGACATGACCCGCGACGGCGAACTCGCCGCCCGCGACTACCTGTCGCTGGCGCTCTCCGGCATCGGCCGGGAGAGCGACATCGGCGTCGTGCAGTCCGTGCAGCGCCAGGTCAAGCTGGCCCTGGACGCCTACACCGACCCGGACTGGCGCGAGCAGGGCCTGCTCCGCTGGGCCGCCGCCGCCGAGGAGCACCTGCGCGCCGCCGAGCCCGGCAGCGACCACCAGCTGGCCTGGGCCCGCACCTTCGCCTCGGTCGCCCGCACGGACGCTCAGCTCGACCTGCTGGCCGGGCTGCTGGACGGCTCGGTCGAGCTCAAGGGCCTGGCCGTGGACACCGAGCTGCGCTGGGCGCTGCTCGCCCGCCTGTCCGCCACCGGACGGGCCGACGAGGCCGCGATCGTCGCGGAGCTGGAGCGGGACAACACCGCGGCCGGCCAGGAGCACGCGGCCAGCTGCCGCTCCGCCCGCCCGACCGCGGAGGCCAAGGCCGCGGCCTGGGCCTCGGTGGTGGAGTCGGACAAGCTCACCAACTACGTGCAGGAGGCCGTGATCGCGGGCTTCCAGCAGTCGGACCAGCGGGAACTGCTGGCACCGTACGCGGCCAAGTACTTCGCCGCGGTGAAGGGCATCTGGGAGACCCGCAGCCACGAGATCTCGCAGCAGATCATCGTCGGGCTGTACCCGGCGCTCCAGGTGACGGAGGAGACGCTCGCCGCCACGGACGCCTGGCTGGCCTCGGCCGAGCCGGCGCCGGCGCTGCGCCGTCAGGTCGTCGAGTCGCGGGCCGGGATCGAGCGCGCGCTCAAGGCCCAGGCGGTCGACAAGGCGGCCGGGGCCCGCTGAGGCCGGTGCCTGCTGCTCGGTGACGCATGCCCGAAGGGGCGCCGGACGGATCGTCCGGCGCCCCTTCGGGGTTCCTGCGGGTCCCGGTGGACCTGTTGCGCGTCCTCGGCGGACGCGGCGGTTCCTCGCGGTTACTTCTTCTTCTTGCCGTACGGCAGACCCGCGAAGGCCGCGATGACGACGAACGCGGCGAGCGGGATCAGCACGTACAGGCCGATGGTCTGGCCGACGCTCAGGCCGGCACCCGGGTCGTCGCCGTCGTCCCTGGTGAGGGCCATGGCGGGCGACGACAGCAGCATCATCAGCGTGACCGTTGCGGAGACCGCGCCGGCTCGCAAAGCGTTCCTCTTGTCCACGATTCCAACTTACCCGCCGCTTACGGGACGGCGCGCGTCGGGGTGGTGCTGGGGGTTCCGCTTGCGGGATCCGGCTACGGGTCCTGGCGGTCGGGGGGCGTGAGGATCCGACCGAGTAGGCGGGCGGCGGGGGCCGCGGCGAGGCGTTCCAGGGTGACCGGGGCGCCCGTGCCGTCGGCGACCGGCAGGCGCCAGTTCGGGTACTGGTCCCAGGTGCCGGGCAGGTTCTGCGGGCGCGGGTCGCCGACCAGGTCCGGCAGCCAGACGCCGACCAGCTCGGCCGGCGTCCGGCCGAGGAAGCGGTACAGGGCCGGCATGGTGAGCGGCTCGTCCGGGGCGAGCAGGCCGAGGGCGGTCAGTTCGGCCCGCCAGGCGGCCAGCTCGTCGGCCGCCTCCTGCTGCTCCTCCGCGAGCGGGCGGGCCAGCAGGCCCAGGCGGTGGCGCAGCTCGACGTGCTCACCGGAGAGCCGGGCGGAGGTGCTCGGCAGGTCGTGGGTGGTGAGGGTGGCCAGGCAGCCGGGGCGCCAGCGGTCGGGAGGCAGGATGGCGCCGTCGGACTGCCAGTCCCGTTCGAACCAGAGCACGGAGGTGCCGAGGATGCCCCGGGCCGCCAGCTCCTCCCGTACGCCCGGCTCGACCGTGCCCAGGTCCTCGCCGATCACGGCGGTGCCGGCCCGGTGCGCCTCCAGGGCCAGCACGCCGAGCATCGCCTCGGCGTCGTAGCGGACGTAGGCGCCCTCGGTGGGGGGATGGCCCTCGGGCACCCACCAGAGGCGGAACAGGCCCATCACGTGGTCGATGCGGAGCGCGCCCGCGTGGCGGGTGGCGGCGCGCAGGAGTTCCGCGTACGGGGCGTAGCCGGCCTTCGCCAGGGCGTCCGGGCGCCAGGGCGGCAGGCCCCAGTCCTGGCCGTGGGCGTTGAAGGCGTCCGGCGGGGCGCCGGTCGAGATGCCGCCGGCCAGCACGTCCTGGAGCGCCCAGGCGTCGGCGCCGTCCGGGTGGACGCCCACGGCGAGGTCGTGGACCAGGCCGACCGCCATGCCCGCGTCGCGGGCGGCGCGCTGGGCGGCGGCGAGCTGCTGGTCGACCTGCCAGGCGAGCCAGCGGTGGAACTCGACGCTCGGTTCGAGCTCCTTGGCCGCCTGGTCGATCTGTGGGCCGTTCGGGTGACGCAGGCCCTTCGGCCAGTGGTGCCAGTCGGCGCCGTGCACCTCGGCGATCGCGTTCCAGAGGGCGTGGCGGCGCAGCCACTCGCCCTCGCGGCGCCGGAACGCCTCGTAGCCGGCCTGGCGGCCGGGGCCGCGCGGGACCTCGTGGAGGAGCTGGAGGGCCTCGCGCTTGAGGGCCCAGACGGCGTCCCGGTCGACCAGGCCGTCGTGGGTGAGGACCTCCTCGCGCAGCCGGGCGGCGCGGTGGACGAGGTCGTCCGCTTCCGTCCGTTGTCCTGCCGTCAGGTAGGCGTACTCGGGGACGGCCTCGATCCGCAGGTGCACCGGGTCGGCGAAGCGGCGGGAGGAGGGGCGGTACGGGGACGGGTCGGAGGGGGTGCCGGGCGTCGCGGGCAGGGCCTGGTGCAGCGGGTTGAGCTGCACGAAGCCCGCGCCGAGTTCTGCGCCGGCCCACTGGGCGAGTTCGGCGAGGTCCCCGAGGTCGCCCATGCCCCAGGAGCGGTCGGACAGCACGGAGTACAGCTGGGTGAGGAACCCCCAGCTGCGACCGGGGAGTCGGGGCAGCCGCTGGGGGGCGACGATCAGCGCGGACCGTTCCTTCCTGCTGTTGCTCTCCGCGGTGAGGGTGTGCCGGCCGAGCGGCAGGTCGGCGGGCAGCCAGTGCGAGTGACCGCGCGACAGCTCCCAACTGCCGCCGTCCTCCAGCTCCACGTGCAGCCGGGCGTCCGCCGGCACGTCCAGCGCGGTGCGGCGGCCCTGCCGGACCACGACGCACGGCGGCAGCAACCGCTCCCGCTGCTCGGCCCGGTGGCGCTCCAGCGCCTCCCGCACCTCCTCCGGCGACCCGGCCGCCACCCCCAGCGCCCCCAGCACGGCCACCAGCGTCCGCGCCCCCACCGTCTGCCCGCCGGCCCCCGGGTACCGGGTGTCCACCCCGTACGCCCGTGCCAGCGCGACCAGTTCGGCGGGCGGCGGCGGCGCGTCCTGCGCCGGGACCTTCCGTCCGTCGGCTCCGTCACTGTCGTGGTAAGCGGCCACTCGCGGCTCCTGCGATGTCTCGGCAACGCCCGGGTAGGACAGCCCAGTCCTACCCGGGTGACGCCTCGATCACGCTGTGCGACACGAGTGCGGGCACTCTCGTCAGTCGGGCCTGCGCAGCGGGATCGGCTGGTCGTCGGCAGTCGGCCTCAGACCGACGAACCCAGCCGGAGACAACATCGCCGCAGACACCTGCCCGTACGACGGAACCACCACGGTCCGCTCGAAGAAGTCATAGGCCCACCCGTCGCGACTCTCCGCCCTGGCACCCTTCCCGCTCACGATTCCCCGCAGCAGCCAGCCCGGCCCACCGCAGCCGAGTACGCGAATAGTCTGCGTTCCAGCCCGACCGGACGGCTCTCTCACCGGAACCTCACACCTGAGTTCGATCCCGGCTCGACCCGTCCAGGCCCGCGCCTGTCCGCCGAGCTGCCGCACGTTGGCCTCAAACTGATCGCGAGACCTTGCCCACGGATCCTGCGCGGTGACATGGAAGGCCTGAAGCTGCAGCGCCACCTCACGCCCTTTTCTGACAGCAACTCCGACCAGACCTCTGGACGGCACGGTACTGAATTCGATCGTGACACCTGGCTCGCGAGGAATCATCAAGCCACCGAGGTCGATAAGATCCGCTTCCCACCGATCCTTTTCCGTTACGTCCCACGGTCCGACATCGACACCCCTCACCGCCTGACGGAGCGGTTCGCCTGCCGGAAGGAATTCGTGATCTTCCTCCATCGGTTCCTTCACTTCGTTCTCCTATCCCCTCATCATCCGGCATCAGCCAGCCAGCTCCCTTCGCATCTTGCCGAGAACTCCCACCCCTTGCCTGCCTGGGGGAAACGTAGTAGGTGCGGAGCAGGTTGACGGTGCGGTTGTGGGTAGTGACGGCGTGGGGATAGTTGCGGACGGACTGGATGGTGAGGGTGGTGCCGTCGGGCTGGCGGAGGTGTTCACGGGGGTGAGTTCGCCGGCGTTTCTCATCGCGACATGATCCGGACAAAGTTGGCGATAGCCCACCCTGCCAAGGAGCTGTTGGGTCACGCCCACATCGGCGTCACCGCGACCGTGTACGCCCACGTCCGGCTCCGCCTCCAGCGCGACGCCATCGACCTCCTCTGCAACGCCCTCCGCGACCCCGCCGTGCCCGCCACCCGATCCGACGACGGCGACGAACCGCCATTTTGTGCAGCACCTGTCCACTGACGTTGCCGTCAACTACTGCCGTCAAACACCCCAGCGGCCCCACCGGAACGACTCCGGCGGGGCCGCTAGCGCTTTTAGAAAATTCCCCGTAGAACTGCCAATACCGGAACTGGGTTTTCGTCTCCTGGAGATCTTGAAGAAGAACTCGAAGGCTGGGAGCAGCCGCGACGCCGCGCATCAGGCCGACTCGCCGAGCGGCAGTAGGACGTGAGTCCTACTTGGGCCACGGCTTCATCCCCCCTAGGCGCATAAACGCAGATCAGCGGGCGATCCACACTCACCATGGGGCCCAAGCCCTCGTAAGGTGTTTCCGATACTCCAGATCAGGCCATTCGCGTAAGCAGCCAGAGCACCGTCCTGCCGCATGAAGATATGCGAATAGCTGAGCCATCAGCCGACAGGAAAACCAGGTGCCGCCGACGGCTGAGCCGATCGCCAAGGATTCTTCCTCATGCCTGCTGCCGACCCCCACGGCGTCGACCGAAAACGGTTTACCGTTGATGAATTTGGGACCGTCCTCACGGGCTGGTCCAACCTTGAGGCCACGGAAGGATTCGAGAAAGTCGATTGCCACTGGACTCGGGATGTACCCCTGTGCCTCCAGGGACTGGATATCGGAGGACACGTCGACATGTCGCCCGGGGTACCAGCCGACCAGCCGCAGGGCAAGAAACCGTTGCCGGATTCAATCGGGAGGTAAAGTCCGCAGGTTCGCCGCTCACTAGTAATTCACCCCCAAGCCATCCATCACCCGCCAGCATGCGTTGCAAGGGGAGGCAGGTGCACCGTGATCACCCTTGGGCGTATCGCCCACATGCACCGTGGACATGGTCCCGCATCGGATTCCCGGCCCACCTTCTCCTGCATACGCCTTACTCAGGCACTGCATCTCCGCCACCCTCTTCCCTCACCCGCGTGAGAATGGCCGTAGCCTCCCGAAGCGCAAGAATGAGAGCACTCGCCTCCTTCTCCAGCCGAAAGATCTTCCCACCAGTCGAATTGTATGCCCGCTCATATACGACCCAAGATTCATAGACGATTCGCAGCGCATCCGAGGCGGCCTGCCCCACAGCAAAGTTCTGCTCAAGCGTCAGCGGCGGCCGACTGCGACTCGCCCACAGTTCAACTCGCGCCTTGGCGGAGACAAATCCTGCAACAACCTCAATGAGTTCGTTGCCGATCATATTGCTGCCCATCATCTGAACAGCGAGATTAATCGTCGCCGAAGCCGTTGGAGACCGCAGCCTATCCGGAGCTTCCCACTTCATTGGCTTTCCTTTGAGCGATTCCCAACCGCTAGCAGCCAAATCTACAGCCTCCTCTGTGGATACGAAGAATTTAGCAGCCATCCTGCAATATTCTGTGAATCCTCTGCGGGCACCTTGAATCCGCCAATCTCAAGGATTCGAGCACAGTAGGTCACGCAATTGTTTGTATTCCTGTCATAGGGCCCCAGACTGAAGTCATCCATGGCCCTCTGGGCATGTTGCGCCCTTTCGGCATTTGGAAGCGGAACCCTGACAACAATTGTTCCAGGCGCATGCGAGGCGCCTTCAGGACGGATGGCAGCAACAGAGTGGTCGCCAGAATTTGCCCTCCAGCCAGCATCGCTGTGGACCGTATTTCCTTCATGCGTAACCGCGATCGAGGCGTGCCCCTCGACATCATCGAAATAGACGTCCGCGTGCCCCTCAGCGCAGTTATGAACAAGTACTGGCGTCGCGCCTGCCAGCACATAGTACGTGTGGAGTCTTGCAATCGCGGAACGCACGGCGGCCCCGCCAGAAACTTGTCCATTGGGGCCGCCGGGAATTGCGAGAAGAGGTCCTACATCAGTCTCGCACCGTAGGAGACGTCAGCTACCCGACACGCTACAGGCCTGCGCTACATGGCCAGCAGAATCGGTGACTTCAAACTGCTGGCCGAACTACTCAAGGTAATCACAATAGGCATCAAATGCCAAGTTGCTCATATTCCGGAGTTCAAACTCCGTGAGCCAGCGGCAATTCGAAGCAATTCGAGCCACCTCCTTGCCAAGACAGGCGAGAACGTCCGGAAGCTGATCCTCATTCTCAGCTGCCGCCAAGGCAATCATTAGCGCATTTTCCGAGTTCAGATCGAACAGGATGTGCAGCGCAGCAATCCTGCTCGAAATATCCGCAGAGGAATCTAGTGCCACTGCGCCAGCGATCGCCTCCGGATCACTCACTCTCGACTCCTAAATAGATCATTCAGCGACTGCGTGACTTCATCTGTCACTGGATCGGGCAGATGAACGGTATGGTGCGCCTTGTTCTTACCCGTCTGCTCTACCTTGAATCCGGCCGCTCGGAGTTCTCCCACGGTAGTCGAGCGGTACTCTCCCGTTTCCTTGATCTTGGGAGGAAGACGCGTAGACGTTGAGATTCCGTGCGGGAAGTCGTGCGCTGCGGCGTTAGCGGAATCTACTGCCAGCTTTTCCGTGGTCTCCGGGCCACTACCAAATCGATAGAGCGTTGTTGCGTCATCGATCCCGCCGCAATTGTGCACCAGGACAGGCGTGGTCCCCGCCAGCACATAGTACGTGTGGAGCAGGCTGACGGTGAGGTTGTGGGTGGTGACGGCGTAGGCGTAGTTGCGGACGGACTTGATGGTCCGGGTGGTGCCGTCGGGCTGGCGGAGCTGTTCGCCGGGGGTGAGGTCGCCGGCGTCGACCCACTGGTTGCGGGTCTCGCTCCAGTAGGGGTGGTGGTGGGTGGAGGTGATCTTCGCCTGGTCGGCCGCGGGCGGGCCGCGGGGGTTGGCGTCGTCGGTGAGGGTAAGGTCGGTGAAGTCCTTGTCGTCGGGGGTGGTGATGGTGGCGGTGACGGTTTCGGGGCGGGTTTCGCCGGTCTGGGGATCGGTTGCCATGACGACGTCACCGTCGTGGACTTCACCGATGGCCTTCGTGGTGCCGTCCGCCATCAGGACCATGGTCGCTGCCGGGAAGCTGTTGCACTTGTCCGGAGTCGGGGATGAATCTGCTTCGGCCTTGGTTGGTTTGGCTTCCGTGCTTGCCGCGTCGCCTGCTGTTTCTTTCGCCGCTTTTTCTTCGGCTGCCTTGGCTGCGGCCGCTTCGGCTGCGCGGGCTTCGGACGCGGCGGTCTTGGCGGTGACGTAGGCGGCTTCGGCTTCCTTCGCTGCGCGTTCGCCGCCCCTGATGGCGTCGTAGATCCTGTTGATCTCCTTGTAGATCTTCAGGGCCTGGATGCCGACCTTGATGGCCTTGAAGATCTTGCCCCAGGGCAGGGTGTTGAGGGCGGTGTTGATGCAGGCCATCACGTCGCCCTTGGTGAAGCAGTCGCGGGCGTCGTTGAAGCCGATCAGGTCGCCGACGATGTCGACCACCTTGTGCACGAGTTCATCGCGCTTGCGCTTGTTCTCGTTGACGATCTTGTTCGCGTCGTCGAGGGCGTCCTTCGCGTGCTGCTCCGCCGGGGTGGGCGGTGCCGTGGGGAGCTTCCGCTTCGGGGCGACGTGGTCGATGTCGGTGACGTTGCCGTGGGAGTCCCCGTACCAGCCGGTGCACTCCGTTTCCTGGTTGCAGTCGACGCGCAGGCCGTTGGCGTCGGACTTGTTGATGGGGCTGTTGTTGGCGTACGCGTAGGCGTTCCACTGCTGGGGGTCGCCGGCGACGGTGATCGGGTCGGGGCTGATGAAGCGGCCCGTCTTGGGGTCGTACTCGCGGGCGCCGAGGAGGGTGAAGCCGGTGGTCTTCTCCTTGGTGCCGCCGACGAAGCCCTTGTCGCCGGCCCAGACACCCGCCGCGGGCTGGGTGCCGCGGTCGTTGCCGAACGGGTCGGTGGGGCGGCGGACGTGGTCGAGGGTACCCGCGTCGAACTGGACGCCGTTGGTGCCGTGCGGGTCCGCGCTCTGGTAGGCGAGCGTGGAGTTGCCGCTGGTCATGGTGCGGGTGATGGACAGGCCGTTGGGGGCCGAGTAGCTGCGGACCGCGGTGATCGCCCCGGTCGCGGTGTCCAGGGTGATCTGGTCCGCGCCCACGTTGAGCGTGGTCTTGCCGAGGTCACGGCGGATCAGCTGGTTGCCCGACACGTCGTACAGGTAGCTGGTGGCGCCGTTCTCGCCGGTGCCGGTGATCTGGTCGAGCTTGCCCTGGGCGTTCCAGGTCAGCGTCCTGGTGCCCGGGGTGTCGGTGATCGCGGTGGTGTTGCCGGCCGCGTCGTAGGTGTACGAGGTCACCGCGGTGCCGGCCGGGCCGGTCCGGGTGGACTTCATCAGCGCGTGCGGACCGCCCGTGCCGCCGCCCGTCTTCGGGTCGGTGGACGGGGTGTTGGGGCCCGCACCGAAAATCTGGGTGGTGGTGACGTCCTTGGCGGTGTTACCCGTGACGTCCTTCTGGACCAGCTTGGTGCGGTTGCCGATGAGGTCGTACTCGTACTGCTGCCAGTACGGGGCCGGACCGCCGACGCTCGGCGCTGCTCCGACGGACGGGCCGTCGGAGTTGGTGCAGGCGCCGACGCCGGGAACGCTCGGCTGCGGCTTGGTGCTCTGGGTGCCGGTGTCGGTCCAGGCCTGGGTGAGGCGGCCGAGGTAGTCGTGGGTGAAGCACTGCAGGTCGGCGACCTGGCCGTCCTGCGCGTTGCGGGCCGAGGTGACCTGGCCCAGCGGGTTGTACGTGTAGTCGACCGAGTCGACGTGGGCGGTGGTGGCGGTCTGCTTGTCGACGATCGAGCGGGTGACCCGCCCGGTGGCGTCGTCGATGACCATCGTGGCGACGACCTGGGTACCGGCGCCGCCCACCGTGGTGCGGAACGGCCGGCCATAGGGGTCGTAACGGACGTCGGCCACATAGGTCTTGGGCGCGGCCAGGCCGAAGGCACTGGACAGGCCGCCGAAGTTGCCGACGTCGTCGGGGGCGAACCTCAGCGTCTCCCGGGCCATCCCGGCCACGGCCGGAAGGACCGTGGCCGACAGGCGGCCGCCCTCGTCGTAGGTGTTGTCGGTCTGGTAGACACCGCCCAGGCCGCCCTCGACCGCCGGGATGGTGGTCTTGGCGCCGAGTTCGCGGTAGCCGATGTCGTAGCCGGTGATCTCCGACTTGTAGGCGGCGCCGTTCACGCCACCGACGTAGCGGGTCGTGGAGGTCGGCTTGCCCAGGGCGAGGTTGTCGTACGTCCAAGCCGCGACCTGCTTGGCCGGGTCGACCGCCCCGCCCTCGTAGGCCGCGGTGGTGCGGCCGAGCAGGTCGGTGACGGTGGTCGCGCTCTTGCCCCGCGAGTCCGAGGCGGTGACCAGGTTCTTGCTGTCGTCGTAGGAGGTCGTGCCGGTACCCGAGTCGGGGTCGGTGGTCTTCACCGGGCGGCCGAGCAGGTCGTACTCGTACGACCAGGTGTTGCCGGCCGCGTCCTTGCGCCAGAGCTCCTTGCCCTCCGGCGAGTAGCCGTAGGTGGTCTCGTCGTACGCGCCGGTCGGGGTGTTGGACTTGTACTGGCGCAGCGCCACGGTGTTGCCGCGGGCGTCCGACACGGTCGCGCTGGCGAAGCCGCCGGCCGGCGGGGTCACCCGGACCTCGTCGGCACCGACGAAGTCGGTGTGGGTGCGCCACTGCTCGACGCCGTACGACTGGAAGACGGAGTCGACGGTGCGGCCCATGCCGTCGAACTTCTGGACGGTCTGTGCGGGGATCTTGCTGTCCGGCTGCACCCCGCCGTTGGGCAGGAAGAGCTGTCCGCTGGGCTGGGCCTGGTCGTTGTAGTAGGCGGCGCTGGTCTTGGTCTGCCAGCCGTGCGAGTCGAACAGCGCGTCGGTGATCATGCGTCCGGTGGCGCCCGAGGGCGGGGTCGCCTGGGTCTGCCGGACGCGACCGAGGCCGTCGTAGATGGTGTAGCTGGAGGTGTAGAGCTTGAGGCTGCCCATCAGGGCCTGACTGAGCACCTGCGAGGGCGCGTTGGTGCCGTTGACAGCGTAGGAGAACTTGCGGTTCGGGCGGTTCGGGTTCTTGGTCCGGTCGTTGCCCGGGCTCCAGGCCGCGATCCCCCGGCCGAGGGCGTCGAAGTCCTGCTCGCTGATCCGGCCGTTCTCGTCCTTGATCTTCAGTGGCGAGCCGCGACCGACGTCCAGGGTGCTGACGGTCTGCCAGCCCATCGGATTGGTGTGGGTGACCTGGGTCGGCAGCTGGCCGGTAGCCGGGGAGTAGGCGGTCTTGGTCTCGGCGCCGGTCTGGTGGGTGGCGTCGGTGCGGGTCGGGTCGACGGTGCTGATGACCCGGCCGTAGGCGTCGAAGCTCGCCCGGCCGGTCGTCCGGTAGACCGGCCGGCCGTTGGCGTCGTACCGCTCCAGGACCTCGGTCGAGGTCTGCTCGGACGTGGCGCCGGCCTGGCCGAGCGGCAGGCCGTCGAAGTAGGCCCGGGTGTCGGAGACCGTGTTGTCCTTGTTCGCCGGCTGCCCGCAGGCGCCCTTGAGGACGAGGGTGTGCGAGGCAAGCTGCGTGGCGGCACCGCCGGGGCGGGTGGCGTACTCGAAGGAGGTGCAGAGCAGTTGCTCGGGGTGGGCCAGGTCCCCGTTGTCGTAGACCGTGAGCGGGCGGGCGAACGGCGTCGAGTCGTAGGTGGTGGAGCGCTCACGGGTGCGCCAGCCGTTGGCCAGCTTCTCGCGGTCGGTCACCTTGAGGGAGTTGACGGCCCGGGCGGTGATCGCGGGCATCCCGCCGGATTGGCTGCGGGTGGCCGTGATCGGTCCGATCCACGGGTCGGAGACCGTGGTGGAGAGGAGCTCTCCCGACTCGCCGTTGTAGTTGGCGGAGTCGCGGATGTAGCCGACCAGGACGTTCTCGTCCTTGATCGTTCCGCCGTGGACGTCCGTGACGGTCACCTGGCGGGTGGATCCGTTGGCGAGGACGTCGCCGTCCATACCCCGGAGGAAGGTGGCCACCGACTTGGTACGCGGCGCCTCGACGTCGCTGCCGCTACCGGTGAGGGTGGTGACCGTGGCGTAGCCGCGGAACTGGTCCCAGGTGCGCGCCTTGGGGTTGGGCATCTCGGAGTCGTTGCGGTGCCAGGCCGCGCCGCCGCCGTAGACGTAGTTGGTGACGACCAGCGGGCTGCCGCCGGCGACCGAGTCCTCCTGGGTCACCGACTGCACGATGATCTTGTTGAACCAGTCGTTGACCGGGTCCGGATCACTCTGGCCGGGCAGGTACCACTTGACCGGCATGCAGGCCATCGTGTTGCTGTCCTCGGACGCCGGCATCGTGCCGCCGGCTTCCCTGGAGCACTCGGCGGGGCGGTAGACGACGTTGATCAGACCGCCGGTCTCGGTGGTGATCTTCTGGATGCGCGGGCGGTTGTACGGCTCGATCGAGGCCGAGGTGCCGTCCGGCCGGACGATCTTGCCCGCCACGCGGTTGGCGATCTGCTGCGGCTGGAAGGACACCGCGGGCAGGGTGATGGGCGTGCGGTTGTTGCTGCCCGTGCGCTGGACGGAGTCGAGCCAGAGCGACGGTGAGGTGCCGTCGCCCGGGTCCTGGAAGGACTGGTTGAGGGCGAAGGAGTCGACCGGGCGGTAGGAGCTGCCGGTCCAGACCTCGGTGTCGATCCTGGTGAGCCGCTTGGTGGTCCAGAAGGTGGGCGAGGAGACGGTGCAGTCGCCGGTCGCGTCGCAGGTCTGGTCGATCGGAGTGTCCGGCCAGCGCTTGGCGTTGGCCTTGTTCCGCTGGGACGGGTCGCAGGAGAAGGCGCTGTCCGGCAGGCAGCGCTCCGCCGTGCGGAACCACACCTGGGCGGCCGGGTTGGCCTTGCCCTTGGCGGCGATCTGGTCGGGCAGGCGCTGGCCGTAACCGACCCAGGTCGGGTAACTGGCGCGCTGGTACTGGGTCCTGGGGCCGTTGCCGTTGTTCTGGCCGCCGCCCTGGACGTAGTAGTTCTGCTCCTGGTCGTACCGGTAGGTGATCAGGTTCTGGTGCGGGTCGACGACGTAGTCCAGCGACCACTGCCAGCCCATCTGGTTCCAGGTCTTGGTGGCCGGGGAGCCGTCCTTGAGGCACGGGTCCTGGCCGCCGGGCCAGTAGATCGGCACGGTGGAGACGGAGTTGCTGGCCTGGTCGCTGCCGTCGCCGCCGGGCAGGTGGTTGGCGCCGAAGTAGTACTGGGTGCCGTCGCCGGTGGTGATCCGCCAGGCCTCGCCGTTCCAGGCGCCGTTGCTCTGGCCGGTCAGCCGCTCGACCTTGGTGCCGTCCTCCCCCTGGAGGTGCCATTCACAGGACTTGTCGTCCTTGACCAGCTGGCCCGCGTGGCCCGCGAGCGAGAGCTGGAGCAGGTCACCCCCCCAGCACTGGTCGCCGGAGCCTTCGACCCCGGCGTCCTTGCAGCTCTTGTAGCCACGGACGATGGAACCCGGGTGCCACTCCCAGCCGTCGCCGATCCAGGACGGCTGGGCGTTGGTGGAGGCGGTCTTGCCGTCCACGGCGGAGGAGTCGTAGCCCAGCGAGACCGCCGGCGCCGCACCCGCCAGCGCGGAGGGCAGCTCGACGGTGTAGCCGTAGGTGAAGTTGCCCGCGTTCGCACCCGCCTGCCAGGAGGCGGACGGGGTGATCGGCGATGCGGTGAAGTCACCGCTGCTGCCCTTGGCGTCCGCCTCCACGGCGAGCGCGACGCTCGAGGAGGAACCGGCCGCCGGGCTGTCGAACGCCCCGGCGGAGAAGGACTTGCCAACGGAGGACTTGGTGGCGGTCGACTGCGGAACGTCGACCTCGACGGTCAGCCGGCCGGTGGCCTCGTCGTGCTGGGACCGGACCGGGGTACGGGTGGTGCAACCGGCGGCGCCGGGAGTGGTCAGCGCGCACCCGGGCAGCTGGACGATCCGGGCGCGGGAGCCCCAGTTGGCGCCCGCGTTCTTCGCCCAGGCGTCGACGTCGATCCCGATCTGCACCCGGTCGGCCCGGCCACCCTCGCCGGTGTCGGTGAGGGCGAGCAGGGCGCCGTTGACGCCGGCGGCCTTGGTCCGGCCCTGGTCGGCCAGGTCGACCTGGAGGGTGGGTGCGGCGGCAGGGGCGTCGTTCGGCGGAGCCGCCGCTGCGGACTTGGCGGCGGCCCTGGCACCCGCGACGGGCGCGATCCAGACCGGCAGCGAGCCCGCCCGGACCGGCTGGGAGGGCAGGGCGGTCGGCGACGCGTCGGCGGCCGCCGGTGCCATGGCGGCCTTCCCGGCGACCGAGGCGCCGCCGAGCACGGCGGTCGCTCTCCCCGACGGTGGACTGGAGTCGGCTGGTGGCGACCACTTCTTGCCCGGGTCGGGCGTGTGGCCCGCGACCTTGCCGTTCGTACCCTTCACCGGGTGGACGTCCGGCACCGGAGTGTTCGGCGGCACCCAGACCTCGGGCGGGGCGGCGGCTTTGGCGACCGCTTGTACCGACGGGAGCGTGACCACGGACATGCACACGGCCAGGGCAGCTGCCGTGGCAAGCCGGGAACTGCGTGTTCGGGTGAACAGACGGAAGCGACGCGGCACTTGATCCCCCCACGGATTGCCAAGCCTTTAAGCGGACCGACCCCAACGGCCCGAGCCCCCGGAACCTTAGGCGCACACGACCGACCCAAGGTAGGGAAAGCCTAAAATCCCATCGCGTGACGAGAGTCACACGGAGAGCAATGTGGAACCAGCCCGACAACTCGGACGACCTGTCGACAAAAAACTTTGACGGCGGAGCGATTGTGAAGGCAGCGTGCGGCTGACCTCTGCTCACACCTTCTTCTACGACGGGTACTTCATGTCGAGGCCACAACCTCCCTCTTCTGCAATTCGCCGACGAACAGCGAGAAAGCGGACATTCGGCGCCGCCCTGCTTCCGCTCGCCTGTACCGCCGCGTTCTCCCTCGGCGCAGGCCTGCTGGCCGTGCCGACCATCGCGGCCGCGGCCCCGGCCGATCGCAACCACGGCCCCGCCGACCCCGCCTGGCCGGCGACGCCGACCCCGCCCGCCAAGGACGGCTCCGACCCCCGGGCGGCGCAGGTCGCCGCGGTCCGCGTGGCCCAGGCGACGGCGAAGAGCACCGGAAAGCCGACCGTCGTCGACGCGTTGACCACGGGCAGCAGCCGGACCACCGCCAACCCGGACGGCACCCTGGCCACCGACTCCACCCCGGTGGTGGAGCGGGTCAAGAACACCGACGGCAGCTGGCGACCGGTCGACGCGACGCTCCGGGCCAACCCGGACGGGACGCTCGCCCCGGCCGCCGTCCCCTCCGCACTCACCTTCTCCGGCGGCGGCAACGGCCCCCTGGCCACCATGACGACGTCGGACGGCAGGAAGCTGTCGGTCAAGGCACCGTTCGACCTGCCGAAGCCCGAACTCAGCGGCGACAGCGCGCTCTACCGCTCCGTCCTGCCGGACGTCGACCTGGAACTGAGCGCCACCACCGCCGGCGGCTGGCGCCAGGTCCTGATCGTCCGCAGCGCGAAGGCGGCGGCCGACCCGAAGATCACGAAGCTGCACCTCGACACCGCCACCGACGGCCTGACCGTCAAGGCCGACGCCAACGGCAACCTGACAGCCGAGGACGCAGCCGGCAAGGCCCGATTCACCGCACCCGTGCCGGTCCTGTGGGACTCCAGCGTGGCCACCGGCACGCCCGCCTCGGCGGCTCAGCCGAAGGCCCGGAGCAAGATCGCGGCCGCCGCCCCGTCGGCGGAGGACGCCCCGGCCGTGTCCGGGTCCAGCAGCAAGGCGCCGGGCCCCGACGCGAAGACCGCACCGATCGCCACCACCGTCAGCGGTGGCGGCATCGACCTGGTGCCGGATGCCTCGGTCCTCGGCCAGGGCACCGGCCCGTGGTTCATCGACCCGGGCTGGAACCCCAGCGTCGACAACGGCGCCCAGGCCTGGGCCCAGGTGCAGTGGGCCTACCCCGACAACCGCGAGTACAACGGCACCCAGTACGGCCAGGACAAGCCCGCCGCCGGCTACTGCGGCTACATCGACACCAACAACCGCTGCACGAAGGAGGGCAGGGAGCGGGCGTACTTCCAGGTCGGCCTGAACTCGGTCTTCTGGGACTCGGCCGTACAGAGCGCCAAGCTCTACGCCACCGTCGCGGCCTCGTCCAGCCCCTCGACCCCGTCCCCGATGGGCCTCTACTCGACCGGCTCGGGTACCAGCAACCCGATCAACCAATGGACGACCTGGAACGCCCAGCCCTGCCCCGAGCTCGGCAACTGCGCCAAGGTCGGGATGAACTGGATCAAGGGCGAGGGCGGCGTCGAGTACGACGTCACCGGTCAGATGGCCCAGGCCGCGCGCGAGCACTGGGGCGGCTGGACCTTCCTGTTCGCCCCCGACGACGAGGGCAACAAGTTCCTCCGCGAGCGGTTCGCCAACAACCCGCACATCGTCGTCACCTACGACTTCGCCCCGCACATCGGCAGCCCGGGCACCAGCCCGACGCCGGGCTTCGCCCGCGACGCGGCGTACAACCAGTGCCAGACCCCCGGCACCACGAACCCCTGGGAGAACCCCGGGTGGGTCGGGATCAACACCGACGTCAACCTGGCCGCCGACACCTGGTCGCCGACCGGTGAGCAGCTCTGGACCACGTTCAAGATCTGGGACGACGACGACAACGGCTCGTCGAAGACCTACGAGACCGGCTGGGCCGCCAGTTCGGGCCGCCGGAACGTGAGCGTCGGATCGCTGATCGACGGTCACCAGTACGGCTGGCTGGCCCACACCGGCGACGGCACGCTCGACAGCAGCAACAGCGCGATGTGCTTCCTGCGCATCGACCGCACCCCGCCGACCGCCCGCATCACCTCCACCGACTTCCCCGAGTCCGGCACCCTGGGCGGGCACCCCAAGCTCGTCGGCCAGGAGGGCGTCTTCACCCTCACCGGCACCGACCCGGCCCCCGCCAACGGCGGCCGCTCCTCCGGCCTGGCCTGCGCCCGCTGGACCACCGACCCGATCCAGGCCGCGGCCACCGGGTGGGGCTGCAACGACGGCGGCAACATCGTCAAGATGGACGGCAACGGCAGCTTCCAGTTGAAGTACACCCCCTGGCACTGGGGGACCAACTTCCTGTATCTGCAGACCCAGGACAACGCCGGAAACATGTCGCAGCCGGTCGCCTACACCTACTTCGTGCCGAGCAACCCGGCCGCCGGCGACCCCGTCATGGGTGACGTCGACGGTGACCGCAAGGCCGACGTCCTGTTGCCCGACGGCACCGGTTCGCTGCGCCTGGTCGGCGCGAACGCCGATCCGTACGCGGCCCCGAACACCAAGCCGGCGTCCGCTCCGGGAGCGGCCGACAACCAGGACTGGAGCACGGCCCAGATCACCCACCGGGGTTCGTTCAGCGATCGGAACGTGGACGACCTGGTCGCCCACGCCCCCGGCAGCCCGTTCCTCTCCCTCTACCCGAACGACGACATCGCCGGACACCTCGACGGCCAGGCGGCGACCACCCTGACCAAGAGCCGGACCTGCGCCCTGCCGGACGGCACGTCGATCGACTGCGCGGCCTACGGCAACGGCGCCGACTGGTCCGCGGTGACCCAGATCGCCGCGTTCGGTTCCCCTTACGGCGACACGCCCGACAGGTCGGGTACCTCCACGGCCGGTCTGCCCCGTTCCTCCCTGTTGTTCGTCGAGAAGAGCCGTCTGTGGCTCAACCTGTCGTACAACGTCAAGCAGCTCGACGGCCCGGCCATCCTGCTCTCCCAGAGCCAGGCCTGGGACTCCTACGACCTGATCACCCCCGGCCCGACCAAGGGCACCAACATCCCCACGGTCTGGGGCCGTTCGAAGTGGGACGGCACCATCCACGCCTACCAGCTGGCCAAGGGCAGCGCCCAGGGCACCTTCGACGCCTCCGCGTTCACCGAACCCACCAAGGGCTGGCTGGCCAACGGTGTCGACGCCAAGCTCTACCCGAGGGTCGGCTCCAACGGCGACGTGACGGGTGACGGCGTCCCGGACCTCTGGGCCGTCGACACCAACAACCAGTTGATCGCCTGGGCCGGCGTCGGCACCAAGGCGGCGGACGTCAACAGCGGCCCGACGGTGACCGGCCTGGAGACCACACCGGTCGTGCTCGGCAACCTCAACCGCCCGACCGGCAACTGGCTGGCCGCGCCCGACGGCGGCAACACCGTCAAGGACGGCCAGAAGAAGGCCGACGGCACGGCCGTGGGCGTGAGTTGGGTGCAGGACACCGTGGACGGCCGCGCCGCCACCGTGGGCGCCTTCAGCCCCGGAGCCGGGTCGACCGTCACGATGTCGCGCCCGGTGGTGGACGCCCGCAAGAGCTTCACGGTCTCCACCTGGGCCAAGACCGGCCCGAAGGGCGGCATCGTCGCCAGCCAGGACGCCGCGCACAGCAGCAACTTCATCCTGTACGCCGACGCCAAGTACGGCTTCTGGGCGTTCGCTCTCTCCGTCAGCGACGACGACAGCTGGTCGTACGACTTCACGGACACCAGGAACGCCTCCGCCTACTTCCGGCCCGGCGTGTGGACCCGGCTCACCGCCTCCTACAACGCGGACACCGGCGCCATGTCGCTGTATGTGGACGGCGTGCTCGCCACGACCGGCTACCACCGGGCGAGCACCAGCCCGCCGCCCTCGGGGCCGTTCGTGCTGGGCCGGTACAAGTACCAGTCCAAGCCGACGGACAGCTTCGACGGGAGCATCAGCAGCACCGCGGTCTACCCGTTCGCGGTGGCGCCCACCGCGCCGGGCGCCGCGAGTGTCATCCGCTCGCGCGTCGACGCGAACAAGTGCGTGGACCTCAACGGCGGCGTGGCCGCCAACGGGTCGGCGATCCAGCTGTACGACTGCAACGGGAGCACCGCCCAGCAGTTCTCGGTGGGCGGTGACGGCACCGTCCGGGTCATGAACGGGTGCATGGCCCCGGCGGACGCCGGTACGGGCAACGGCACGCAGATGGAGTACCGGACCTGTGACGGCACCGCCGCGCAGAAGTGGATCCCGCTCGCGAACGAGGTGCTGTACCACCCGGCGTCCGGCCGCTGCCTCGACCTCCCGAGCGGGCGCACCGACAACGGCACCCGGCTCGGGCTCTGGGACTGCCAGCTCGACCAGCTCGGGCCCAACCACCAGTGGTCCGTCCCGAACCTGCGGACGGCGGTGCTGCCCGCGCCCCCGCGTTCCTGACGCCTTGTCCTGAACGCCGCAGTGCCCTGAGCACGCCCTTCGGGCCCGTTCCGCCACCTGGCAGGACGGGCCCGGTTCGTTGTCAGGGGCGGTGCCGACAGGCGGATGAACCGGGGCAAAGGAGTCATACCAGTCGGTGACGTTGACACCGGTTCGGGTAGCTGGTGGGGTTGCTCGCATTGTGGTCCAGGCCTGGCGAGGAGGCCCCTGTGCAAGCCCGTGTGTCCGTGGTGGCCGGGCGGCGGCTGCGTCAGCAGTTGGAGCAGAGTCCGGTGCTGCGCGAGGTGCTGGACCATCCGACGGCGTTGGCGGCCCGGCGGGCGACGGCGCGGACGTGCCGTCAGCTGGTGCCGCGGACCGCGGACCGGCTGATCGCCGATCTCAAGGGGACGGAGCCGCTGCTGGCGTCGGTGCGGGCGGAGCGCGCGGCCGGGCGGCCGGGGCGGCGGGCCATGCAGATCGCGGCCGGGGTGGTGACGGCGGCGGTGGTCGGCGGGCTGCTGGCCGGGCCGATGCCCTCGGTGGCGTACGCGGCGGCCCCCGGGCCGGACGTGGTGAGCACCGCGCCGCAGACGCCGCTCGGCAGCGTGACGAACCCCCAGGTGTTCCCGCACCCGCAGGAGCAGACGGTGGCCGGCCGGGCCGTCACCGTGCCGAGCGCCGTGACGCTGGTGACCGCGCCCAAGGTGGACCGGGGCGCGGTGGACGCCGTCCGCGAGGTGATGACCGTCGCCGGGGCCACCGCGCTGACCCCGCAGGCCGACGGCGGCACCCCCGCCGCCGGCTCGTTGGTGGTGTACATCGGCGGGCCCGCCGAGGGCGCCGAGGGCGAGGTCGACCGGACGCTGCGCCAGCTCGCGGCCGCGGCCGGCGGCAAGGACGGCGCCGCGCCGTCCACCGCGGGCATGCCGCCCGGCGGCTACGTGCTGTCCGTCGGCCAGCTGCCCGCCCAGGGCGGCGGCACGTACGGCGCGGTGGTGCTCGCGGGCGCCGACGCGACCGGCACCTTCTACGCCGCGCAGAGCCTGCGCCAGCTGCTCGCCGCCGTACCGGCCGGTCAGGGCCAGGGGCCGGGCGCGGCCGGACTCGGCCTGCCCGGCATCACCCTGCGGGACTGGCCCAGCGGCGCGCCGGTGCGCGGCACCGCGGAGGCCTTCTACGGCACCCCGTGGACCGCCCAGCAGCGGCTCGACCAGGTGGACTTCCTGGGCCGCTCCAAGCAGAACTTCTACCTCTACGCCCCGGGCGACGACCCGTTCCGGCTCAACCGCTGGCGCGACGCCTACCCCGCCGACCAGCAGTCCGAGCTGCGCGAACTCGGCGACCGGGCGCGGCAGAACCACGTCACCCTCGGCTACGCGATCGACCCCGGGCAGTCCCTCTGTTTCAGCTCCGGCAAGGACGTCGACGCCCTGGTCGCCAAGCTGGACGGGCTGCGCAAGCTCGGCTTCACCGCGTTCCAGCTGCAGTTCCTGGACGTCAGCTACGACGAGTGGCACTGCGACGACGACCAGGACGAGTACGGCCGCGGCCCGGCCGCCGCCGCCAAGGCGCAGGCCGCGCTGGTGAAGAAGGTCCAGGACCGGCTGATCGCCCGGAACCCCGGGCTGGCGCCGCTGTCGATCGTCCCCACCGAGTACCACAAGCAGGGCTCCACGCCCTACCGCAAGGCCCTGGCCGACGCGCTGCCCGGCGGCGTGCAGGTCGCCTGGAGCGGCGGCGGGGCGATCCCGGAGAAGATCACCGGCGCCCAGACCTCCGACACCGGCAGCCTGTACGGGCACCCGCTGGTCACCATGGACAACTACCCGGTCAACGACGCCAGCCCGGACCGGCTCTTCCTCGGCGCCTACACCGGCCGCGAGCCCGAGGTGGCGACCCGCTCCGCGGTGCTGCTGACCGGCGCCATGCAGCAGCCGGTGGCCTCCCGGATAGCCCTCGCCACGGCCGGCGACTTCGCCTGGAACCCCGCCGGCTACAAGCCCGAGGACTCCTGGCAGGCGGCCGTGCGCTCGCTGGCCGGGCCGACCGGCGCCAACGCCACCCCCGCCGGCTCGGCGCTGGCCGCCGTCCAGGCGCTGGCCGGCAACAGCACCTCCTCCCCGCTGGCCAAGCAGGAGTCCGGCTACCTCCAGCCGCTGCTCGACCAGTTCTGGGCCAACGCCGAACCCACCTCCGGCGCCGCCCCGGACCTCGCCAAGCTGATAGCGGCCGCGGGCCCGCTGCGGGACGCCTTCGCCGCCATGGCCGGCGCCCAGCAGACCCTGGCCGGCACCGACGCCACCGCCCAGCTGGCCGCCGAGGCCGGCCCCTGGCTCGGCCCGCTGCGCGACTACGGGCTGGCCGGGCAGGCCGCCCTCGACATGCTGCTGGCCCAGCACGGCGGCGACGGCGCGGCGGCCTGGAAGGCCCGGGTGCAGCTCAACCGGCTGCGCGCCCAGCTCGCCCAGGCCCCGGCGACCATCGGCGCGGGGGTGCTCGCGCCCTTCCTGGACCGGGCCGTGCGCGCCGCCGACAACTGGTCCGGCGTGGTCAGCGGCGGGGTCACCCCCACCACCAGCATGGGCACCGCGCAGGACCACCTGCCCGCGCTGATGACCGACGGCCAGGCCGACACCTTCTACTGGAGCTCCGCTCCCCCGCAGCCCGGCGACTCCGTCGGCGTCGACCTCGGCGCCGGGCGGCCGGTCAGCGGCGTCACCGTGCTGATGGGCGGCTGGGGCAACGGCCCCGACGCCCGGACCGCCGTGGACGACTACATCCGCGACGGCGTGCTGGAGTACAGCACCGGCGCGGGCGGCTGGCAGCAGCTCGCCGTGGTGAAGAACCAGAAGACGGTCAGCGCCCAGCTGCCGCCCGGCACCGTGGTGCGGGCGGTGCGGCTGCGGGCCACCGCCGCCCAGAAGACCGCCGTCGCGGTGCGCGAGTTCACCGTCACCGCCCCCGACGAGTCCCCGGCCAACGTCACCGGCGGCCCCGCCGCGCTGCCCGGCTCCTCGGCCGCCGCCGTCCTGGACGGCAACCCGGACACCGCGTACCGCGCCGCCAAGCCGCCCACCGCGCAGGACGAGCCGCTCACCGTCGAGCTCGGCGCGGCCCGCCCGCTGGACCGGCTGACCGTCCTCACCGACCCCAACGTGCACGCCAGCGCCACCGTCGCGGTGCGCCGCGCCGACGGCAGCTGGACGGACATCGGCGTCATCCAGCCCGGCTACAACGAGCTGCCGGCCGGCGGACAGGCCGCCGACGCGTTCCGGATCACCTGGAAGCCCGGCGGCGACCCGCCGGTGGTCAACCAGGTCATCCCCTGGTACGCGGACACCCCGGCGGCCCGGCTGAGCCTCGCCGACCCGGCCCTGGACGTGGTCACCGGCGCCGCCGCGCCCGCCAGGACCCAGGCCACCGTGGAGGCCGGCCGCCCCGAGGGCACCACCGGCGAACTGCGGGTCGAGGTGCCGGCCGCCGCCAAGGGGCTCACCGTCACCCCGGCCGGCCCGGTCACCGTGCCGCGCGGCGGCCGGGTGGGCGTGCCGCTGCTGGTCACCGCCGTACCGGGCACGCCCTCCGGGACGTACCAGGTACCGGTGTCCTACGTGGCGGGCGGCACCACCGTGAAGCAGGTGCTGCAGGTCCACGTGGTGCCGCCGACCGGCGGGCCGGACCTGGCGCCCGGCTCCCAGGCCTCCTCCTCGGGCGACGAGACGCCGAACTTCCCGGCCGCGGCGGTCGCCGACGGCGACCCGAAGACCCGCTGGTCCTCGCCGGCCAAGGACGACGCCTGGGTGCAGCTGGCGCTGCCGCAGGCCGTCCACCTGGGCGCGGCGGTGCTGCACTGGCAGTCCGCGTACGCCTCCTCGTACAAGATCCAGGTCTCCTCGGACGGCAGCAGCTGGACGGACGCCGCGACGGTCGACAACGGCAAGGGCGGCGACGAGACGGTGCGCTTCGACGCCTCGAACGTCCGGTACGTCCGGATGCAGGGCGTGGCGCGGGCCACCAAGTTCGGCTACTCGCTGTACGGGATCGAGCTGTACGCCGTCACGGCGCCGGCCGCGCCGCCGCAGCCGCCGACCACGCCGGTGGCCCCGGCGGGCCAGCCGGGTGCGCAGCCGGGGACGCCCGCGGTGCCTCCCAAGCAGTGAACGCGGCGGGCCGCCGGGCTCCCCTTCGCGGGGGGCGCGGCGGCCCATGAGGCGCGTACCGACGGTGTGACGGGCGGGCCCTTGTGGAGCTGGGGTCAGGCGGAGAGCGGTTCGGGCTGCTCGCCGCGGCGGACGGGGGCGGGGTGGGCGACGTGCGCCCGGCCGATCGGGACGGAGTGGGTCGACTCCGTACGGTCGTGGTGCTCGTACTCGCCCCACTGCGGGGCGCGCAGCTGGTCACCGCCGCCGTACGGCTCCAGGTAGGGCCGCCAGCGCGGGTCCTTGATCCCGGTGCCGATGATCCGCCAGGCGAGGCCGCTGGGCGGTGCGGGCGGGCGTTTCATCCGCCAGCCGAGCTCGGTCAGGTGGCGGTCGGCCTTGGTGTGGTTGCAGCGGCGGCAGGCCGCCACCACGTTGTCCCACCGGTGCTGGCCGCCCCGGCTGCGCGGGACGACGTGGTCGACGCTGGTTGCGGCGGCCCCGCAGTAGACGCAGCGGCCGTGGTCCCGGGCGAACAGCGCCCGGCGGGTGAGCGGGACGGGCCCGCAGAACGGGACCCGTACGAAGCGGGTCAGGCGGACGACGGACGGCGCCGGAAGGGCGCTGGTGGCGCTGTGCAGAGTGACTCCCGAGTCCTCCAGGCTGACCGCCTTGTGGTTGAGGACCAGGATGAGTGCGCGGCGCATCGATACGACGCCGAGTGGCTCGTAGGACGCGTTGAGGACCAGGACATGCGGCACGGATGCCTCCTTGGACGCCTGCGGCGCGTGGCTCGCGCCGGGACGAGCGGTTGGATCGCGCAACGAGTGCGTGATCTCCCCCAGTGTCGCCTTACGCCTTCGTACGGCGCCACCACTCCTGTGTAACGGACCTGACGTGAACTCCGGGTGTGGTCTCCGTCATACCCCGTAGTACCCGGTATGCCCGGGGGAAGGTCCACTTGCACCCCGGCGCCGCCGGGCGGGGCGCGGCGGGGCGGGGCGGACCGCCGGGGGGGGGTGCGGCTCGGCCGCCCGGAGCAGCCCCGGGGGCCGTACGGCGGGCGGGGCGCGGCCGTTCGGGGGAGGTGGGACCGGTGGTGCGGGGGTGGTGGGGGGAGGGTGCCGGGGCGGTGCCCGGGGGGAGCGCACCGGGGCGTTGACGGGGCGTCCGGGGCGGGCCGCACGCCCGTCGGCGTGTCCGGGCTGGTGTTCGGTGCCGGATAGGCTAGCCCGCACGGTCCGCGGGCCGCTCGTGCGGCGCGGGACCGGGTCACGCCCCCAGCAAGGAAGGTCCCGCACGTGTTCCGCTCCGGCGCCACCGGTCCGACCGACGCGTCCTCGACGCTCACCACCCCGACGCCGGCCCCCTCCGCCACCACACCGCAACTGCCGGACCTGCGCATCCCCACCAGCGCGCAGGAGGTCACCGACACCACCAAGCAGGCGGCCAGCTGGTTCGACACCCACTGGCAGAGCTGGCTGGCCGGGGGCCTGCGGATCGTCCTCATCATCGTGCTGGCCCTGGTGCTGCGGGCCGTGGTGAACAAGCTGGTCACCCAGCTGATAGCGCGGATGGCGCGCAGCCACGACCAGCACCGGGAGGAGAGCCGGCTCGGCGGGCTGCTGGCCAACCACGGGGTGGTCAACCCGGAGCGGCGGCAGCAGCGCTCGGAGGCGATCGGCTCGGTGCTGCGCAGCCTGGCCTCCTTCACCATCCTGGGCACGGCCGCGCTGATGGTGCTCTCCGCGCTCGGGATGAACCTGGCACCGCTGCTGGCGAGCGCCGGTGTGGCCGGTGTGGCGATCGGTTTCGGCGCCCGCAACCTGGTCACGGACTTCCTCTCCGGGGTCTTCATGATCATGGAGGACCAGTACGGCGTCGGCGACGAGATCGACACCGGGGTGGCCACCGGCACCGTGCTGGAGGTCGGCCTGCGGGTCACCAAGCTGCGCGGGGCCAACGGCGAGATCTGGTACATCCGCAACGGCGAGGTGAAGCGGATCGCCAACATGAGCCAGGGCTGGGCCACCGCCTCGGTGGACGTGCAGGTCGGGTACAAGGAGGACCTGCAGCGGGTCGAGGACCTGATCCAGGAGACCGCCGAGGGGCTCTCCAAGGAGGCGCCGTACGACGAACTGGTCTGGGCGCCGGTGTCGATCCTCGGCGTGGAGTCGGTGGCGGCCGACTCGGTGGTGGTCCGGATCGAGGCCCGCACGGCGCCGGGCAAGGCACCGCTGGTCTCCCGGGCACTGCGCCAGCGCCTCAAGACGGCCTTCGACCGGGCCGGGATCAAGGTCAAGGAGGAGGCCGCCGCGGTCGCCACCGGCGTCTCGATCACCACCGCGGAGCCCTCCCCGCCCTCCGCCCTCTCCGACCCCACTTCCCCCCGCTACCGCGCCACGGAGCCGATCCCGGTCCCGAAGCCGCCGACGGACGACCTGGCCAAGCCGTAACGGTCCGGCGGGGGCGCTCGCCCTACCGAGGGGTCGGCGGGAGGTTCGTGAGCGTGCGCAGAGCCTGATCACGCGCGCGGAAGCCGAAGCTGATGAGGGTGACGCTCTCTCCGGGACTGAGCGGCGTCCGGCCGTGCGGCGTGAGCGCGCCATCGAATACGACGCAGTCACCTGCGACGAGATCGCATTCGAGGTAGCCGTCGGCGGTGATGAAGACGGTGGTGCTGCCCCTGGGTCGTCGGCCCGTGGGTCGGCCGGTGGGGCGCTCGTGCTTGAGGCAGAGGATCAGGTTGGCCTCGCCGAAGCCGGACTCGTCCAGGTGGAAGTCGAGGAACTGCCCGTCCTCCAGGTAGGCGATGTAGACGGCGGTGTGCGGCTGCTGGACCTCCAGGCCGGTGGAGCGTGCCACGACTGCGGCGAGATCGATCTGTGCGGCGAAGCGGGTCGCGGCGTCGCCGACGACCGCGTTCCACTTGCCGTTGTGGAGGTACCCGTCGGTGGCGAAGGCCTTCTCGGCCTCCGCCGCCATGGCGGCGATCAGCTCAGCGGGGAACGACGGATCACGCAGGTGGTGCGGGTGCACGCGCTGGTGTGCGGTGAGCTCGCGCACGGCGTCCCGGAGGTTGGGGAAATCCTCTGCCCATCGGGCCGGCGTCCTGGCCGTGGTGCGGGACTGGAGCCATGAGGTCCACTGGCCGCTCCACTGGCTCGGTTCCGCACCGCCTGCCGCCGATGCGTCGGGCTTGCCGGTCAGCAGCTCGACCCGGGCGAGTGCGGCCTGCGTGGACGCGACCAGCTCGGCGTCCTCCTTGGCGAGCCGCAGGCGCAGCGCCTCCTGGAGATGGGTGCGGGCGCCCGCGAGGTCGCCGCGTTCCATGAGGTGCTTGCCGGTGTGCTGGAGCGCGAAGTCAACGAGTTCCGGGTGCCGGCTCCGCGCGGTGTTCAGGGCGCTGCGGTAGAGCGCGTCTGCAGTCTGCACGTCACCGGCGTAGCGGTGCGCGTCGGCGAGGTTGAGCCCGGTGGCGACGACGGCCCGGGTGTTGCCCATATCCGCGGCCAGGTCGAGCGACTGCCGGAGGAGCGCACGGGCCTCCTCGTGGTTGCCCAGGCACATCTGGCCGATGCCGATCCACCTGGTCAGGACCCGAGTACGAGCGGGGTCCCTCCCCTCGGGCAAGGCCCGCAGTTCCTCCTGGAGTTGGCCGACCGCGATGGTCAGCTTGTTCCGGTCGGTGGGGACCATCCGCAGGCTGTCGTCGTGAGTGATGAGGTGATCAAGCACGTGACCCTCCGTCGTTCGGTGCCGATCAAACGAGCGTCGGCAGCACTGAACGGCCCTCTGGTGGAACAGCAAGCACGGTCCGGCGCACTTCATCTGCGCCGGACCGCAGTCATAGTGGACTTGCTGTCAGACAAGCCCGAAGTCGAACTCGCCGTGTGCCACCGCCGTGATGAAAGCGGCGTGCGCCTCGGCGGTCAGAACCAGGGCGGGCCCCTCGGGGTCCTTCGAGTCCCGGACGAACGAACCGAGTCCAACCGGGAAGGCGAACTCGACGCAGTTGTCCTGCTCGTTGCTCCGGCTGGACTTCCTCCAAGTCATCTTCATGGCGGATGCGTTCGTGATGCTCATGTGAGTTCGTCCCTCTTCTCGGTGATGAAATCAAGGGAGTCGTCCACGTTCAGGGCTGCGGCCATGATCTCGTGGAAACTGCCTCGGTAGATGTCCACCTCCGCTGGGTCCTCGACCCAACTGCTGCGGACCATGCCGGGCGTCAGCACGATGTCGAGGGCGCGTTGTGGAAACTCAAGGAGGGTGAACGCTCCGTTGAATCCCCGGTTCGGACGGGCGTTCGCCGGCATCACCTGGACGTGGATGTTCGGCAGGCGGCTCATCTTCAGGAGTCGGCTGAGCTGTTCCCGCATGACGCCCTCGCCGACGCTTATGGCCAGGGCGGACTCGTGGATGACTGCGCACAGCTTCACCGGGTTCTCCAGCCTGGTGAGCACCCGCTGCCGCGCGATCCGGACATCGACCATGGCGTCCACGCCCGTGGGCACAGCGGAGAGCCTGGAGATGATCGCGGTCGCGTAGTCATGCGTTTGGAGAAGACCTGGGATGAAGGTCAGCTCGAATGCCTTGATCTCGACGGCCTGCGCCTCCATGGAGATCAGATCGGTGTAGAGCGGGTTGATGGTGTCGCTGTAACCCTTCCACCAACCGCGCTGGTCCTTCTGGCGAGCGATCTCCAGCAGGACTTCGCGCAGCCCCTCATCGCACTCGTAGAGGTCGAGCAGCGCCTCGATGATCTCCGGTTTGACTCCTGAGCGAGCGTTCTCGTAGCGGCTGAGCTTCGGCAGGTTGAGACCGGGGATCCTGCTGACAGCCTGCTCGGCTGACAGCCCCTTCCTCTCGCGCAGACGTCGAAGGTCTGCGGCGATGCGACGCTGACGCACGGTCGGTACTCGCTCGCCTGTAGCCATAACGGATGCCCTTCTGCGTATCAGTGGATCAGTGTGCCCGTCCGACGAGCCTGCACGCCACCGCGCGGTGAGCCCTGAGCGGCCGAAATCAGGTTCAAATTGAATGTTTTCATTCCACCCGTCGTATGGGTTGCATTGAAGCACAGTCAGGCGACATGCTGTGACTGCATGGTTACGGAGAGCTAGGCGGCAGGCTTCGCGCACTCCTACCTCTTCCGACCCCCCAGCTCCACCGCACAGGGCAATAACGAGAACCCCATCCACAGCACCCCTGCCCAGCCGCTCAAACTATTGGGGGCAGCGGGTGATGAGCCGTGGGGGGGGGGGGGGGGGGGGGGGGGGGGGGGGGGGGAGGGGGGGAGGAAGGGGGGGGGGGGGGGGAGGGGGGGGGGGGCCACGAAGTCCAA
>NZ_JBVIWC010000036.1:0-38110 GCF_055594965.1 Kitasatospora sp. NPDC040550 | reverse complement strand
TGCTGGTGTGGGGCTGGGGGGGGGGGGGGGGGGGTTTTCCCCCCCCCTCCCCCCCCCCCCCCCCCCCCCCCCCCCCCCCCCCCCCCCCCCCCCGCCGCTACATCCTCAAGGACTTCCATGACTACTGAGCCCTCGCAAAACCCCAGCCCGGTCACGCCTGGGCTGGCGGCCGGACCGACCTTCGACCAGGAGCTGTGCGAGCTCGTGCTCGACACCGCGCCCCGGCTGTTCGCCGTCGTCCAGGTGTGCGGATCGGGCCCCGCGGACGCCGACGGGTGGGTCGTGGCCTGGGGGCTCGTCGACCGCGACGGGCCGACACACGTGATCAGCATCGACGGGCGGGCGCGGATGACCCTCACGTCTCCCGAACGAGCCTTGCGCCACTTCGCCGGGCGACCGGGGATCACCTCGCAGCTGGTCTGGCTCGCCCAACCGGATGCCGCCGGTTTGGACCGGGCCGAAGCCGCCTGACCTCCGGCCTCCTTGCGCGCCTGTCGAGGAGGAGCGGGCGCGAGTGGGCCGCAAGGGACAGGGTTCGGAAATGCCGTCGCCGCTTCGGCCTTGCCGAAGCGGCGACGGGCGTCAGGACGTGGCCTGCTGGGCCTTGGGGCGGCGGCCTCCTCATCGGAGGAGGCCGCCGCGCCCGTTTTTCGTGCGGGCCGACCGGTAACGCTTCGGCATCCTCGGCTGCGCCGACCATTGACACTCCGCTGACGGGGACCGTACGGTCCTGTGCGAAGCGACTGGAAAGTTTCCTAACAGTTCACGCAGGGCCGGCGGAAGGGGAGGATCCCGGCATGACCAAGAGCACCGCCAAGGCTCCCCTCGCCGGTACGCCGAGCCTGCTGCGCGCCATCAACGACCGGGCCGCGCTGGAACTGCTGCTGGAGAACGGCCCGCTCTCCCGTACCCAGATCGGGGCGCTGACCGGGTTGTCCAAGCCCACGGCGTCCCAGCTGCTGGCCCGGCTGGAGGCGGCCGGGCTGGTAGTGCCGGTCGGGACGACGGAGGGTGGGCCGGGGCCCAACGCGCAGCTGTACCAGGTGAATCCGGCGGCCGGGTACGTGGCCGGGCTGGACGTCACCAACAGCGGGATCCGGGTCGCCGTCGCCGACATCACCGGCAGCACCCTGACTGAGCACACCGTGTCGACCAAGGGCGTCCCGGCCGCCGGGACCGTGCCGCGGGTGGCCGCGGCCGTCGCCGAGGCGGTGCGCGCCGCCGGCGTGCCCGCGGGGGGCCTGCGGACGGTCGCGATCGGGCTCGGCGGTGCGCCGGACCCGGTCACCGGGAAGCTGCGCTACGCCTCCCACCTGCCGGGTTGGCACTCGCCCCGGCTGGTGGAGGAGCTGACCGGGGCGATCGGCGCGCCGGTGTCGATCGAGAACGACGTCAACCTGGCCGCGGTCGCCGAGCAGGTCTCCGGCGCGGCGGCCGGCTTCGAGGACTTCGTCCTGCTCTGGGCCGAGTCGGGGGTCGGCGCCGCGGTCGTGATCGCCGGACGGCTGCACCGCGGCTTCACCGGCGGCGCCGGGGAGGTCGGCTACATGCCGGTGCCCGGCTCACCGGTCGAGTGGGACGCCCGCCGCCGCAAGTTCGGCGGCTTCCAGGACCAGGTCGGGGCGGTCGCCGTCCGGACCCTGGCCCGCGAGCACGGGCTCGGCGCGCCCACCGCCGAGGAGTCGGTCGCCAAGGCCCTGGAGACCCCGGGTGCCGGCGACGCGTTCCTCACCGCACTGGCCGGACGGCTCGCCGTCGGGCTGTCCGTGATCGTCGCCGTGGTCGACCCCCAGCTGGTGGTCCTCTCCGGCGCGGTGCCGAGCGCGGGCGGCGAACGCCTGCGCGCGCTCGTCGAGGACGAACTGGCCCGGGTCTGCCCCGCCCGGCCGGAGATCCGCAGCAGTGCCCTGTCCGGCTCGCCCGTCCTGCTCGGCGCCCTGCAACGCGCCCTCTCGGACGCCCGTGAGGCGGTCTTCTCCACCCACTAGCGCTCCCCCGCTCCCCGAGACGCCCTGCACCCACCTCTCCCCCAACCCCTACGCGGGCCCCGAGGCAATGACGCCTGCCCGCGCACCCCCAGGAGGACCTCGAAGTGCACGCCACCACCTCCCGCAGAGGCCGCCGCACCGTCGCCGCCGTCGCCGGCAGCGCCGTGCTGGCCCTGCTCGCCTCCGCCTGCACCGGTTCCAGCGAGTCCGGCGGCAACGACGACTCCGCCAGCGGCAAGGACGTCACCATCACCTTCTGGCACGGCTGGAGCCAGGACAACGAGGTGAAGGCGATCAACGACACCATCGCCGCCTTCGAGAAGGCCCACCCCAACATCCACGTCAAGCCGGTCGGCAACGTCGCGGACGACAAGGTCAACCAGGCCCTGCGGGCCGGCGGGGACGACGCGCCGGACGTGGTGTCCTCCTTCACCACCAACAACGTCGGCATGTTCTGCTCGACCAAGGCGTTCGTCGACCTCAAGCCCCAGCTGCAGAAGAGCGGCATCGACGCGGCCAAGACCTTCCCGGCCGCGATGCTCAACTACACCCAGTTCCAGGGCAACCAGTGCTCGCTGCCGCTGCTCGGCGACGCGTACGGCCTGTACTACAACAAGAAGGCCTTCGCCGCGGCCGGCATCTCCGCCCCGCCGAAGACCTTCAGCGAGTTCGCGGCGGACGCCAAGGCGCTGACGATCGCCGACGGCGACTCGTACAAGCAGCTCGGCTTCATGCCGCTGTACCACGGCTACGAGTCCACCACCGAGCACTTCCTCGGCCAGTACGGCGCCACCTACTTCGGCGCCGACGGCAAGTCGAACCTCGCCGCCGACCCCAAGGTCGCCGCGATGCTCGACTGGCAGAAGGGCATGGTCGACCAGCTCGGCGGCTACACCAAGCTGGACAGGTACCGCGCCACCTTCGGCGAGGAGTTCAGCGCCAAGAACCCCTTCCACACCGGACAGGTCGCGATGGCCATCGACGGTGAGTGGCGGACCGCCTCGCTCGCCGAGAACAAGCCCGACTTCGACTGGGCCACCGCGCCCTTCCCGGTGCCGGACGACCAGGCCGACACCTACGGCCGCGGCTACCAGACCGGCACCATCGTCGGCATCGCCAGCACCAGCAAGAAGCAGGCCGCGGCCTGGGAGTTCGTGAAGTTCCTGACCACCGACACCGACGCCGTGGTCAACTTCGCCAACGCGATCCACAACGTGCCGAGCACCTTCGACGCGCTGAACTCGCCGAAGCTGGTCAGCGACCCGAACTTCAAGACCTTCCTGGACGTCGCCAAGAACCCCAACTCGGGCACCACCCCGGCCAGCGTCAACGGCGGTGGCTACATCGTCTCGCTGCAGAACCTGGGCTACGACTACGAGTCCGGCAAGCAGACCGACCTCAAGGCGGGCCTCGCCGCCACCGCCAAGCAGATCGACACCGACATCGCCCAGGCGAAGTAACGGGAACGGTCCACGGAGCTCCCCATGTCACTCGCGTTCGGCACCCGCAAGGGGGCCGGGACGGCCGACCCGGCGGCGCCCTCCACGCAGCACCTGCTGCGCCGGAAGCGCCGCCGGGAGGCGGCCCGCACCCTGGCCTTCCTCTCCCCCTGGCTGATCGGGTTCAGCGTCTTCTTCGTCTACCCGCTCGTCTCCACCGCCTACTTCTCCTTCACCCAGTACAACGGCTTCGGCACGCCGACCTTCAACGGCCTCAAGAACTGGGACTACGTCCTCAACCAGCTGCCGACCTTCTGGCAGGGCCTGCGCAACACCCTGTGGCTGGTGCTGGTGATGGTCACCCTGCGGGTCGCCTTCGGCCTCGGCATCGGCATGCTGATCACCAAGGTGAAGACCGGCGCCGGCTTCTTCCGCACCGCCTTCTACCTGCCGTACCTGGCCCCGCCGGTGGCCGCCACCGTGGCCTTCGCCTTCCTGCTCAACCCCGGCACCGGCCCGCTCAACCACCTGCTCGGCGAACTCGGTCTGCCGCAGCCCGGCTGGTTCGCCGACCCGGACTGGTCCAAGCCCGCGCTCACCCTGCTCGCCATGTGGGGCATCGGCGACCTGATGGTCATCTTCATGGCCTCGCTGCTGGACGTCCCCAAGGAACAGTACGAGGCGGCCGAACTGGACGGCGCCGGCCCGTTCCAGCGGTTCCGGTACGTCACGCTGCCGAACATCTCCCCGATCATCATGTTCGCGGTGGTCACCGGGGTCATCCAGACCATGCAGTACTACACCCAGGCGTACGTAGCCGGGAAGGTCGCCAGCGGCATCGCCGGCAACTCCGGCCAGCAGTTCGAGCCCGGGTTCCCCCAGGGCTCCACCTGGACCCTGCCGCAGATGGTCTACAACCTCGGCTTCCAGCGCTTCAACTACGGCGCGGCCTGCGTCGTCGCCCTGGTGCTGTTCGCCATCTCGATGGCCGTCACCTCGGTCCTGCTCCGCCGCCGGTCCGGCTTCATGGCGAGCGACGACTAGCGGACGGATGAGGACTCCGACATGACTCTCAGCTCCACCCTGACCAAGCCGCCCACCCGCAGCACCGCGGGCACCGCCGCGGCCCGGGCCGCCCGGCGCCGCGCGCTGCTCAACTGGGTGGCCGTGCACTCGCTGGCGATCGCCGCCGCACTGTTCTTCCTGCTGCCCTTCGTCTTCGTCTTCCTCACCTCGGTGATGAACGACCAGCAGGCGCTCACCACCGACTACTGGCCCACCTCCTGGAACTGGGGCAACTACGCCAAGGTCTGGAACACCCCCGGCTTCCTCACCTGGTGGCGCAACACCCTGGTGTACGCCGGCGCCGGCACCCTGCTGACCGTCGTCTCCAGCCTGCCGGTCGCCTACGCGCTCGCCAAGTTCCGCTTCCGCGGCCGCAACCTGGCCCTGATGGCCGTCATCGCGATGATGATGCTGCCGCCGCAGGTCACCGTCATCCCGATGTACCTGTTCTGGGCCAAGCAGCTGGGCCTGGGCGGCTCGCTCTGGCCGCTGATCATCCCGATGGCCTTCGGCGACGCCTTCTCCATCTTCCTGCTGCGCCAGTTCCTGCTGACCATCCCCAAGGAGTACCTGGAGGCCGCCCGGATCGACGGCTGCGGCGACCTGCGCACCCTCCTGCGGGTCGTGCTGCCGATGGCCAAGCCGGCCATCGCCGCCGTCGCCCTGTTCCAGTTCTTCTACTGCTGGAACGACTACTTCGGCCCGCAGATCTACGCCAGCAACAACCACGACGCCTGGACGCTCAGTTACGGCCTGGAGTCGTTCAAGGCCGCCCACCACACCAACTGGAACCTCACCATGGCCGCCACCCTGCTGGTGATGGCGCCGGTGATCGTCCTCTTCTTCTTCGCACAGAAGGCCTTCATCGAAGGCGTGACACTGACAGGGGTCAAGGGCTGATGTCCGCACTCAAGTTGGCAATCGTCGGCGGCGGGTCGACGTACACCCCGGAGCTGATCGACGGCTTCGCCCGGCTGCGCGACACCCTGCCGCTCGGCGAACTGGTCCTGATCGACCCGGCCGCCGAGCGGCTGGAACTGATCGGCGGGCTGGCCCGGCGGATCTTCGCCAAGCAGGGGCACTCCGCCACCGTCACCGTCACCACCGACCTGGCGGCGGGCGTCGCCGACGCCGACGCCGTCCTGCTCCAGCTGCGGGTCGGCGGCCAGGCCGCGCGCAACCGGGACGAGACCTGGCCGCTGGAGTGCGGCTGCGTCGGCCAGGAGACCACCGGCGCGGGCGGGCTGGCCAAGGCGCTGCGCACCGTGCCGGTCGTCCTGGACATCGCCGAGCAGGTGCGCCGCGCCAACCCGGAAGCCTGGATCGTCGACTTCACCAACCCGGTCGGCATCGTCACCCGGGCCCTGCAGAGCGCCGGACACAAGGCCGTCGGGCTGTGCAACGTCGCCATCGGCTTCCAGCGCAAGTTCGCCGGGCACCTGGGGGTGGACCCGGAGCTGGTCCGGCTGGACCACGTCGGGCTCAACCACCTCACCTGGGAGCGCGGGGTCACCCTGCTGGACGGCCCGGGCGCCGCCGGCGGCCGCGAGGTGCTGCCGGAGCTGCTGCGGGACTTCGGCAAGGAGATCGCCGAGGACCTCCACCTGCCGCAGGCCTTTGTGCAGCGGCTCGGCGTGGTGCCCTCCTACTACCTGCGCTACTTCTACCAGCACGACGCGGTGGTCGAGGAGCTCCGGGCGCAGGGCTCGCGGGCCGCCCAGGTCGCCGAGATCGAACGGCAGTTGCTGGAGCTGTACGCCGACCCGGCCCTCGACACCAAGCCGGAGCTGCTCGGGCAGCGCGGCGGGGCCTTCTACTCGGAGGCCGCCGTCCAGCTGATCGCCGCGCTGCTCGGCACCGGCGGCGGGACCTCCGTCCAGGTCGTCAACACCCGCAACGACGGCGTGCTGCCGTTCCTGCCGGACGACGCCGTCATCGAGGTGCCCGCCGAGGTGGACGCCCGCGGCGTGCGGCCGCTGCCGCAGCGGCCGGTCGAACCGCTGTTCGCCGGGCTGGTCGCCGCCGTCACCTCGTACGAGCACCTCGCCCTCGACGCCGCCCTGCGCGGCGGCCGCGACCGGGTCTTCGACGCCCTGCTCGCCCACCCGCTGGTCGGCCAGATCGAACTCGCCGACCGGCTCACGGACCGGCTGCTCGCCCACAACCGCGAGCACCTGTCCTGGGCCTGAGGCCCGTCGTCGAACTCCCGTCGTTCGCCCGGAGGGCGCCCCGCAGGGGGAGTTCGAAGACAGGCCTGAGAGCCCTCGCCGGGCCCTGTGTGGGGCCCGGCCCCCGGCCGGGGCTTGCGGCCGGGCCACGTACGAGCCGCGGGGACCTGATGACCCACCAGCCCGAACCACTCCTGCCCGGCGTCCTCGCCATCGACGCGGGCAACTCCAAGACCGACGTCGCCCTGATCGGCGCCGACGGCACCGTCCGCGGCGCCGCCCGCGGCGGCGGCTTCGCCCCGCAGAAGATCGGCGGCGCGGCGGCCGTGGCGGGCCTCGCCCCGCTGGTCGAGCAGGCCGCCGCGGCGGCCGGATTCCCGTCCTTCCACGGCGTGCTGACCAGCCACGTCAGCGCCTGCCTGGCCAACGCCGACCTGCCGGTGGAGGAGGAGGCGCTGCGCGCCGCCCTGGAATCGCACCCGTGGGGGCTCAGCAACACCGTCGTCAACGACACCTTCGGCCTGCTGCGAGCCGGCACCGACGGCCCGCGCGGGGTCGCGGTGGTCTGCGGCGCCGGGATCAACTGCGTCGGGCTGCTGCCGGACGGGCGCACCGCCCGCTTCCCGGCGCTCGGCGAGCTCACCGGCGACTGGGGCGGCGGCGGCGGACTGGCCACCAGCAGCATGTGGCACGCCGTCCGCGCGGAGGACGGGCGCGGCGGGCCCACCGGCCTCGCCCGGGCCATCGCCGAGCACTTCGGCCTGCCCAGCGCCGGGGCCGTCGCCGAGGCCGTCCACCTCGGCCACCTGCCGGCCCCCCGGCTGCACGAGATCGTCCGGGTGCTATTCGCGGTCGCGAACGACGGGGACGCCGTCGCCCGGGAGCTGATCGACCGGCAGGCCGACGAGATCGTCCGGCTGGCCGTGGTCGCCCTCGGCCGGCTGGAACTGCTGGACTCCGCCACCCCGGTGGTGCTCGGCGGCGGGGTGCTCGCCTCCCGGCAGCCGCTGCTGCTCGACAACCTCAAGGAGCGGCTGGCCCGGGCCGCGCCGCTGGCCGAGCCGCGGGTGGTCGTCGCGCCGCCGGTGCTGGGCGCCGCGCTGCTCGGGCTGGACCACCTGGGCGTGGACGCGGCCGTGCAGGCGCGGGTGCGCGGGGCGTACGAGGCGCAGCCGGCGGTCGCGGTCTGACGGCTGCTCTCCTGCCGACGCCGCTGCTCCTCCCGGCTCCCCCTGAACCTCCCGCCCCCGCCGGATCCGCACATCCGGCGGGGGCGGGAACCGTACTGCGCACGCCGCTCGTGGTACCCGGGTACCGACCACCACCGCCGCCCGGGGAGACTTGTGTCATGGCCGTGCCCCGCATCCTCCTCGCTGCCGCCGCCCTGACCGGACTCGCCCTGGCCGGACTCACCGGCTGCACCCCCGCGGACTCCCACCCGACGGTGACCGCCGCCTCCTCGGCCGCGGCCCTCGCCGACGAGGGCCTGGACGACCCGCTGCTGGACGGCGATGACGACCTCGCCGACGAGGAGGACTACGCCGCCACCGGCACCGCCGCGGGCACCGTAGCCGCCCCGGGCGCGCCCGTCGACCCCGCCCCGGAGTGCACCGCGCCCGCCCTGCGGCCCGGCCACCAGGTGCTGGTCGTGGTCGCCGCCGGCCCGGCCGAACTCACCGCCCAGCCCGCCCGGTTCGCCTGCACCCCGCCCCGCTACGAGGCCACCGGCTCCCCCGTCCACTACGGCTTCGCGGCGGCCGGCGTCACCGCCACCCTGGTCGACCGTCCGCGCGGGGAGAGCGCGAGGCCCGTCCACCTGGACGAACTGGTCACCCACCTCAACGACTGCCTGGCCGAACGCGACCCGGCCGACCCGTACGGCTGCCACGGCAACGCCTACGACATCGTGCTGGACTCGCACGGGCGGATCATGCGCATCGCAGAGGTCCAGGGCGCGGACGTCCAAGGCGCGGACGTCCAAGGCGCGGAGGTCCAGGGCCCGGACGTCCAGGGCGCGGAAGACGCGGAGGTCGAGGGCGCGCAGCGCTGAGCCGGGCGGGGGCCGTGCCGCCATACGGTGTAGAAGGCCCCTTCAACAGTTGAGACATGTCTTCGTCAAGTCCGTCAATCGCCGTTCAAGTGCGGATTTTTGACGTTCACTACCTTTTCCGGGGCCGCCCTTGGGGTTGGTCTTACTCTCGGCGTCGTTGACCCGGTTTCCGCGGCGGTGCTTTGCTTCCCGCCGTCGGCAGTGAACCGGTCCCCCATCCCCGTTTCACCGAGCGCCCCTGACGGGCGGTCGGTGGACACCGGCCTGCCGTCATCGCTCCTCCCCCTTTGTCCCCCACGGTGTCGCCGCGCCCCCACCGGCGTGCGGTCGGCATGAGAGAGGAACCCTCACGATGGGCATCTCCCCCACCTCCCGCCGGGCACGGGTCCGGGCCCTGACCGGGCTCAGCGCGCTGGCGCTGGCCGCCACCGGCTTCGCCGCCGCCCCGGCCGCCCAGGCCGACCAGCCGGGCAGCGAGTTCGCCGGGCAGTCCCACCCGTACCGGCACGGCACCGTCCCGACCAAGGAGGCCGCCGAGCACGCCAACGCCGCCTCCGCGGCCGCGAGCCGCACCACCAACCTGAAGTTCGGCGGCGGGGTCGACGGCATCGGCGTCACCACCGGCGCCCCGAAGGTGTACGTGGTCTTCTGGGGCTCCCAGTGGGGCACCGCGGGCACCGACGCCAACGGCTACACCACCCTGTCCGGCGACCCGTCCGGCGAGGCCGTCCGGGCGCAGCAGCTGTACAAGGGCCTCGGCACCAACAACGAGACCTGGTCCGGCGTCATGACCCAGTACTGCGAGGGCGTCGCCAAGGGCGCCACCACCTGCGGCTCCACCGCCGCGCACGTCGGCTACCCGACCGGCGGCGCGCTGGCCGGCGTCTGGGTGGACAACTCCGCCGCCGCCCCGGGCCAGGCCACCGGCAACCAGATCGCCAACGAGGCCATCAAGGCCGCCGGGCACTTCGGCAACACCAGCGCGGCCGCCAACCGCAACGTGCAGTACGTGGTGCTCTCGCCGACCGGCACCCACCCGGACGGCTTCAACACCTCGACCGGCAACTTCTGCGCCTGGCACGACTGGAACGGCGACACCACGCTGACCGGCGGTGCGGCCACCTCCCCCTACGGTGACGTGGCGTTCAGCAACGACCCGTACGTGACCGACATGGGCACCTCCTGCGGCCAGAACTACGTCAACAGCGGCAGCGCGGGCCTGCTGGACGGCGTGACCATGGTGTTCGGGCACGAGTACGCGGAGACGGTCACCGACCAGAACCCGGCCGGCGGCTGGACCGACTCCTCCGGCGCGGAGAACGCCGACAAGTGCGCCTGGAAGGGCGTCGGCGGCACCGGCGGCTCGCAGAACGTGGCCTTCGCGACCGGCTCGTTCGCGATGCAGGGGACCTGGTCGAACGCGGTCAGCGGGTGCCAGATCTCGCACGCGATCGTCCCCTGACCGACGTCGCCTGAACACCTCCGAACGCCGTCCCCCGAGCAGCGTGGGGCAGCTCGGGAGCTGACGGGACCGACGGATCGGACGGGCCGGAGGGGTCTTGTGCCCTGACGATCCGGTACGGGGGAAGCGCCGGGGCGGGCTGTGCGGGCCCGCTCCGGCGCTTCGCGCTGTCCGGGGCCGAGCGCTGCGAGGGCGTCGCAAGGGCTCGGCGAGGGCACGGCGAGGGCTCGGCGAGGGCACGGCGAGGGCGCCACGGGGGCGGCCAGGAGGCGCCTACGAGGGCGCGACCAGCCCGAACTCGTAGGCGTGGATGACCAGGTGGACCCGGTCCCGGGCGTCCAGCTTGGTGAACAGCCGGGCGACGTGCGCCTTGGCGGTGGCCACGCTGATGGTGAGCTCCTCGGCGATCTCCGTGTTGGACAGGCCGCGGCCGACCAGGGTGAGCACCTCGCGTTCGCGCCCGGTGATGCCCTCGGCGGACTTCCGCGGCCGGGCGGAGGCGTCCGGGCGGGCGGCGAACTCGCCGATCAGCCGGCGGGTGATGCCCGGCGCGAGCAGGGCGTCCCCGGCGGCGACCACCCGGACGCCGTCCAGGATGGTCTCCAGGGCGAGGTCCTTGACCAGGAAGCCGCTCGCCCCGGCGCGCAGCGCGCCGTACACGTAGTCGTCGTCGTCGAAGGTGGTCAGGACCAGCACGTGGGTGGGCAGGTCGGGGTCGGCGAGGATCCGGCGGGTGGCCTCGATGCCGTCCATGCCGGGCATCCGGATGTCCATCACGGCGACGTCCGGGCGCAGTCGGGCGACCAGGTCGACGGCCTCGGCGCCGTTGCCGGCCTCGCCGACCACCTCCAGGTCGGGGGCGTCGGCGATGAGCACGCGCAGGCCGGTGCGGATGAGCGGCTGGTCGTCGACCAGGACGACGCGGATCACGGTCCCACCTCCAGGGGGGTCGGTTCGGGGCTCCCGGCGGGCACGGCCGGGAGCGGCAGCAGGGCGGCCACCCGGAAGCCGCCGCCGGGGCGCGGGCCGGCGCTGAACTCGCCGTCCAGCAGGGCGACCCGCTCGCGCATCCCGGCCAGGCCGTAGCCGGTGCCGGGGGTGGCCGTGGGCGTACCGGCGCCGAGGTCGACGACGGTGACGGCGAGGTGCTCGGGCGCGTACTCGACGGTGACGTGGCAGTCCCGGGTGCCGGAGTGCTTGACCACGTTGGTGACGGCCTCCTGGACGATCCGGTAGGCGGCGAGGTCCACCTCGGGCGGCAGCGCCCGGGCTTCGCCGCTGCGGGTGAGCGCGACCCGCACCCCGGCCCCGGCCGCCTTCTCCCGCATCCGGTCCAACTCGTCGAGCCCGGGCGCCACTTCGAGCGGTGCGGACTCCCCCTCGCCCTGTCGTAGCGCGCCCAGCATCCGGCGCAGCCCGGCCAGGGTCTCCCGGCTGGTGGCCTCGATGGCGGTCAGCGCGTTGCGGGTCTCGGCGGGCTGGGTGTCCATGACCCGGCTGCCCATGCCCGCCTGGATCGCGATGATGCCGATGTTGTGGGCCACCATGTCGTGCAACTCGCGGGCGATCCGCAGCCGTTCGGCGGTGACGGCCTGCTCGGCGGCGCGGCCGCGCAGCGCCTCGGTGTGGTCGCGGCTCTGGCGGACGGTGTTGCCGATCAGCCAGGCGATCAGGACGGTCGCGGCGAGGCCGAGGTAGGCGTACGGGTTGACGGCGTACCCGTTGAAGGTGCCCCAGACGAACAGGGTGGCGAGCACGGTCAGCGGCATCGACACCGCGATCGTCGAGACCGTCCGGGAGCGGGTGACCACGCAGTAGCCGACCACCGCCTCGGCGATCAGGAACTGCAGCGGCGCCGTCGCCGTGACCGTCCAGATCCCGAGTGCGAAGACGCCGCCCGCCAGCGCGGCCGCGACCGCCGCCAGCGGCAGCCGGACCAGCAGGAACGCGACCAGGGTGGTGACCGCGGCGGTGACCACCAGGGGCATGTCCTCGGTGTTGCCGTTGTAGTCGAAGAGGTGGCTCAACTCGTCGTCCCGGGTGAAGAACCGGAACACCACGATGGCCGTCCAGAACGCCGCCACCCACACGCCGGCGGGCAGGCGCCTGAGCAGCGGCGGGCGGGGTTCGGTGATCATGACCCGATGGTAGTGGCGGGCGGGCGGGCCGCGCATTGGCCCGCGGGCGTAATCCCCGGGGCGGGGGCCGCCGCTCCCGGTTGTGGCCCGCCGCCCGATGCCCGATCAGGCCCCCGACCGGCAACGTTGTCCCCGTGATCGAGATCGAGCGACTGACCAAGCGGTACGGCGCCACCACGGCCGTCGACCAGTTGACCTTCACCGTCCGGCCGGGCACCGTCACCGGCTTCCTCGGACCCAACGGCGCGGGCAAGTCCACCACCCTGCGCATGGTCCTGGGCCTCAACACCCCCACCGCGGGCACCGTCAGCGTCGACGGGGTGCCCTTCGCCGGCCGCCCGCGCGGCCTGCGGCACGTCGGCGCCCTGCTGGACGCCGGGGACGTGCACGGCGGCCGCAGCGCCCGGGCCCACCTGTCCGCCCTGGCCCGCAGCAACCGGATCCCGCTCGGCCGGGTGGCCGAGGTGCTCGCCGAGGTCGGCCTCGGCAAGGCCGCGGACCGGCGGATCGGCGGCTACTCGCTGGGCATGAAGCAGCGCCTGGGCATCGCCGGGGCCCTGCTCGGCGACCCGCCCGTGCTGCTCTTCGACGAACCCCTCAACGGCCTCGACCCCGAGGGCGTGCTCTGGGTGCGCGGACTGTTCCGCCGCCTCGCCGACGAGGGCCGCACCGTCTTCGTCTCCAGCCACATGATGACCGAGATGGAGCACACCGCCGACCGGCTCGTGGTGATCGGGCGCGGCCGGCTGATCGCCGACGAGAGCCTCGGCGAGTTCTCGGCCCGGTACGCGGAGTCGAGCGTGGCCGTCCGGGCGCCGGAACTCGCCCAGCTGGTGCCGGTGTTGCGCGCCGGGGGCGCCGAAGTGGTCCTGCCGGAGCCGCAGTTCGGTGTCGTCACCGGGATGCCCGCAGGCCGGATCGGCGAACTGGCGCTGCGCCACGGCGTGGTGCTGCACGAGCTGGCCCCCCGGACGTCGTCCCTGGAGTCGGCGTTCATGTCCCTGACCGCCGACAGCGTCGAGTACCTGGCAGGAGAGACCCGATGAGCACCACGACCCTGGTCCGTACCGAGAGCGCCCGCTCGACGGAACCCGCGCCCCGGTTCGCCGACCTGCTCGCCGCCGAGTGGATCAAACTGCGCTCGCTGCGGTCGACGTACTGGGTGCTGGCCCTGGCCTCGCTGGTCGCGATCGGGGTCAACCTGAACGCCGTCCACTCCGACCTGACGTACATCGACCACCCGCCGCGGCCGATGCCCGGCCTCCCGCCGTTCCGGTACGACGCGCTCTACCACAGCCTCAGCAGCATCGCGTGCTACCTGATGGCGATCGCGGCCGGCAGCCTCGGCGCGATCACCGTGTTCGGCGAATACACCACCGGCATGATCCGCACCACCTTCGCCGCGGTGCCCGACCGCCGCGGGGTGATCGCCGCCAAGGTGCTGCTGATCGGCGGGATCACCGGACTGGCCGGGGCGGTGGTCTCGGCGGTGTCCTTCTTCGGCGGCAACGCGATGCTGGCCTCCCGGCACGTCGGGCTGTCCATCACCGAAGGGGTCAGCCTCCGGGCCGTCCTCGCCTACGCGGCGATCGTGCCGGTCTGCGCACTGATCGGGATGGCCCTGGGCGCGCTGCTGCGGCACGCCACCGCCTCGATCGTCTCCCTGGTGCTGCTGTTCTTCATCCTGCCGCTGATGTTCGGCGGGGACCGCTACCGGTGGCTGCACGAGATCGGCGCCCACCTGCCGATGGACACCGTCAACCGGCTCACCTACAACCCCGACTCCTCGACCACGATCAGCAAGTGGGCGCCGAGCGTGCTGGACTCCTGGATCACCATGGGGGTGTGGGCGGTCGTCTCGGTGGCGGTGACGGTGGTCGTGGTGCGGCGCCGGGACGTCTGACGCAACCCGGCTGCTGGTCCCGGGCCCCCGGCGCCCGGCCCCCGTCCTGAACGGGGCCGGGCGCCGGGCGATCCTCGGGTCAGGCCGCGGGGGCCGCGGCCTTGGTGCGGAAGGCGGCGAGGGTGGCGGCCGGGACGCCGCAGGCGGGGAGGAAGGCCTCGGCGCCGCCGTGGCGGGTGCGGACGTGGCCGAGGAAGACGGACATCGCCTCGGCCGGGGCCTGGAGCAGCGGGGCCGGGATGGTGAGGGTGCGGCCCTCGGAGTCGGTGACGCGGGTGGCGGTGCCCCGGTCGTTGAGGGCGGTGCGGTGGCGCTCGGCGAGGTTGGCGAAGATCTGCGGGAGGGCCTCGGCGGTGCGGGCGTAGTCCTCGACGATCCGGTCGGCGGGAACGCCGAGGAGGTCGAGCAGCAGGGCGGTGAGCAGCCCGGTGCGGTCCTTGCCGGCGGCGCAGTGCAGCAGGACGGCGCCGGGGCGGGTGGTGGCCTCGACGGCGGCGGCGACGGCCTCGGGGGCGGATTCGGCGAGCAGCAGGTAGAACTCGCCGAGGTCGGCGGCGGTGGTCATGGTCGCCATGTGGGCGGTGAGGGCGTCGGTGGCCGGGTTCACCGGGGCGGCGACCACGGCTATCCCGGCGGCCTCGGCGGCGGCCCAGTCGTCGGGCCGGGTCTCGCGGGGGTCGCGCAGGTCGACGACGGTGCGGATGTCGCAGGCGCGCAGCTGGGCGACGACGGCCTCGTCGGCGGCCGGGAAGGGCTGTGCGGAGCGGTACAGCACGCCGGTGCGGATCCGCAGGCCCTCCGGGTCGCTGAGGACGGCGGAATCGCGGAAGTTGACCAGGGACATGCGAGGGCCTTTCGGTGAAGCCGCACACGGGGGGAGCTGGACATCCAGTAGGACATCTAGACGTCTAGATGTCCAGTTCCCCCGGCGGGTGCGGGGCACCCCTCCATCCCACCGCCGTCGGCCCGCCACGGCGACCCGGGGCGGGGCCCTCGGCTTCGTAGGATCGGTCCGTGGCGACGAACCCCCCGAGCACCCCCGAGAACCAGCAGAGCACCCCGGTCTACCGCCGGCTGGCCCGCCGGCTCCAGGAGCGGATCGACGCCGGCGGCTACCCCGCGGGCGCCCGGCTGCCGAGCGAGCCGGAGCTGAGCGCCGAGTTCGGCGTGAACCGGCTGACCGTACGGCAGGCCGTCGCGGAGCTGGAGCGGGCCGCGGCGGTGGAGATCCGCCGGGGCGTGGGCACCTTCGTCCGCCCGCCCGCCGTCCGGGTCTCGATCGCGGTGGACCCGCGCAGCCAGCGCTTCGACCTGGGCAGCGTGCACGAGGCCGTGCCGGCCGGGGACCACGGCGACGGCGAGTTCGTGGTGGCCGCCCCGCCGGTGACCGGCTCGGCCGAGGACGAGGAGGCGGCCCGCCAGCTGGGCCGGGCGCCGGGTGAGCTGCACCGGCTGGACTCGGTGATCCGCCTCGGCGGCCGGGCCCGGGCGGCGTGCAGCTACTGGGTGCCGTTCGGTCCGCTGCCCGCCGAGCTGGTGCGGCCCGGCCACACCGGGAACCTGGTACTCGACCTGGCCCGGGCCGCCGGGGTGGAGCTGGAGTACGACTGGCGGGCCTTCGGCGCGATCGGCGCGGACCTCGCGGACGCCGAACTGCTGGGCGTCCCGGCGGGCACCCCGCTGCTGGTCCGCGAGGGGGTCAGCTGCACCCCGGACGGCACCCCGGCGCTGTACGTCCGGCGCCGGATCGACGGCAGCAGCGCGCGCTTCGTGCTGCACTTCCGCGAGCGGTAGCGGGCAAGGCTCCCGGGCGGACCGGTCCTGATAGCGTTCAGCGCCGAAATCGCAGGCCGCACGGGGGTTGGCAGTAACGGTGAACGAGACGGACGAGTGCGACATACCGAACGAGCTGGCCGAGGCGTACCTCGCCCTGCTCGCCGACACCTCCCGCACCGGGCGCCTGCTGCGCCGGGACGAGCTGGAGGCACTGCGCCGCCTCGGTGAGCAGTGCGCCGAGGCCGGTTACGGGCTGCGCGAGGTGGTCTCGCACTGCCTGGCGGCGGCCCGGCGGGCCTGGCAGACGCTGCCGGGGACGACCGCCGCGAGCAGTGTCGGCGAGCTGCGCCGGATCGGTGACGCGGTACTGGCCGCCACCGACGCCGCGCTGGCCGCGCTGGGTGAGGGCCACGAGCGCTCCCAGCGGCTGGCGGTCCGCCAGGAGGAGGCGGCCCGGCGGGAGTTCATCGACGACCTGCTGCACGGGCACAGCGACCTGGGGCTGCTCGCCGAGCGCGCGGAGCGGTTCGGGCTGCGGCTGGCGGGCGCGTACACGGTGGCGGTGGCGGTGGGCGACGAGCCGTTCGTGGACGTGCACCCGATGCTGCACCGGGTGGAACGGGAACTGGCCGGGCGGTTCGGCGAGCGGGACGTCCTGCTCGCCGGCAAGGACGGCCGGCTGGTGTGCATCGCCCCGGACTCCGAGCGGGCCGTGCTGGAGGCCTTCGCCGAGCTGACGCTGCGCCCCGGGCCCGGCTACCGGCCGGTGCTGCGGGTGGCGACCGGCCGCCGGCACTCGGGGGCGAGCGGGGTGCTGCGCAGCTACGACGAGGCGCTGGACGCGCTGGACTACGCGCAGCGACTGGGCCTGCCGGCCTGCCAGTTGAGGGCCGAGGAGCTGCTGGTGTTCCCGGTGCTGATGCGCGACCGGGCGGCGATGGCCGACCTGGTGCGCAGCGTGCTCGGCCCGCTGACCGAGGCGCGCGGCGGGGCCCGTCCACTGCTGGACACCATCGCGGTGCAGGCGGAGGCGGCGTACGTGAACGCGGAGGCGGCGCGCCGGCTGGGGCTGAGCGTGCGCACCCTCGGCTACCGCCTGGAGCGGATCAAGGCGCTCACCGGCTACGACCCCTCGGACGCCCTGCAGCGCTTCACCCTGGAGACGGCGGCGATGGGGGCGCGGCTGCTGAACTGGCCGGAACAGCCGCTGTAGGACGCCCCTGCGGAGGGCCTGTGCCCGGCCTTCCACAGCGCGCCTCCCGGCCCGCCGAAACCCCGGGTGACCTGCTCAGGGCCGTTCTGTTGCCCGGCTGTCACAGTGTCACGGGCAGCGCGCGTACCAGGGTGTCAAAAGGCCGTAAAGATTGCCGGATCCTGGCAATGTGCGGACGCCCCGCCCGCTGCCATGATCTCTGCGGCGCCGATGCTCGGTGCCGTGGGAAAGGCGGGGGGCATGGCCGGGACGGGGGACTTCTTCGCGGCCGCGCTGGCCTTTCCGACGGCGCTGTTCAGCTTCGCGCTGGTGGTGGTCGTCGGGTACTGGCTGCTGATGCTGATCGGCGGCCTGGGGTTCGACGCCGTGCACGGGGGGCACGGCGTCGGGCACCACCTGGGTGCCGGGCACGCCGGACATGTGGGCCCGGTGGGTCACGTCGGACACGGTGCCGGGGGGCACGGTGTCGGGGGGAACGTGGCCCACGGGGCGTCCGGCGGGCACGGTACCGGCGGGGGGACCGCCGACGGGGCGCCGGGCTCAGGCCACCACGGGGGCGTGCTGGACGCGCTGGGGCTGGGCGGGGTGCCCGCGACGGTGGCGGTGTCGCTGCTGGTCGCGCTCGCCTGGTTCGTCAGCCTGGCCGGCACCGTCCTCACCTCGGGGGCACCGGCGCGCGGCGGCGTGTTCGTCGTCGCGCTGGTCGCCTCCTGGGCGGGCACCCGGGTGCTCGTCCGGCCGCTGCGGCGGCTGTTCCCCGAGGACCGGCCGGTCACCCGGGGCGACTTCGTCGGCCGGGTCTGCGTGATCCGCACCGGCCGGGTGACGGCCGACTTCGGGCAGGCCGAGGTGACCGCCGGGGACGGCTCCACCGCCACCGTGCAGGTCCGCACACCGCAGGCGGACCCGGAACTCACCGCCGGGCGCACCGCACTGATCTACGACTACGACGCGGACGGCGAGCACTTCCTGGTCGCGCCGTTCGACCCGTCCCCGCCGGGCCTCTGACGCTTCGTCAGTTCTGTTTCCTCACCAACCACTTCGCACCACCATCCCGTCAAAGGACTCCGTGATGGACACCATCGCCGTGGGTTTCGGCGTACTCATCGCCGTCGTGCTGCTCATCCTGCTCGCCGCGCTGCTCTTCGTGGGGCGCCTGTTCCAGAAGGTCGAGCAGGGCAAGGCCCTGATCGTCTCCCGCACCAAGAGCGTGGACGTCACCTTCACCGGGGCGATCGTCCTGCCGGTCCTGCACAAGGCCGAGTTGATGGACATCACGGCGAAGACGGTGGAGATCCACCGGGCCGGCCGGGACGGTCTGATCTGCCGGGACAACATCCGGGCGGACATCCGGATCTCCTTCTTCGTCCGGGTGAACAAGACCGTCGAGGACGTCGTCAAGGTGGCGCAGTCGATCGGCACCGCCCGGGCCAGTGACCCGCAGGCGATCCAGGACTTCTTCGCGGCGAAGTTCGCCGAGGCGCTCAAGACCGTCGGCAAGCAGCTGGACTTCACCGACCTGTACACCCACCGGCACGAGTTCCGGGACCAGATCATCGCGGTCATCGGCACCGACCTCAACGGCTACACCCTCGAGGACGCGGCCATCGACCACCTCGAACAGACCCCGATGAGCCAGCTGGACGGCGACAACATCCTGGACGCCCAGGGCATCCGCAAGATCACCGAGCTGACCGCGATCGAGCACGTGCGCACCAACGAGTACCAGCGCCACGAGGAGAAGGAGATCACCCGGCAGAACGTGGACGCCCGGGAGACCGTCCTGGAGCTGGAGCGCCGCCAGGCCGACGCCGAGATCCGCCAGCGCCGCGAGATCGAGACCCTGCGGGCCAAGGAGGACGCGGTGATCGCCCGGGTGCAGGAGGAGGAGCGGCTCAACGCCCAGACCGCCTTCCTGCGCACCGAGGAGGTGCTCGGGGTGCAGCGGGAGAACCAGGCCCGCGAGGTCGCGGTGGCGCAGAAGAACCGCGAGCGGGTCATCGCGGTGGAGAACGAGCGGATCGAGAAGGACCGCCTGCTGGAGGTCGTCGGCCGCGAGCGGGAGACCGAACTCGCCGTGATGGCCAAGCAGAAGGAGGTCGAGTCCCGCCGCCGGGAGGTCGCCGACGTGGTCCGCGAGCGGGTCGCGGTCGAGCGCACCGTCGCCGAGCAGGAGGAGGCCGTCAAGACCCTGCGGGCCGTCGAGGAGGCCGAGCGGGTGCGCAAGGCCGTGGTGATCCAGGCCGAGGCGGAGGCCCAGGAGAAGCTGGTCAAGGACATCAAGGCCGCCGAGGCCGCCGAGCAGGCCGCCTCGCACAAGGCCCGCGAGTCGCTGGTGCTGGCCGAGGCCCGGCAGCAGGCCGCCGAGCTGGACGCGGCCGCCAAGGTCAAGCTGGCCGAGGGCGTCCGGGCGGAGGCCGCCGCCGAGGGCCTGGCCCGGGTGCAGGTGCGGGAGCAGGAGGCCGCGGCGGTGGAGAAGGTCGGCCGCGCCGAGGCCGCCGTGCAGACCGAGAAGGCCAAGGCGACCGCGCTGGAGGTCGGCGCCAAGCTCAAGGCGGAGGCCGAGGGCCTGACCGAGAAGGCCGCGGCGATGGCCAAGCTGGACGAGGCCTCGCGCGGACACGAGGAGTACCGGCTGCGGCTGGCCGCCGAGAAGGACGTCCGCCTGGCCGGGCTGGAGACCCAGCGGCAGATCGCCGAGGCGCAGGCCGCGCTGGTCGCCGCCGGGCTGGAGAAGGCCAAGATCGACATCGTCGGCGGGGACTCGGTCTTCTTCGACCGGCTGGTGCAGTCGGTGACGGCCGGCAAGAGCGTGGACGCCTTCGTCGGCCACTCGCAGACCGCCCAGGCGCTGGCCGGGCCGTGGCTGGACGGCAGCGCCGACTTCACCAAGGACCTCACCCGGGTGCTGTCCTCGGTGTCCACCGCGGACGTGCAGAACCTGACGGTCTCCGCGCTGCTGCTCAAGCTGATCGGCGGCGGCGGCGAACAGTCCGGGCAGCTGCGCCAACTGCTCGACTCGGCGCGGAAGCTGGGCATCGCGGAGACCCCGATCGGGGCGCTCACCGGCGCCGCCGTGAACGGCAGCAAGTAGCCACCCCGCCGAGCAGCTGAGGAACATGACCGTGGAAGCCCTCGACGACGCCCGGCCCGACGCCGGCAGCTATGAGGTCCTGCGTGGCCGGCTCGCCCGCGCCGCCGCCGAACTCGCCGACCGCGCGGAGGCGTTGAACACCCGCCGGGTCGCCGAGTTCGGCGGCGGGGAACTGCGGCTCACCGGCACCGGGCGGCTCACCACCGCCCGCACCTGCCTGCCGCAGGACCTCACCGCCGTCGGCGGGCTGCTGCTGCTCGGCACCCGCCCGGCCGAGGTCGCGGACGGCGCCGAGGAGGTCAGCGACCTCCTCGGCCTCCACCGGCCCGACGACCTCTCCCCCACCGGCGGCGCCCTGCTGGACGACCCGCGGCTGCGCCAGGACCTCACCGACCTGCGCCGCTACTTCCGCGACGCCCGGCTGGAACGGCTGCGCCCGGTCGGCGGACGGCTGCTCGCCGTCTTCCGCACCGGCCCGGCCGCCGCCGACGTCCGGGTGCTGCGCTGGCGCCTCGACGACGACGGCGCCACCTACCAGGACGGCCGCGGCGAACGCGACCACGCCCCCGCCGACGGCCAGCAGCTCGACTGGACCCCGCTCACCCGCGACGACCAGCTGCCCGCCGCCCCCGGCACCGCACCGCGCGCCGACCTCGCCGGCGAACTCCACCTCGGCGTGGACGGCGGCCGGCTCACCCTCACCACCCCCGACGGCCGCGAACTGCACCGCGAGCCGCTCGCCGAGGCCCTGCAGACCCTCGCCGACGCCCAGGTCGCCCACGCCCGGCTCGCCACCCTGCTGCTGGTGCGGGTGCGCCCGTACCAGGAGGAGACCGTCCGGCACCTGGTGGTCCACCTGCCCACCGGCCGGGTCACCCGGATCGACGCCCTCGGCCAGGCCTGCCTGCGGCTGCCCGCCGACCAGGGCGTGGCCTTCCCCGGCGGCTGCCACCTCGCCGACGGCACCGTACGCACCTTCGACCAGCCGGTCGACGGCCTCGCGTACGAACGCACCGTCCTCTCCCCCAACGGCGAGGACGTGCTGTACGAGTTCCGCTCCGCCACCGACGGCCGGGCGCTGCTCCAGCCGTACAACTCCGTCCGCCAGGAGGCCGCCGCCCCGCTCGCCTGCCAGGGCTACGCGCTGCTCGACGACGGCACCCTCGTCGCACTGCGCCCGGCCGAGGACGGCCCCACCCGGCTGCACCCCGTCCAGCTCTGGCAGAGCCCCTTCACCAGCGAGCGGCACGCCGCCGAACAGCCGCCCGGCACCGGCCCGCTGGCCCGGATCGGCAACGCCGACCTGGTCCGCGGCCTGGCCGACTGCCTCGCCCTCGCCCGGCTGGCCGCGGCCGGCGCCGACACCCCGGTCGGGCACCACGCCGTGCTCGCCGCCTGCACCCGCACCGCCGACCGGCACCACTGGCTCGGCCAGAGCGGCCTCGGCGACCTCGCCGCACCGCTCGCCGAGATCCGCGACACCGCCCGGCAGGTGATCGCCGAGTACGAGGCGGTCGCCCAGCTCACCGCGCACGCCGCCGCCCGTACCGAGGAGACCGCCGAGCACGTGGAGGGCCTGCTGCGCACCGCGCGCGGCGAGACCCTCGCCGACGCCGCCGAATGGGTCGACCGGCTGGCCGCGCTGCGCCGCGCCCAGGGCCGGGTGGAGGCCCTGCGGGACCTGCCGCGCGCCCGGCCGGAGCGGATCGACGCGCTCGCCGAGCACCTCGCCGAGGGGCTGGCCGAGGCCGCCGACCGGGCCGTCGTCCAACTCGCCGAACCCACCGCCTTCGAGCCGCGCCGGCGCCGGGCCGGTGAGCTGGCCGAGCGCTGCGCCGTGCTGGCGACCGCCGCCGAGGCGGAGCCGCTGGGCCTCGAACTCACCGCGCAGAGCGAGGCGTTGCAGACCGTCTCGGAGCTGGTCGGCACCCTCGACCTCGCCGACGCCACCACCCGCACCGCCATCCTGGACCGGCTCGCCGACGTCCTCGGACTGCTCAACCGGGCCCGCAGCACGCTGACCGTCCGGCGCCGCGAACTGCGCACCCACGAGGCCGCCGCCGAGTTCGCCGCCGAGACCGCGCTGCTCGCCCAGGCCGTCACCGCGGCGCTGGCCGCCGCCGACACGCCCGAGGCCTGCGACGACCGGCTCGGGCGGCTGCTGCTGCGGATCGAGCAGCTGGAGACCCGATTCGCCGACGCCGACCCGGCGCTCGGCGAACAGCTCGCCGAACGCCGCACCGAGGTCCACGACGCCCTCACCGCCCGCCGCCAGCACCTGCTGGCGGAACGGGCCGGCCGGGCCGACCGGCTGGCCGCCTCCGCCGAGCGGATCCTCGACACCCTGCACCGGCGGCTGGCCGCCCTGGGCTCCGCCGCCGAGATCGACGCCGCCCTGGCAGCCGACCCGACGGCCGTCAAACTCCGCGACCTCGCCGGGCAGTTGACCCACCTCGGCGACCGGGTCCGGGCCGAGGAACTGACCGGACGGCTGCGCGCCGCGCGCGGCCGCGCCCACCGGGCGCTGCGCGATCGCGCCGAGCTCGCCGGGGACGGCCCCGGCACCCTGCGGCTGGGCCGCCACCTGTTCGCGGTCACCACCCAGCGCCCCGAACTCACCCTGCTGCCCTGGCGCGGCCGCCCCGCCTTCACCCTCACCGGCACCGACTACCGCGCCCCGGTCACCGACCCGGCCTTCGCCGCCACCGAGCGGTACTGGGACCGGCCGCTGCCCTCCGAGACGCCCGCGCTCTACCGCGCCGAGTACCTGGCCGCGAGCCTGCTGCTGGCCGCCGAGCCGGGGGAACCCGACGGCGACCTGCTGGAGTACGTCCGGCGGGCCGCCGAACGGCGCCCGGACGAGGGCTACCAACGCGGGGTGCACGACCACGACGCCGCGCTGGTGCTCCGCGCCCTGCTCGAACTCCGTTCCGAGGCAGGCCTGTTGCGGCACCCGGCGGCGGCCCGGGCGGCCGCCCAGCTGTACTGGGCGCACGGCACGGACGAACGGCAGCGGCTGGTCTGGCGCACCCGGGCCCGCTCGCTGGACCTCGCCCGGCAGGCGTACGGCGGCGCGGTGCCGGCGCTGGCCGCGCTGGCGGCCGAACTGTCCGGGGCCGTGGCGGAGTTCACCCCGGCCGGATCCAGTCCGGGAGCGACCGGCGCCGGGGACTACCTGGTGGCCGAACTCGCCTCCGCCGCACCGTCCTTCGCCCAGTCGGCCGGGGCCCGCGCCCTTCTGGAGAAGTTCCACGCCACCCCCGAGTCCACCGGACTGACCGAGGCCCTGACCGCCCTGCCCGAGGACCCGTCCCTGCTGCCCGTACGGCACCAACTGGCCATCGCCTGGCTGGAGTCGGCCGCCGCCGACGCCGAACCGGGCGACCTCGCCGAGGCCGCCGCCGTACTGCTCTGCCCGACGCTGCCGCGCCGCCCCGCCGAGGGCGCCATCGGCACCCGGCTGACCGGACTGCTCGGCGACCACCCCCGCCTGCGCGGCGGCGCGCTGGACCTCCGCCTGGACGAACTGCTCGCCCGGGTCCGCGAGTTCGAGGCGGTCGACGCCCCCGGACACCGCACCTACCAGCGGCTGCGCGGTGAGCTGCTGACCGCCGAACACGCCCGGCTGCGACTCGACCAGTACCGGCCCGCGCCGCTCAACGGCTTCGTCCGCAACCGGCTGATCGACCAGGTGTACCTGCCGCTGATCGGCGACAACCTCGCCAAACAGCTCGGCACCGCCGGCCCCGGCGGGCCGGTGGACCGCAGCGGCCTGCTGCTGCTGGTCTCCCCGCCCGGCTACGGCAAGACCACCCTGGTCGAGTACCTCGCCGAGCGGCTCGGCCTGCTGCTGGTCTCGGTCAGCGGCCCGGCCCTCGGCCACCGGGTCACCTCGCTGGACCCGGCCGAGGCCCCCGACGCCGCCGCCCGGCGCGAGCTGGAGAAGCTCAACTTCGCGCTGCACGCCGGCGACAACGTGCTGCTCCACCTGGACGACGTCCAGCACACCTCGCCCGAGTTCCTGCAACGCTTCATCCCGCTGTGCGACGCCCAGCGCCGGATCGACGGCGTCGCGGACGACGGGGCCCGCGAGTGGGACCTGCGCGGCAAGCGCTTCGCCGTGGTGATGGCCGCCAACCCGTACACCGAGTCCGGCCGGCTCTTCCGGCTCCCCGACATGCTCGCCAACCGGGCCGACGTCTGGAACCTCGGCGACGCCGTGGCCGGGCGGGAGGACCTCTTCGCGCTCAGCTTCGTGGAGAACTCCCTGCCCGCCAGCCCCCACCTGGCCCCGCTCGCCACCGCCGAACGGGCCGACCTGGACACCCTGCTCGCCCGCGCCGGCGGCACCCCGGGGGGCATCCTGACCGGCACCTGGCCGGCCGCCGAGGTCGAGCGGATGACCGCCGTCCTGGCCGGGCTGCTCCACCTGCGCGGCACCGTCCTGGCCGTCAACCGCGCCTACCTCGACTCCGCCGCCCAGGACGACCGCGCCCGCACCGAGCCGCCGTTCATGCTCCAGGGCTCCTACCGCAACATGGCCAAGCTCGCCCAGCGCCTCGATCCGGCCCTCACCCGCCCCGAACTCGACGCCCTGCTCACCGACCACTACCGCGCCGAGGCCCAGCCGCTGGGCGCCGACGCGGAGGCCCAGCTCCTGAAACTCGCCGAACTGCGCGGCACCCTGACCACGGAGCAGGCGCAGCGCTGGGAGCGGTTGAAGCACCGGTGGTGCGAGGGGATGTGATGCACGACGGGGCGCCGGAAAGGGGTGCACTTCCGGGGTATGGCCGAGGGGGGTGTAGCTGGCTACACCCCCGGAAGTGAAGCCCCGGCCATTGAGCCGCCCCCACCCCGGGCGGTGGGATGGGGATCATGAACGCCACCGACCTCGCCGTCGAACTCCGCTCCGTCCGCCGGACCTACCGGCGCGGGCCCGAACCCGTCGTCGGGCTCGACGACGTGACCGTCGGGTTCCCCTTCGGCACCTTCACCGCCGTCATGGGGCCGTCCGGGTCCGGCAAGTCGACGCTGCTGCGCGCCGCCGCCGGGCTGGAGGCCGTCGACCGGGGCGAGGTGCGGGTGGACGGTGCCGTCCTCGGCGGGCTGCGGGACAAGGAGCTGACGATCCTGCGTCGGGAGCGGATCGGCTTCGTCTTCCAGTCCTTCAACCTGCTGCCCGCGCTGACCGCGGCGCAGAACGTGGCGCTCCCGGCCAAGCTGTCCGGCCGCCGGCCCGCCGCGGCCGAGGTGGCCGCAGCGCTGGCCGCCGTCGGCCTCGCCGACCGGGCCGGGCACCGGCCGGGCGAGCTCTCCGGCGGCCAGCAGCAGCGGGTCGCCATCGCCCGGGCGCTGATCACCCGCCCGGCGGTGCTGCTCGCCGACGAACCGACCGGCGCCCTGGACACCCGCAGCGGCCGCGAGGTGCTCACCCTGCTGCGCGGGATGGCCGACGACCCCGGCCGCGCGGTGGTGATGGTCACCCACGACCCGGTCGCCGCCTCGTACGCGGACCGGGTGCTCTTCCTCCGGGACGGCCGGCTGGCCGGCTCGCTGGAGCGGCCGACCGCCGAGCAGGTCGCCGCGCGGATGACCGCGCTGGAGACCGGTGCGGTGGGCGCTGCCGCCGGGCAGACCGCCGCCGGGCGGCCCGTCGCCGAGCGGCCCGTCGCCGGGGAGGCCCTCGCATGCTGAGCCTCGCCCTCGCCTCCGTCCGGCTCCGCTGGGCCTCCTTCGTCGGCAGCTTCGTCGCACTGGCCTGCGGCGTCGCCCTGCTGGCCACCTCGATCCTGGTCATCTCCGCCACCGTGGGCGTCCCGGACCAGGGGCGCCAGCGCTTCTCCGAGGCCCCGGTGCTGGTGATCGCCGACCAGAACGTGGACTTCACGCCCGCGAGCGGCGGCGACGTCCAGCCGACCCAGGTCCCCGCCCAGCCGGGCCTGCCCGCCGAACTGCTCGCCGCCGTGGCCGCGACCGGCCGTACGGTCGAGGACCACACCTTCTACGCCCAGCTCGCGGACGGCCCGCGCGGTCAGGTCGGCCGCGCCTGGTCGAGCGCCGCCCTGGGCGGCTACCGGCTGACCGCGGGCACCGCGCCCGCCACCGACGACCAGGTCGTGATCGGTGGCGGCCGACCGGAGCAGATCGGCCGGTCGGTCCGGTTCGTCACCGCCGACGGCCCGCACACCGCGACGGTCTCCGGCGTCACCGAGGCCGAGGCCTTCGAGCACGCCGTCTTCTTCACCGACGCCCGGGCCGCCCGGTTCAGCCCCGCCGTCGGCGCGCTGGCCGCCTTCGGCCCCGCCGACGCCGTACGGCGGGCCGTGGCGGCCAACGGCGGGCCCGGCGTGGCCCGGGTGCTCACCGGCGCCGAGCGCAGCCAGGCCGACCCGCACCACGCCGAGGTGGCCGCCCGGCTGGACGGCGTGCAGACCCCGCTCGGCCTGTCCGCCGCGGTCTCCGGCGGCACCGCGGTGTTCGTGGTGGGCGGCACCTTCGCGCTGTCGATCGCCCAGCGCCGCCGCGAACTCGCCCTGCTGCGGCTGATCGGCGCCACCCGTCGCCAGCTGCGCGCCCTGGTGAACCGGGAGGCGCTGGTGGTCGGCGTGCTGGCCTCCGCCGCCGGGTGCGCGCTGGGCGCGGCCGGGGCGGCGCCGGCCGGCCGCTGGCTGGTCGACCGCGACCTGGTGCCGGACGGGTTCACCGTCCCGGTCACCTGGTGGGGGGTGCTCGTCGCGGGCGCGATCGGGCTGCTGACCGCGATCACCGGCGTGCTGTTCTCCTCGGTGAAGGCCGGCCTGATCAGCCCCGGCGAGGCGCTCGCGGAGGCGGACGCCGAGCGGACCTCGCGCGCCGTCCTGGCGTTCCGCTGGGCGAGCGGCCTGCTGGTGCTCGGCGGCGGGGTCGCCGCCCTCGCCCTGACCGCCCGCAGCTGGCCGGACGCGGCCGCGAGCGTCGCCGACTCGCTCGCCCTGCTGCTGCCGATCGTGGCCGGCTGCGTGCTGCTGGCGGCCGTGCTGGCCGGGCCGGCGATCCGGCTGCTGACGGCGCTGCCCGCGCTGGTGGCCCGGCTGCGCGGCCGGTCCGCCGAGGACGGCGGCGGCATCGTCTGGGCGACCGCCCGGCAGAGCTCCCTGACCGCCTTCCGGCGCACCGCCGCGACCACCACCCCGGTGGTGCTGATCGTCGCCTTCGCCGGGTGCCTGGTCGGCAGCATCGACACCATCAACCGCGCCCAGGTCACCGAGACCCGCACCCAGCTGTCCGCCGCCGACCTGGTGGTCGTACCGGCCGGCACCCCCGGGCTGAGCCGGACCGTGGCGGACCGGGTCCGGGCCGTCCCCGGGGTGCAGGCGGCGGTGATCACCCCGACCTCCGTGCTGGCCCCGGTCGACGGCGGCCAGGCCCTGGTGCCCTTCCGGGCCGCGACGGCGGACCCGGCCGCGCTGGCCGCCGTCGACCGGCTGCCGGTCGTCGCCGGCTCGCTCACCGACCTCGGCCCGGGCTCGGTCGCGCTCAGCCGCACCTGGCCGGGCTCGCCCGCCGTCGGCGAGCGGATCGCCGTCCGACTCGCCGACGGCACCCCGCGGGAGCTGCGGGTCGCCGCCCTGCTGGGCACCGGCGCCGAAGCCGTCCAGGCCTGGGTGGCCGGCCCCGACGCCGTCACCGGCGGGGTCGGCGGCCCGGCCCTGGCCGAGCGGATCGACCTGCGGCTGCTGCCCGGCACCGACCGCGCGCAGACCACCGCCGCCCTGCGGACGGCCGTGGACGGGCTGGGCGCCCGGCTCGCCACGCCGGAGCAGGTCTGGTCGGCCGCCACCGACAGCACCGCGCGGGACTCCTGGAACGCCCTGCTGATGATCCTCGGCCTGGCCATCGGCTACGCGGTGATCACCCTGGCCAACTCGCTGGTGATGACCACCAGCGACCGCCGGCGGGAGCTGTCTCTGCTGCGGCTGGCCGGCGCCACCCGGGGCCAGGTGCTGCGCACGGTGGCGGTCGAGACCCTGCTCTGCGTGGCGGCCGGTGCCCTGCTGGGCGGGCTCGGCACGGCGATCAGCGTCGGCGGCTCCTGGACGGCGCTGACCGCGCTGGTCGGCCCGACGCCCGTGCTGGTGCCGTGGACGGTGATGGGCGTGCTGGCGGCCTGCTGCGCGGCCGTCGCACTCCCGGCGGCGGTCCTCCCGGCCGCCCTGGCCCTGCGCGGCCGCGACGGCAGCGGCATCCTGCGCGGCGCGGCGGCCACGGCCTGAGGCCTCACGGGCCCGGACGGGGCCGGTGACCCCTGGGGGTCACCGGCCCTTCCGCCTCTCCCCGTCAGGCCCCTGCGCGCAGCCCGTCCAGCAGGACGTCGGCGAGCCGTTGCGGCAGGTCGGGGTCGACCGGGCGGTGGCCGAGCACGGCGCGGGTCTGGATCGGGGCGCAGAGCAGTTCCAGGGCGAGGCGGGCGTCGGTGCCGGCCGGGAGTTCACCGCGCTCGACGGCCCGGTGCACGATGACGCCGGCCCGGTCGAGGCGGGTCTGCCAGAAGGCCTGCCAGGACTCGGCGAGGGCCGGGTCGTCGGAGCTGTGCGCGGCCGCGCGGACCACGGCGCGGCCGAGCGGGGTGGCGGTGTAGTCGGCCAGGGCGCGGGCGAAGGCGGCCAGGTCGGTGCGGACGGCTCCGGTGTCGGGGACGGGGATGCCCTCGTCGCTGCCGGTCAGCATGGCATCCAGTGCCAGCTTCTCCCGGCTGCCCCAACGCCGGTACACGGTGGTCTCGTTGACCCCGGCGCGGGCGGCCACGTCGGCGATGCTGAGCCGGGCGAGGCCGCCTTCGGCGAGGGCCTCCATGGCCGCGGCCAGGACGGCCTGGCGCACCCGGGCGGCCCGCCCTCCGGGGCGGCGGCGGATCGGCTCCGACCCCGACCCCGGCCCCGGTTCCTGCTCCTGCTCCTGCTCCTGCTCCTGCTCGGTCATCCGTCGGTCCCCTCGTCCGGTTCGGATGCAGCTTAACGCAGGAGTACTTGCGTTTACGGTCGGCCAGGCGCATAGTCGCTAACGCAAGAGTTCCGGCCTTAAGGGCCGGGACCTCGAGAAACCAGCAGCACGGGAGGCACCACCATGTCCTTCACCTGGCCCCTGGACCCGCAGGACCTGTTCGTCGAGCGCCACCCCCAGATGACCCTCGGCCTGCCCGCCGCCGAGGTGGACGCGGTGCGCGCCGCCGTCACCGAGATGTGGCCCGACCGGCCCGGCGGCTGGGTGCACGAGTGGTCCGCCCTGGCCGCCCGGCACGCCGCGGCCGGACGGCACCGGGAGGCCGCCCAGGCGTACGGCTGGGCCAAGTTCCCCTCGCTGGCCGACGCCCCCAAGCGCACCGCGCTCGCCCGCCAGATCGAGCAGTACGTGCTCGCGGCCCCCGGCTTCCCGGTGGAGTTCGAGCGCCGCACCGTCACCGTCCCGTACCGCGGCGGCATGACCTCCCTGCCCGTCCACCTGATGGCCGCCCCCGGCCTGCCCGCCGACGCGCCGGTGCTGCTGGCCAGCGGCGGGGTGGACTCCTGGAAGGCCGACCTGCACGGCATGTGGGAGCAGCTGGCGCTCGCCCTGCCGGTGCGGCTGCTGCTGTTCGACCTGGCGGGCACCGGCGAGACCGCCCACCTGCCGATGACTCCGGACGGCGGGGCCGAGGTGATCGAGGGCCTGATCGCCTTCGCCCGCACGCTCGCCGGCGGCAGCGGCAGCGGCAGCGGCAGCAGCAACGGCGGCGGCCGGGTCGGCCACTTCGGCATCTCGATGGGCGGCTACTACGCGGCCCGCACCGGCCTGACCGGCGCCGTGGACGCGGCGGTGGTGCTCGGCGGACCGGTGGAGCGGTCCTTCGCTCGCGGCCGCGGCTTCGCCTTCGGCATGGACGGCATCGTCGGCAACGCCCTGGGCTTCGACGCGATGCCGGGCCCGGCGGCCCGCGAGGACGCGTTCGCCGCCTTCGACCTGCGCCCGCTGCTGGACCGGGACGCCAACGGGCCGATGCTGGTGGTCAACGGCGCGGACGACGTGCACGTCCCCCAGCACGACACCCTGGTGTTCACCGGGCGCCGGGACACCCGGGTCGAGCTCGTCCCGGACACCGGCCACTGCGCGATCTCGCGCTTCGGCGAGGCGATGGGGCTGATCGTGCCCTGGCTGCGCGCCACCCTGGTCAGCTGATCACCCCGTCCGACGAGCGTACGAACCCTCCCGGCGGCGCAACCGTCCGTGGCGCCGCCGGGAGGGGCGGCGGGCCCGCGGCTAGCGTGACGGCATGGTCGCCCAGGAACTCGATCTCACCGCGCTGCGCCGGGTGTACGGACGCGCCGGGAGCCGGTGGTTCTACACCCGGGTGGCGCGCAACGCCCGGCACTGGGGGTGGACGGAGCCCGGCCAGTCCAAGTGGCGGCTGTGGCGGGCCCAGCGCCAACTCCAGGACGTGCTCGGACGCAAGCTGGCACTGCCCGCCGGATCGCGGGTGCTGGACGCGGGCTGCGGGGCCGGGGTGGTGGCCCGGGCGATGGCGACCCGCTTCGGTCTGCTGGTCACCGGGGTCGACGTGCTGGACTTCCACCTTGCCGAGGCCCGCCGGCTGAGCGTCCGCGCCGCCCTGGCCGACCGGACCGACTTCCGCTGGGGCGACTACCACGAACTGCCCTTCCCCGACGGGCACTTCGACGGCGCCTACTCGATGGAGACGCTCGTCCACTCCTACCACCCGGCCCGCGCGCTGGCCGAGTTCCACCGGGTGCTGCGCCCGGGCGGGCGGCTGGTGCTGCTCGGCCCGATGAGCACCGGCCCGGTGGACCGACTCCCGCAACCCGCGAGGGCCTTGCTCGAACCGTACCTGGACGCGATGGCGATGACCGGGGCCCTGCTCTACCACGCGGGCAACCTGCCGCAGCTGCTCGCCGGGGCCGGCTTCGAGGTGGAGGAGTCCCTGGACGCGACGCCCTACTACCTGCCGACCACCGAGGCGGTGCACGCGTACTTCCGGCTGCCCTGGGAGCTGCTGCGCCGCCTCGGCAACCCGGCACGCTGGCTCAACCTCCGTTCCACCGTGGAGATGTACGCGCTGCGCGAGCACATCGCCTGGTACGTTCACACCGCCGTCAAGCCACCGAGGTGACCGCCATGGCCGAGCACTCCGCCCCGCTGCCGTACCCGAGCGGCTGGTTCTGCGTGGGCCGCGCGCGTGATCTGCCGCCCGGCCGGGTGCGCACGGCCCGGCTGATGGGCGAGGACGTGGTGCTGTACCGGACGGCCCGGGGGCGGTGCGCGCGATCGGGCCGCACTGTCCGCACCTGGGCGCGCACTTCGGCGCGGGCGGGCGGGTGCGGGGCGAGGAGCTGGTCTGCCCGTTCCACGGCTTCGCCTTCGCCCCGGACGGCTCCTGCTCGGGCTCTCCGGACGGCACCCGGTTCCGCGGCGAGCTGGCGCGGCGCCGGCTGGTCGAGCGGGACGGCGCGCTGTTCGTCTGGCGGGGCGGGGCGGGCGGCGGGCCTGGTGGCGGGCCTGATGACGGGTCGGAGGGTGGCCCGCAGGGCGCCGTGCCCACCTGGGAGCTGCCGCCGGCGGTCGGGGTACGGCCGCTGGCCTGGTGGAGCGGGGAGGTGCTCTCCCATCCGCAGGAGGTGATGGAGAACAGCGTGGACTTCCGGCACGTCTCGGTGCTGCACGGTCTGGACACCCGCGAGACCGCACCGCCGGAGCCGGCCGGCCCGCTGTTCACCGTCCACCAGCGCACCACCACCCGGTTCCCGGGCCTGGGCGCGGTGAGCCTGGACCAGCCGGTGACGCTGGCGGGGCTGGGCATGATGCGACTGACGGCCGAACTGCCGGAGCTGGGCAGCTCGTTGCTGGTGTGGGTGCTGCCGACGCCGCTCGCGCCCTGGCGCACCCTGGTGCGCTTCGCGGTGACCGCCACCGTGCCGGTGCCGGGGGTCGGGGCGGCGCGGGCCGTGGACCGGGCGGCGTCCTGGCTGGCGCTCCAGGCCTCGGTGCGGATCATCAAGCAGGACCGGCCGGTGCTGGCCCACAAGCGGTACCTTGCGCAGCCGCGACTGGTGCCCGGGGAGCGCTCGATCGGGCTGTTCCGGCGCTGGGCGCGGCAGTTCTACCCGGAGGGCTCCGCCGGCGGCGGGGCCGTGGTGCCGGCCGGCGACTCCCGGAGCGGGTCGGGCAGCCCGGGCACCGACCGCCCTTCGGACTGCCACAACCGGGCCAGCTCGGCGTAGATGGGCGCCTCCGGGTCGGGTTCCGGAGGGCGCCCCGCACCGTGCAGGATCGTTTCTTCGGCCGACCAGGGCCAACCGGTCGATGTCACCTCAGAACTACTCACATCCACCCAACGCGCCCCACGCGCACCGGGTCACGCCCACGTCAACCGGGCGGCCCGCGCATCCACCCCGCGCGGGCCGCCTCCGGTGAACGGCCCCTCCGGGGAGCCCTACCGCCGCCGCCCCGCCGCCAGCAGCTCCGCCACCGTCGCCAGCTTCACCCGGGGCCGCCCCTGCGCCGCACCGCGCTCGCGCTCCGCCCGGTCCACCGCGCGCAGCTCCTTCAACCCGACGGCGTCCGGACGGCGCTGCCGCACCAGGCGTTCGAACTCCGCCCGCCCCGCCGGGGGTTCCGGCAGCACCCGGGCCACCGCGTCGTCCAGCAGCGCGTCCACCGTCTCCCGCGCGCAGGCCCGGTTGGCCCCGATCCCGCCGGACGGCCCGCGCTTGGCCCAGCCGACCACGTACGCGCCCGGCAGCGCCCGCCCGGTGGCCGGATCGACGACCCGGCCACCCCGCCGGGCGACCGTCCCGGTCCGCTCGTCGAAGGGCAGCCCCGGCAGCGGCACGCCGCGGTGCCCGATGGAGCGCACCACCAGCCCGGCCCGCAGGGCCTCGCGCTCCCCCGTCGTCCCGTCGGGCTCGCCGTCCTCGGTCAGCCGCGTCCGCTCGACCGTCAGCCCGCCGACCCGGCCGTCCGCCCCGGTCAGCTCCACCGGGGTCGACAGGAAGCGCAGCACGATCCGCCGGCCCGGCCCCGGCTCGGCACCCTCCTCGGTGCTCACCAGCGGCAGACCGGCCAGCAGCGCGGCCCGCGAGTCCGGCGCGGCCGACTCGATCGCCGCCCGCACCTGCGGGTGGTCCTCGACCACCAGCTCGACCCCGGGCAGCCGGCGCAGCGCCAGGAACTCCGGTGCGGTCCAGGCCGCCTGCCCGGGCCCGCGCCGGGCCAGCAGCACGACCTCCCGGACCCGGCTGCGGCGCAGCGCGGCCAGGGCGTGGTCGGCGATGTCGGTGACGGCGAGCCGGTCGGGGTCGGTGAGCAGGATGCGGGCGATGTCCACCGCGACGTTGCCGTTGCCGACCACCACGACCCGCTCGGCGGACAGCTCGACCGCGTCGGCGGGCACCGTCGGGTCGGCGTTGTACCAGCCGACGAAGGCGGTCGCGGGCAGGCTGCCGGGCAGGTCCTCGCCGGGCACGCCGAGCCGCCGGTCGGCGGCCGCGCCGACCGCGTACACCACCGCGTGGTGGTGCGCGGCGAGTTCCTCGTGGGTGACGTCGGTGCCGACCTCCAGGTTCAGGTGCATCCGCAGCCGCGGGTCGTGGAAGACGCTCGCGAAGCTCTCCGCGATCCGCTTGGTGGACTGGTGGTCGGGGGCGACGCCGTGCCGCAGCAGGCCGCCGGTGACCGGCAGCCGGTCGATCATGGTGAGTTCGGCGCTGGTGCAGCGCAGCAGTTCCTGGGCGGTGTACCCGGCGGAGGGCCCGGTGCCGACCACGGCGATCCGCAGGGTGCCGAGTTCGCCCGGCAGGCTGCGCGGGAAGCTGGGCGCACCCCAGGCGTGGTCGTTGGGGTGGTCGCGGTACCAGTCGCGGTTGAGGTCGCCGAAGACGACGTCCGGCCCGCGCAGCCGGTCGACCGGGTACACCGCGTCGACCGGGCAGGCGTCCGCGCAGGCACCGCAGTCGATGCACGCCCGCGGGTCGATGTACAGCATGTCGGTGGTGCCGAACTCCGGTTCCTCCGGGGTCGGGTGGATGCAGTTGACCGGGCAGACGGACACGCACGAGGCGTCGTTGCAGCAGGTCCGGGTGATCGCGTAGGCCATGGCCGGGGTGGGTCCTCGCTGTGGGTGACGGATCGTCAGAGCATGTGCACGCGGCGGTAGATCGCCGCCGACCGGCTGGTGATCAGCCCGGTCTCGGCGAGGAAGGCCATCAGGTGCCGGGAGCTGTTGCGCATCATCGCCTTGCGGTGCTCGTTGCCCTTCACCTCGTCGAGGGCCCGGGCCACGTCCAGCCCGACGGCCTTGTAGACGCCCGGGTGGACCATGCTGCTGACGATGACGTACGCGCCGATCGCGATGCCGGTGGCCGAGGTGCGGCGCCGGGCCGGGCCCGCGTGGCGGACCCGTTCGCGGATCTCCTGCCGGGCGAACTTCATGTGCCGCGACTCCTCGACCACGTGGATCCGGGAGGTGCCGCGGACGATCTCCAGGACGTTCTCGCCGCGCATCCAGTCGCGCTGCATGACGTCCAGCACCTCCTCGGCCACCAGGATGCCGCCGTAGGCGAGTTCGCCCTTGGCGAGCGCCTTGAAGGCGCGCCCGGCCTGGGCGATCACCTTGTTGGGCCGGTAGGCGGGGACGCCCATCTTCTGGCAGGCGCGGGCGAACATGATGGAGTGGCGGCACTCGTCGGCGATCTCGGTGAGCGCGAACTGGAACTCGGCGTTGGCGGGGTTCTTGAGGTACTGGTCGCGGAGCACCATCTGCTGGAGGATCATCTCGAACCAGATGCCGGTGTTCATGATCGAGCAGACCTCGTGCCGGGTGAGCGCGACCCGCTGCCGCTCGGTCATCTCGTCCCACAGCCGGGTGCCGTAGAGGGTGCTCCACTCGGGGTTGAGGCCGTAGTGCTCCTCGGGGAGGGGTGCCTCCCAGTCGATCTCGGTCATCGGGTCGTAGGAGAGGGTGGCGGCCGACTCCAGCAGCCGCTTCGACACGTCGTCGTCGGCCGCCGTGTGGCCGTGTTCCGCTGCCCCGTGGCCGTCGTTCCGGTCCGCCGCCGTCTGCCGGGTGAGAGCCATGGCTGCCTCCTGGTGCCTGCCCCTGCGGGTTCCCGCTCACCCGCCTTATTAGACGGACAGTACAATAAGAGCCGGTCCCCGAGAACCCCCTGCGCAGCGCCGAACCGGCGCGCAGCGGAGGGTGTGCGCCCCCCGGGCGGGCGGGCCACACGGACGTCCGTTCCACACGGGCGTCCGAGACGGCCGTCCGGCATGGACGTCCGACCTGGACGCCCGCCCAGGGAGCCCGGCATGGACGTCCGACACGTACGTCCGTCTTACCCAGGTGTCCGGGACGGACGTCCGTCTTACCCAGGTGTCCGGGACGGACGTCCGTCTTACCCAGGCGTCCGACACGTACGTCCGTCCCAGCCGGGCGCCCTGGACGGACGTACGTCCCATGACGTGTCCGAAACGGACGTACGTCTACACCCGCGCACCGCACGGACGTACGTTCAAGGCCGGCGCCGGTCCTGGGCGTCGAAGCGGACCAGGGCGCGGGCGGCGGGCCGGAGGGCGTCGTGCAGCGCTGACGTGGTGGCGGGCTCCAGGCCGCCGAGGGCGTCGGCGAGTTCGTCGGTGACGTCCTGGGCGATCTCGGCCGCGACCGTGTCCGGGGCCGTGCGCGGACCGAGCTTGCTGACGGCGGCGGCCGCGCGGGTGGGGGTGAGCAGGGCGGAGGCCTGGACCAGCAGCCAGGCGGGGACGCCGGCGGCACCCTCGGGCGGGGGGAGGTAGGGGCGGGCGCCGTCGTAGCGCCCGTCCTCGGCGAAGGCCTTCTGCTTGACCTTGAGCACCGGCCGGGCCGCCGCCCCCGACTCGCGCCATTCGCCGGCGGGTTTGAGGACGTAGCCCTCGGCGAGGTTGTCGGCGAGTTCGGGCAGTCCGAACAGGGCCGGCACCCGGCTGGGGAAGGCGGCGGGCAGGTCCTGGAGGGTGCGCAGCGGGCCACGGGCGAGCAGGGGGGCGCAGCTGAGCCCGGCGGTGTCGGCGGCGGAGCGGAGTTCGCGGTCGGCGAGCCAGCAGCGGCCGTCGGCGGTCTCCACCGTGGCGTCGAAGGGCAGCCAGCGCAGTCCGGGGTCGTACCAGACGCCCGTCTGCACGGGGTCGACGCCGGGGGCGGCGGGCACCCCGGGGTGGGGGTAGCGGCCGCCGGCCAGTTCCCCGTACACGGTGACGACGGCGTCGCCGCCCCGGCCGGCCCGCACCGCCGCCGCGAACCGGCCCGCCGCGACGCGCAGTCGGGGCCAGATCCGGCTGACGCCGAAGAAGGCGTCGAGGTCCTCGTCGCCGAGCAGGTCGCGCCGCTTGGCGGCCCGTACGGTGTCGCCCTCGCAGACCACGGCGAAGTGCGCGCCGTGGACCTTCTCCGCCGCCGTCCACTCCCGGCTGCCGGGCGCGTCGGGGCTCCCCTTCGCGGGGATCTTCGGATAGGGCGTCAGGTCGGACCGGGCGTCGGGCACGAACAGGATCCTCGCCGCAAAGCCCCACCCCCGCAACGGAGATACCCGCCGGGGGCGCCTAACGCTCGCGCCACAGCCCGGCGAGGTGGGCGTGCAGCAGTTCCTCGGCCTCGGCCGTGGTCCGGTGGCCGATGAGGACGTGTCCGGTGAGCCCGTCGGCGAGGGCGAGCAGCGTACGGGCTTCGCGCCGGGGGTCGAGGGTGGGGGCGGCCTCGGCGACGAGCCGGGCGAGCAGCCCCTCCAGGTCGGTGTAACCGGTCCGCAGGTCGGCGGCGAGGGCGGGGTTGACGGCGGCCGCGGCGAGGAAGGCGAGCCAGATCCGGGCTTCGGCGCGGTGTTCCTCGCGCAGCAGCGCGACTTCGCCGACGACGTGGCCGACCGTACTGGCGGCGGACTGGGCGGGGCCGGCGACGAGTCGGCCAAGGGCCCGTTCGGTGACGCGTGCGCCGATGTGGCCGAGGGCGAACCGGAGCATCTCCTCCTTGCTGCGGAAGCAGCGCTGGACGGCACCCATGGAGACCTCGGCGCGGGTCGCGACGTCCCGCAGGGTCACGCCCTCCAGGCCCTGGGCGTCGATCAGCGCGCAGACGGCGTCGGCGATCCGTCGGCGCCGCGCCTCGTGGTCGACCTGCTTGGGCATCCGCCACGCACCTTCCGACTCCGCTTCCGACTCCGCCCGCCTCCGGGTTCCGCCCCGAGGCATTCCGATGCGAGCGTATCGCTTCTGCCGCCGCCGACGCAGCGGCGACCTCCCACCACAGCAGCCCGCACCAGGCCCCGCACCAGGCCCGCGCCGGGCGCGCATCAGGCACACACGGGCAGACTCGCTACTCTTCGTGTCGACTCGCACGCCCTCCGTGAGAGGATCACGCGACGGCACCCCCGAACCCGAGGAGTAGGCATGGCCGACCGCCAGAACGGCACCGTGAAGTGGTTCAACGACGAGAAGGGCTACGGGTTCATCAGCCCGGAGTCCGGCCCCGACCTGTTCGTGCATTTCCGGGCGATCGAGTCGACCGGCTTCAAGTCCCTGGTGGAGGGCCAGAAGGTCTCCTTCGAGGCCGTCCAGGGCCAGAAGGGCATGCAGGCCGACAAGGTCCGGGTCGAGGAGTAGCGACCCCCCGGATCCACCCGCGGGGGGGGGGGGGGGGGGGGGGGGGGGGGGGGGGGGGGGTGGTGGGGGGGGGGGGGGGGGGGGGGGGGGGGGGGGGGGGGGGGGGGGGGGGGGGGGGGGGGGGGGGGGGGGGGGGGGGGGGGGGGGGGGGGGGGG
>NZ_JBVIWC010000035.1:0-79683 GCF_055594965.1 Kitasatospora sp. NPDC040550 | reverse complement strand
TCCCTCTCTTCGCCCCCCCCCCCTCCCCCCCCCTCTCCCTCCCTCCCCCCCCCCCCCCCCCCCCCCCCCCCCCCCCCGCGGTGGGAGGGCGCAGGGGAAGCGCCCTCCCACCGGGTGGTCCCGGTCGGTCGGGGCAGCCTCCCCCCGTGAGGCTGCCACGACCGGTGGGGGATCCGGGACTCCGTACGGGCCGACCACGGCCGACCGGCCGGGGCCCGAACGAAACGGCCGGGCGGTGGAAGGCACCGGCAGGGAGAACTCTGCACGACGAGCGCATGACTGTTCGATGGTTCCGGGGGGTTGTGAGACACTTCCGTCCGTCTCAACGCCATGACCTGGAGTTTGGGACACCGGGCCGCTGAGGTTGGAGAACGAGGAGACGCCGAACGGCCGGACCGGGCGCGCACCTCCCGCCCCGTCCCACCGTCGTCCCGTCCCGCGACTCATGGAGGACCACGTTGGCTTCCGCCTGGAAGGACCTGCCCGAGGAGCTGTCCGAGCCCGCTCGCCTGCTGGCCGAGGAGCTCCGGAGGCTCAAGGACACCGCCGGACTGTCCCTGTCCGAGCTCGCCACCCGGACCCACTACAGCCGGGCCTCCTGGGAGCGCTGGCTGAACGGCAAGCGGGTGGTCACCGAGCAGGCGCTGGAGGCGCTGATCGGGGCGGTCGACTGCGACCCGGTGGTGCTGCGCCGGCTCCGGCAGCGGGCGGCCGAACCCGTGGCCCAGGAGGCCGTGGCGCAGGAGGCCGTGGCCCTGGAGCCCGCAGACCGGGCCGGGGAGCCCACGGACCGGAGTGCGGAGCCGACGCCGACCGCCGAACCCACCGACGGCCCGACCGCCGGACCGGCCGACGAAGCCGCCGCCGGGCCCACTGCCGAGCCCACCGACGAACCCACCGCCGAACCCGCCGTCGCCTGGTGGCGCCGTCCGGCGGCCCTGGTCGCCGGTGCGGCCGTGCTGGCGCTGCTGCTGGCGCTGGCCGGGCTGCACCTCAGCCGGCACGACGACCAGGCCTCGGCCGCCGACGGGCCGGCCCCGAGCACCTCGGCCACCGGCCGGCCCGCCCCGGCCACGGCGGGCGCGGCGGGCGCCCCCGACTGCCGGGCCCTCGGCTGCGCCCACAAGGACCCCAAGACCACCGGCTGCGGCAAGGACGCCCGCACCCTGCAGACCGCGGTCATCGGCAAGGTCGTCGTCTACCTCCGCTACAGCCAGACCTGCCAGGCCGCCTGGGCGGCGATCACCGAGGGCGAGCCCAAGGACTACGCGGTGATCACCGACAGCACCGGGGACAGCGAGACCGCGATGATCCACTGGGGCTACGACAACTACTCGCCGATGCTGAACGCGGCCAATCCCTCGGTCGGCTTCCAGGTCTGCGGCTTCCAGCCGGCCGGGCACGACTGCACCGGGACCGTCACCGACCTGGCCACGGTGGTGGCCTCCACCCCGATCCCGATCGGCCCCGCCTCGCCGCCTCCGGGCACCAGGACCGCGGCGGCCACGCCGAGCGACTCGGCCTCGGCCCCGGCCGAACCGACGCACGGCGCGACCCAGGCACCGCCGGCCGAGCAGGTCTCGCCGAGCCCGTCCGTGTCCCCGCCCGGTCAGTCGAGGTAGCCGCGCAGCTGCTCGGCGAAGGCGTGGTCACGGAGCTTGACCAGCGTCTTGGACTCGATCTGCCGGATCCGCTCCCGCGTCACGCCGAACACCGCGCCGATCTCCTCCAGCGTGCGCGGGCGGCCGTCGTCCAGGCCGTACCGGAGCTGGACGACCTGGCGCTCCCGTTCGCCCAGGGTCGCCAGCACGGCGTCCAGGTGCTGGCGCAGCAGCAGGAAGGTCGCCGACTCGGCGGGTGAGGCGGCGTCGGCGTCCTCGATCAGGTCGCCGAGCGCGACGTCGTCCTCCTCCCCGACCGGGGTGTGCAGCGAGATCGGCTCCTGCGCCAGCCGGAGCAGCTCGCGGACCCGCACCTCGGTGAGCTCCAGGGCGGTGCCGATGTCGGCCGGGCTCGGCTCCAGGCCGCGCTCCTGCAGCAGCGCGCGCTGCACCCGGACCACTCGGTTGATCAGCTCCACCACGTGCACCGGCACCCGGATCGTCCGGGCCTGGTCGGCCAGCGCCCGGCTCATCGCCTGCCGGATCCACCAGGTCGCGTACGTCGAGAACTTGTAGCCGCGGGCGTAGTCGAACTTCTCCACCGCCCGGATCAGGCCCAGATTGCCCTCCTGGACCAGGTCCAGCAGGGTCAGCCCGCGGCCGACGTAGCGCTTGGCGACGGACACCACCAGGCGCAGGTTCGCCTCGATCAGGCGGCGCTTGGCGATCCGGCCGAGGACCACCAGGGAGTCCAGCTCGCCGGCCAGCGGGTCGGGCGGCGGCGGGTCCCCGTTCAGCCGCTCCTCGGCGAACAGGCCGACCTCGATCCGGCGGGCCAGTTCGACCTCCTCGGCGGCGGTGAGGAGCCGGATCCGGCCGATCTCACGCAGGTACTGGCGCAGCAGGTCGGCGGGCGGGGCGCCGCCCTCGGCGCGCTCGGCCGGGCCCTCGTCGTCGAGGTCCGGCTCGGCCTCGGCCTCCGGCTCCGGGCTGTCGGGGTGACCCTCCGGCAGCTCCTGGGCGGGGACCCGCTGGTCCGGGGGCGCGGCCCCGGCCCGGCCGTGGTCCGTCTCCTGCTCCCCGGTCGGCGGCCCGGTGGGCTCGGCCCGTCCGGTCGGTTCGGCCCGTCCGGTGGGCTCGGCTCGTCTGGTGGCGGTGGTCGCTGCGGCAAGGCCTTGGTCCACGGGCATCCCTCGGGGCGGGCGCGACTCTGGCGGACCCGCGCTGTACGGAGGTGGGACGCCCTCCAGTGTGGGGTACGCCACGCTCCGTGGCCGAGACTCGTGCGCCGACTTTCTGCGCGGGACTTCCGGGCCCGTCCGCGCCGGGAAACCCGCTAGAGCGCCGCGGCGCCCCGGCTCTTGAGCTGGTCGCCGTACTGCTGGAGCTGCCACAGCTCGGTCTGCACCGCGTGCAGCTGCTCGGCGTCCGCCCGGTGGCCGAGCCGCTGGAGGTAGCCGCGGACCTCGGCGATCCGCCGGTCGACGGCCAGCAGGCGCAGCTTGACCAGGAACTCCCCCGCGTAGATCGCGTCCGCCTTGCGCAGCGAGCGCACCGGTTCGACGGTCAGCTCGGTCACCAGCGAGCGCACCTGGTCGTCCGGGGAGGCCTCGCGCACCGCGCCGGTGAAGTCGGGCGCGGCCGCCCCGTACGCGGTGCCGCCGGCCTTGGCGATGGCCTGCCGGACGGCGGTGTACGGCGGGGTCGGGAACTCGTCGTCGCCGTACTGGTCGAAGGCCGGGCTGACCAGGTCCGGGTGCTGGAGCGCCAGCTTGAGCAGCTCCCGCTCGACGAACTGGGCCGGGTCCCGCGGGTTGAGCCGGAACGCGGGCGGGCGCGGCGCCGCGACGGGCTGCTCGGTGCGCCGCTGCTGGCCGTTGGCGCGGGGGTTCTGCTGCTTCTCCCGCTCCCAGCGGGCCAGCTGGGAGATCCGGCGGACCACGAACTGCTCGTCGCCCGGGTTGACCCCGAGCATGCCGGCCAGCCGGATCGCGTAGCCGTGCCGGATCGACGGGTCCTTGATCTTCGCGACGATCAGGGCGGCCTCCTCCATCGCGGCGGCCTGCCCCTCGGGGGTCTCGACCCGGTGCTTGGCGACCGCCGTGTTCAGCGCGAACTCGAACAGCGGGACGGGGTGGTCGATCAGCTGCCGGACCGCCTCGTCGCCCTGGGCCAGCCGCAGCTCGCAGGGGTCCATGCCGCCCGGGCTGACCGCGATGGAGGTCTTGGCGGCGAACTTCTGGTCGTCCTCGAAGGCGCGCAGCGCGGCCTTCTGGCCGGCCGCGTCGCCGTCGAAGGTGAAGACCGTCTCGCCGCGGTACTGGGAGGTGTCCATCAGCAGCCGGCGGATGATCTTGATGTGGTCCTCGGCGAACGCCGTGCCACAGGTCGCCACCGCCGAGGTGACCCCGGCCAGGTGGCAGGCCATCACGTCGGTGTAGCCCTCGACCACCACCGCGCGGCCCGACTTGGCGATCTCCTTCTTCGCCAGGTCGATGCCGTACAGCACGTGGGACTTCTTGTAGATCGGCGTCTCGGGGGTGTTCAGGTACTTCGGACCGTTGTCGTCCTCGCGCAGCCGGCGGGCGCCGAACCCGACCACCTCGCCCGCGATGTCCCGGATCGGCCACACCAGCCGGCCCCGGAAGCGGTCGATCAGACCGCCGCGCTGCCCCTGCGAGGCCAGGCCGCCCTGGAGGATCTCCTTGTCGCTGAACCCCTTGCCGCGCAGGTAGCGGACCAGGTGCTCCCACCCCGCCGGGGCGTAGCCCACCCCGAAGGTCTTCGCGGCCTCCTCGTCGAAGCCGCGCTCGGCCAGGAAGCGGCGGCCGATCTCCGCCTCCGCCGAGGCCAGCTGCTCCCGGTACCAGGCGGCCGCCACCTTGTGCGCCTCGACCAGCCGGGTCCGCTCGCCCTGCTGGTGGCGGGGGCTGTACCCGCCCTCCTCGTAGCGCAGCGTGATGCCGGCCTGGGCCGCCATCCGCTCGACGGCCTCGGCGAAGGTGAAGTGCTCGATCTTCATCAGGAAGGCGATGGTGTCGCCGTTCTCCTGGCAGCCGAAGCAGTGGAAGACGCCCTTGGCGGGGTTGACGTAGAAGGAGGCGGACTTCTCGTCGTGGAAGGGGCAGACGCCCTTGTACTCGCCACCGCCACCGTTGGTCAGCTGTACGTAGTCGCCGACCACCGCGTCGATCGGCAGTGCGCTGCGCACCGCCTGTACGTCTTCGTCCCTGATCCGCCCGGCCACCCCGGAAGTCTACTGGGGCGGCCGGGGTTTCGAGCCGGGGTGGCGGCCCGGGTTCCGGCCGGGGCCGCGCCGGGTGCGCGTGCGGTGGGCGTCAGGTCCAGGAGGCCCCGACCAGCCTGCCGTGCAGGGCCAGCGCCGAGGCGTCCGTGAGGGTGGCGATCTGGTCGATCACGGTGCGCAGGGCGGCGCGGTCGTCCTCGGCCTCGTGGTACATCGCGGTGAAGACCGGGTCCAGCCCCTCGGGGGCACGCTGGTTCAGCACGTACGCCAGCTCGGCGATCACGATCCGCTGGCGGGCCCGCAGCTGGGCCTGCTCGTCGCGCATCATCACGTAGAGCACGGCGACGGCCTTGAGCACCGCGACCTCCAGCCGGACCTCCCGGGGCACCACCAGCTCGGCGGCGTAGCGGGTCAGCCGGCCCGGGCCGTAGCGGGCGCGGGTGGCCTGCTCGGCGGCCAGGCAGAAGCGGCCGATCAGCTGGCTGGTGAGGTCCTTGAGCCCGGCCCGGGCGCGCGCGGTGCCGTCGTAGCCCTGCGGCCAGATGTCCTGGGCGAGCAGCCGGTCCAGGGCGGCGGAGAGCTCCTCCGGCTCGGCGTCCGGGGCGTAGCGCTCGGCGACCTTGAACAGGTCGGCGCGCTCGCCGGGGGCGCGCAGCGCGGCCGGGTCGATGTGGCCGGCCTGGAGGCCGTCCTCGACGTCGTGGGTGGAGTAGGCGACGTCGTCGGACCAGTCCATGACGGTGGCCTCGAAGCACTTGCGCCCGGCCGGGGAGCCGGCCCGCAGCCAGCGGAAGACCGGCAGGTCGTCGGCGTAGACGCCGTACTTGGACGACGCCGGGTCGGTCGGGTGGGCGCCCTTGGTCCACGGGTACTTGGTGGCGGCGTCCAGGGCGGCCCGGCTCAGGTTGAGGCCCACGCTGCGGCCGGGCCAGGGGGCGAGCCGGGAGGCCGGCTGGTCCTCCGGCGGCGCGAAGCGCTTGGGTTCGAGCCGGGTCAGGATGCGCAGCGACTGGGCGTTGCCCTCGAAGCCGCCGCAGGCCTCGGCGGCCTGGTCGAGGGCCTCCTCGCCGGTGTGGCCGAAGGGCGGGTGGCCGATGTCGTGGGCCAGGCAGCCGGTCTCCACCAGGTCCGGGTCGCAGCCGAGGGCCGCGCCCAGTTCCCGGCCGACCTGGGCGCATTCGAGCGAGTGGGTGAGCCGGGTGCGCGGGAAGTCGCTGCGCATCGGGGCGACCACCTGGGTGGTGCCGGCCAGCCGGCGCAGTGCGGCGGAGTGCAGCACCCGGGCGCGGTCGCGCTGGAAGGCGGTGCGGCCGGGACGCTTGTCCGGTTCGGGGACCCAGCGGGCCTCGGCGGCGTGGTCGTACGGGATCGGGGCGGCGAGGCGGTGCGTGGTGTCATCCATATGCCACTCACGGTACGCCGCGCCCCCGACACGCGGGGTGTGCCGCGCGCGAAGGCGTGCGGACCGGCGCGTGAACCGTGGGAGGCGCGCCGGTGCCCGCCCCCGCGGATCGGCCGGACCCGAACGGTCCGGTCACCGGGCCCCGGGCCCCCACCGCGGAGCCCGCTGCGGGCCGGCTCAGCCCCGGACGGCCTTGAGCAGCGCGGCGGCCACCCCCTCCTCCCCCTTGGCGTTGGGGTGGACCGGGGTGAGGCCGTGGGCCGGGAACAGCGGCTCGATCCAGCGGGCGTCCTCCCCCGCGCACATGTCGTGCCCGGCCGACGGCCCGGCGGTGTCCACGAACACCGCCCCGGCGGCCTCCGCGCGCTGCTTGAGCATGCCGTTGAGCTGCTGCTCCTTCTCGGCGAGGAAGCCGAGGTCGGCCGCCGCGACCGTGGTGCCCAGGGTCGCCCGGCAGCCCGCCGGGTCGGCCGGGAGCAGGGCCGGGTAGCCGACCACGTACACCCGGGCCCGCGGGGAGCGGTGCCCGATCTCCCGGAGGATCCCGCCGAGCCGCTCACCGGCCGCGTCGACCCGGGCCCGTACCTCGTCGGTGCCGCCGGAGGCGTAGTGCTCCCGGCAGGGCGCGGCCGCGCGGTCCTCGCCGACCAGGTCCTTCACCGCGCCGACCAGGGTCGCCTTGGCGCACTCGGTGACGACCTCGGTGAAACCGGCGTCGTTGCCGCCGATGCCCACGGTGACCAGCCGGGTGTCCGGGGTCAGCGCGTCCAGCTGGGCCGGGTTGGGGCCGTCGGCGGTCTTCTGCGGGCTCCTGAGGTCCCCGGTGCGGGCGCCGCTGCAGCTGACGTCCCGGAACTGCCCGGGCGCCACCCCGAGCGCCTTCGCCAGCAGGGAGGGGTAGTTGACCCCGGAGCGGGCGCAGCCGGCCGGATCACCGGTCTGCGGGGCGATCCGGGGCCCGGCGGTGTACGAGTCGCCGAGCGCCACGTACGGGGCGGTGGGCGGCGGGGTGGGGGTCGGCGTCGGGGTCGCACCGGCCGGGGCGCGGCCGGGCAGGGCGCCCGCGAAGCCCCGGTCGGCGCCGTCCGGTCCGTCCGACCCGCCGCCGCACCCGGCCAGGGCGGCCAGAAGCAGGGCGGCCGAGAGGGCCGTCGCGACGGTCGTCGGGCGGGTGGTCCTGGGCATGGCGTCCCCCCTGGGGGTGCGGGTCACGGGCAGCTCCGTACGCGGCGGCCGGTCCCCCCGGGCACCGCACCGCTCAACGTACGGGCGGCGCCGATGACTCCCGCCGTGCCTCGGCGTTACGCCGTTCCCGCTACTCCGCGCCGCGTTCGTGCTCGGCGAGGAACTGCTCGAAGCGCCGCCCCAGCTCGTCCGCGGACGGCAGGTCGACCGGCTCGGCCAGCAGGCTCTCCCGGCCCTCGGCGCCCGCGACCGCGTCGTACTGGCCCTCCATCCCACGGATGGCGGAGCGCAACTCGCCGTCGCCCTGGGCCAGCTGCTCCTCGATGTCGGCGTACACCTCGCCCGTCCGCTCGCGCAGCCGGGTGCCGGGCAGCACCAGGCCGGTGGCGGACTGCACCGCCTCCAGGATCAGCACGGCGGCCGCCGGGTAGGCCGAACGGGCCACGTAGTGCGGGACGTGCACGGCGAAGCCCAGCACGTCGTGCCCGGCCTCGGCCAGGCGGTACTCCAGCAGGGCCTGGGCACTGCCCGGGACCTGCGCCTGCTCGAACCACTGCGGGTACCCCGGCGCGAGGTCGAGCCGGTTGCCGTGCGGCGTCAGGCCGACCGGGCGGGTGTGCGGCACGCCCATCGGGATGCCGTGGAAGTCCAGGCTGAGCCGGACCTCGAAGCGCTCGACCAGCTCGCGGACGGCGCCCGCGAAGCGCTCCCACTCGACGTCCGGCTCGGGGCCGGTGAGCAGCAGGAACGGCGCGCCGGCGGCGTCGCGGACCAGCTGGAGCAGGATCTCCGGCGGGTCGTAGGAGGACCAGTGGTCGTGGTCGAAGACCATCGCGGGGCGGCGGGCCCGGTAGTCGACCAGGCGGTCGTGGTCGAAGCGGGCGACCACCTGGGGGGAGCCCGTCTCCAGCAGGTGGGCCACCACCTGGGCGCCCGCCTCGCCGGCGTCCATGAACCCCTCGAAGTGCTGGAGCAGCACCAGGCCGGCGCCGGTGTCGCGCAGCTCCGCGTTGGCCTCGGCCACGGCGGCCACGCCCCGCTCATCCAGCTCGTACAGCGCCTGGAAGTCTCGCACCGCGCACCCTTCCCCGTTCTCTGCTCGTCCCGCTCCGACCGGCTCTCGTCCTCTCCAGCGTGCCGGGACGCGCGGGAATTCCCGTTCCGGCCGACCGCTCTCGCGGGCGGCCCGCCCCGCGACCCGCCCCGCGACCCGCGCGGCGACACGCTCGGGGGCCGTCACCGACCGCTCCGGACCATGATCGCATCCGGGGGGAAAGTCCCTGTTCACGGGTGTTCAACAGCCCCGTCCGGGGCGCGCGGTGACGGCCCGCGCCGACATTCGGGTGCCGCGAAGTGACGCACCGCGTTCTGGCGGGTATCGTCCTCTCGCTGCCTCGCATCGTCGCGTCGTCGTCACGTCGTCCGTAACGCCGTCGATCACGACCCGGATCGCTGCTCGGGCAGACACCCACGACGCATCTTGCCTTCACCTGGCCGCCTGCTTCCCTTCGCGCACTCGTTACCTCTTCGGCCATTTCGCGGACGCACACTGTCCCCTCGCTCTTCCCGCCGGACCGGTCCGAGGATCCGTGTCCGTTCCGGCACCCTCGCCGCCCGTTCCGGGCCCCCGCTCCGCCCCATCCGACCGGAATCCTCCGGCGCACACGGGTACCCGGAGCCGGAAACCGGGCCGGGGCGACCCCCCGTCCACCGCAGTCAGTGCCGCACCCCGGCGCCGGCTGCGCCCTACGACCGATGAAGGACCAAGGTTCCGTGCCAGCACCTGTCTTCCTCACCGGCCGCACCGTTCGGTTGGAGCCCCTCGCCGCCCACCACGCCGAGGCCATCGCCGCGGCCGGCGCCGAGGACCGTACGACCTACGCCTTCACCCCCGTCCCGCACGGCCCGGAAGCGGCCCGCGACTACATCGCGCGCGCCCTCGCCGACCAGGCCGCGGGCCGGGCACTGCCGTTCGCGACGGTGAACCTCGCCGACGGCCGGGTGGTCGGCTCCACCCGGTTCCTGGAACTCGACTACTGGCAGGGCCCCATGGTGTGGCCGCCGGTGCCCGGCGTGCCGTTCGGCGATCCGGCCACGGCCGTCCCGGACGCCGCCGAGATCGGCAACACCTGGCTCTCCCCGCGCGCCCAGGGCACCGGCATCAACACCGAGGCCAAGCTGCTCATGCTCCGGTACGCCTTCGAGACCTGGGGCGTGCAGCGGATCTCGCTGCGCGCGGACGCCCGCAACCTGCGCTCCCGGGCTGCCATCGAGCGGCTCGGCGCGACCTCCGAGGGCGTCCGCCGGGCGCACTCGCGCGGACTGGACGGGGTGGTGCGCTCGACCGCGTTCTACTCGATCCTGGACGCCGAGTGGCCGGCCGTGCGGGACATCATCGAGCTGCGGATCGCCGCCGCCACCTCGCCGAGCGCCCCGGATCCGGCGATCAACCAGGAGTGTCTTAGACAGGGCGGCAGCGGCGCCGGGCAGCTGATGATCACGGCCTGAACAGGAGCCGTTCGCCGGTGGCGGCGGTCCTCAGGATCCAGCTGAGGACTGCCGCGCCGTGGGGCTCCTCGGGCCGCACCGGCCACCGGTCGTGGCTCGTCTCGGCGACCGCCGAGACCGGCCGCCAGCCGTTGCGGACCGGCGTGACCACCACCTCCCAGACCGGGTGGCCGTCGTTCGGGCGACAGATCCTGACCGAGCCCTCGTGGGTGTGGACCGCCCAGCGGCCGTCCAGGGCGTCCGTGTGCCTCCCGGCCCGGATGCGCTGCCACTGCTCGTCGGTCCATTCCACCTCGGGGACCGGATGCGGGCGCGGGACCAGGATCTCCGCGCGGCCCCGGCCGCCGGTGACCGCCCCGGGTTCCGGGAACGCCCAGCCGGGCAGCGGTTCCCGGGCGGCCATCCAGGCGGCCGGGATGCCGTGGGTGCCGGTGTGGGCGGCCACCACTCCCCCGGTGATCGCGGCGACGGTGTCCATGTCGCCGCCGGCCGCGATCGCCGCCCGGACCGCGGCCGGGTAGTCGGTCAGATGGTGGGCGGCGCACCAGAGGGCGTACGGAACGGTGTCGGCGGCCGAGGTCCGGCTGCCGTTGCCGAGCACACTCGCCGCGAGCACGCGGTCCGGCTCGGCGAGCAGGCCGACGGCCTCGTTCAGACCGTCGCGAACGACGCCCAGCGGGGTGCGGAAGGCCACCTCGCGCAGGAAGGCCTCCGGCGTCGTGCCCCCGGTCCGGGCCCGGACCGCCAGGGCCGCCGCCACCGCTACGGCGATCGCGCCGTCCACGGCCTGCGGGTGGGTGTGGGTGATCACGGCGGTGCGCGCGGCCAGCTGGATGACGGCCGCCAGGTCGCCCGCGCACGCCGCCCCCAGCGGGGCGACCCGCATCGCGGCGCCGTTGCCGTACGAGCCCTGGCCGTCGAAGAGTTCGGCGGCCAGGGCCCCGGCGTCGCCGCCCTCGCGGATCAGCCGGAGCAGCCGGTTGGCGGCCGGGCCGTAGCCGCGGTCGAAGTCGTGGTGGCGGGCGAAGGCGTGGGTGAGGTCGAAGGTGTCGATCGCGCCGCGTTCGCGCTGGGCGGCGTACACCGAGCAGGCCATCTCGGTGTCGTCGGTCCACGGCCAGGGGCCGGGCGGTTCGGTGCGGGAGGCGAAGTGGGCCCGGGCGGTTTCCGGGACGAAGTACTGGGCGCCGAGGGCGTCACCGACGGAGAGGCCGTTGAGCGCGTCGAGCGCGGGGCCGTTGGGTTCGGTCGTCATGGGCCCCCCAGCACAGCGGATCGCCCTCCGGTTCGTCAACATCGTTACCGGAACGCCCCTGACGAGGGACGTTTCGCATACCTCCGATCCGGGCGGGCAGCACCGGGGTATGACCCGCGCGCATCCGCTCGACCCCGTCGCCCTGCTCGGCGCCGACCAGCAGCACATCGCCACCCGGGCGCAGCTGCGCCGGCTCGGCGTGCCCTCCGGCACGATCGCCCACCGGCTGCGGCCGGGCGGGCCCTGGCAGCAGGTGCTGCCGCGGGTGATCTGCCTGCAGAACGGGAGGTTGACGACCCATCAGCGACTCCGGGCGGCCCTGGCGTACGCGAGCCCGAAGGGGCGGCAGCCGCACCCCGGCGAGGTGCTGCTGACCGGGTTCGCGGTGCTGGCGGACGCCGGACTGCCGAGCGCCGGGCACCCGGCCGACCTGACCGAGGTCGATGTCCTGATCCCCGGCCAACGCCGGGTCAGGGAGAAGGAGTTCGTCCGGATCCACCGGTCGTCCGGGGTGATGCCGGGCGGCTTCGAGCGGGACGACGGGCTGTGGAGCGCCCCGGTCGCGCGGGCGCTGGCGGACCTGGCGCCGAGGGAGACCGGGCAGCGCCGGTTCCGGGCGCTGTGCGCCGAGGCGTTGCAGCGGCGGCACTGCGAACTCGGCGAGCTGCTGGACCAGTTGCTCACCCGGCCGGGGGCGCTGGCACTGCCGCAGGTGGCCCGGGTGGTGGAGGACCTCACCGCCGGGGTGCGCTCGGTGGTGGAGGGCGAGGCCCGCGAACTGCTCGCCCACGCGGGCCTGCCGGAGCCGCTGTGGAATCCGGTGCTGTTCCTGGACGGTCGCTTCCTGGCCGTGCCGGACGCCTACTGGCCGCACGCCTGCGTGGCGCTGGAGATCGACTCCCGGGCCTACCACCTGCGCCCGGCCGACCACGAACGCGGACTGGCCCGCGCCAACCGGCTGGCCGGCGCCGGCCTGCCGGTGGTGCGCACCACCCCGGTCCAGCTCCGCCGCGACCCGGCACCGGTGCTGCACGAACTGACCGCCCTGGTCACCACCGGCCCGCACGGCCCGCACGGTCGGGTCAGCTGGCGGCGGGCCCGGTGAACTCGGCTGCTTTTCAGGAGTGTTGGGCGCCCGCCGCCTCGGCGGCGGCGACCAGCCGCTGGAGTTCGGCGAGGTGGGCGGCGAGGGCGGTGCGGCCGTCGGCGGTGGCGGCGAGCCAGGTGCGCGGGCGCTTGCCGACGTAGCCCTTCTTCACCGTGAGGTAGCCGGCCTCCTCCAGGGCGGTGGCAGCTTTGCTGAGGACGGAGTCGGAGACCTCGCAGTGGTCCCGGACGGCGCCGAACTCGGCCTCGCGGCAGGCGCCGAGGAAGGCGAGCACGGTCAGCCGGGTGGCGTGCTGGAGCAGCGGGTCGAGGGCGGCGGGCATCAGCCGGCCGCCCACGAGCGCCGGACCCTGCGGTTGAGCCGGTCGGTGCCCGTCCAGAAGGTCAGGCCCGCCGCGAGCCCGGCGGCCCCGCCGATCCAGCGCGGGCCGCCGCCGGCCTGCCAGGCGAGCAGCATCCCGGCCGCCGATGCGGCGCAGACCGCGAGGACCGCGAGCGCGACGGGGCCGCCGATGCCGTCCGGCACGCCCCGGCGGACGATGCCGTCGCTGCGCACGGCGACCCGGGCGAGGACACCGGTCAGGGCGGCGAAGCCGCCTGCGAGCACACCGATCAGGGCGAACTGCCGGGCTTCGACGGCCTGACCGATCCCCAGGCCGTAGGCGGCGAACGCGAAGGCGAAGGCCGGTCCGTACCAGCGGGGCACCTCGCCCGGCCGCCGGGCGGCCGCGCCGGCCCGGTCGGCCAGGCGCAGCGCCTCGGCGGCGGACAGCGGCGGGGTGGGAACGGAGTCACTCATGCTTCCCCCTCGGAACGTGACGGTGACTCCACTGTGCCATCGCCTTTCCGAGTTGGAAAGTACTTTCCAGGAACTCGCCGCTCAGCAGCGCGGGTCGATCTCCTGGAAGGTCGTGTAGTGGTCGGCGGACCAGTACTGCTCGCCCGCGCCGCCGGTGACGACCCGTCGGGTGCCGCGGTCGTTGGAGCCCGGGGTGACCACGGTGAACTCGTGGTAGTAGCCGTTGCCCTTCTTCGGCAGCCGGCTCTCGCGGTTCTCGAAGACGATGCCGTCCCGGTTGTACGGGTAGGGGCCGCCCTTGGCGATCAGGCCGAGGGTGTCCTGGGCCTGGCTGGGGAGCTTGGTGCGGCAGACGTCGGCCAGCGCCGGGTCGGCGGGCACCCAGGTGCCGGCCGCGGCGGGGGTGCCGCCGGCCGGCGGGGACGGCTTGGGCGCCGAGGGCTTGGGGGCCGAGGCGCCCGCGGTGGTGGTGGCGCTCGCGGCGGCCTTGGGGTGGTTGCTGCCGCCCTTGCCGGCGAGCAGGTAGCCGACTCCGGCGAGCACGGCCAGGATCAGGACGGCCACGACGACGAGCGGGCTCTTGCTTCTGGTCATGCGGTCCAGCTTGGCAGGCGGCGGCGTCCGGGCGGCCGTGTCACGTACGCCGGTTCTCCTGCGCCGAGCTCCGGTGTACGCCCTCCCGACGGGAGGGTGAGCGGTCAGTCGTACCCGCGCGTGAGTAGGGGATGCCTACCCTCTCAGCGCGAGTCGCTGCCCGCCGACTCGATGGCGGCGCGGCCTGCCTCCAGGCGCGCCACCGGGATCCGGAAGGGGGAGCAGGAGACGTAGTCCAGCCCCACCTCGTGGAAGAAGTGCACCGACTCCGGGTCGCCGCCGTGCTCGCCGCAGACGCCGAGCTTGAGGTCGGGGCGGGTGGCCCGGCCGGCCTCGACGGCGTGCTTGACCAGCGAGCCGACGCCGTCCCGGTCGATGGTCTCGAACGGGGAGACCCCGAAGATGCCCTTCTCCAGGTAGGCGGTGAAGAAGGAGGCCTCCACGTCGTCCCGGGAGAAGCCCCAGACCGTCTGGGTCAGGTCGTTGGTGCCGAAGGAGAAGAACTCGGCGGCCTCGGCGATCTGACCGGCGGTCACCGCGGCACGCGGCAGCTCGATCATGGTGCCGAGCTTGATGTCCAGCTGGACGCCGGTGGACTGGACGACCTCGGCGAGCACCCGCTCGCACTCGTCGCGGACCAGCTCCAGCTCCTGGACGGTGCCGACCAGCGGGATCATCACCTCGGGGCGCGGGTCCCCGCCGGCCAGCTTGCGCTCGGCGGCGGCCTCGGCGATGGCCCGGACCTGCATGCCGAACAGGCCGGGGATGACCAGGCCGAGGCGGACGCCGCGCAGGCCGAGCATCGGGTTCTGCTCGTGCAGCTTGTGCACCGCCTGGAGCAGGCGCAGGTCGTTCTCGTTCGGGTCCTTGCGGGCCTCGGCGAGGGCGACGCGCACCGACAGCTCGGTGATGTCCGGCAGGAACTCGTGCAGCGGCGGGTCGAGCAGGCGGACGGTGACGGGCAACCCGTCCATCGCCTGGAAGAGCTCCAGGAAGTCGCCCTTCTGCAGCGGCAGCAGGGTGGACAGGGCGAGCTCGCGGTCCTTGTCGTTGTCCGCGAGGATCAGGTGCTCGACCTCCTTGCGGCGCTCCTCACCGAGGAACATGTGCTCGGTGCGGCACAGGCCGATGCCCTGGGCGCCGTAGCGGCGGGCGCGCCCGCCGTCCTCGGCGTTGTCGGCGTTGGCCCGCACGGCGAGCCGGCGGCGGCCGTCGGCGTGCGACATCAGCCGGTGGACGGCCTGGACCAGTCCGCCCTGGACGTCGGCGCCGGCGTGCAGGGTGCCCTCGAAGTACTCGACCACGGGGGACGGCAGGACGGGCACCTCGCCGAGGTAGACCTTGCCGCTGGCGCCGTCGATCGAGACCACGTCACCCTCGTGCACCACCAGGCCGTCGGCGGTGGTGAACTTGCGCGACTTGGTGTCGACCTCCAGCTCCTCGGCACCGCAGACACAGGTCTTGCCCATGCCGCGGGCGACGACGGCGGCGTGCGAGGTCTTGCCGCCGCGCGAGGTGAGGATGCCCTCGGCGGCGATCATGCCGTCCAGGTCGTCCGGGTTGGTCTCGCGGCGGACCAGGATGACCTTCTCGCCGGAGCGGGACCACTTGACGGCGGTGTAGGAGTCGAAGACGACCTTGCCGATCGCGGCGCCGGGCGAGGCGGCCAGGCCCCAGCCGATCTGCTTGGACTCACCGGTCGGGGCGAAGCGCGGGAACATCAGCTGGGCCAGCTGGCCGCCGGTGACCCGCATCAGGGCCTCGTCCAGGTCGATCAGGCCCTGGTCGACCAGCTGGACGGCGATCCGGAAGGCGGCCGCGGCGGTGCGCTTGCCGACCCGGGTCTGGAGCATCCAGAGCTTGCCGCGCTCGATGGTGAACTCGATGTCGCAGAGGTCGCGGTAGTGGTTCTCGAGCTTCTGCATGATCGCCATCAGCTCGTCGTAAGACTTCTTGTCGAGCTTCTCCAGCTCGGACAGCTGCAGCGTGTTGCGGATGCCGGCGACGACGTCCTCGCCCTGGGCGTTGGACAGGTAGTCGCCGTAGACGCCCTGGGCGCCGGTGGAGGGGTCGCGGGTGAAGGCGACGCCGGTGCCGGAGTCCTCGCCGAGGTTGCCGAAGACCATGGTGCAGACGTTGACCGCGGTGCCCAGGTCGTTCGGGATGCGCTCCTGGCGGCGGTACAGCCGGGCGCGGTCGCCGTTCCAGGAGTGGAAGACGGCGTGGACGGCGAGGTCCATCTGCTCGCGCGGCTCCTGCGGGAAGGGCCGGCCGGTCTCGCGCTCGACGATGCCCTTGAACACCTCGACCAGTTCCCGGAGGTCGGAAGCGTCCAGGTCCAGGTCGTTGACGGTGCCCTTGGCGTGCTTGGCCTCGTCCAGGGCCTCCTCGAACAGCTCGCCATCGACGCCCAGCACGGTCTTGCCGAACATCTGGACCAGGCGGCGGTAGGAGTCCCAGGCGAAGCGCTCGTTGCCGGACTGGGCGGCCAGGCCGACCACCGAGGCGTCGGAGAGGCCGATGTTCAGGACGGTGTCCATCATGCCGGGCATGGAGAACTTGGCACCGGAGCGGACGGAGACCAGCAGCGGGTTGTCGGCCTGGCCGAGCTTCTTGCCCATCTCCTGCTCGAGGGCGTCCAGGTGGGCGCTGATCTCCTCGTGCAGTGAGGACGGCTCGCTACCGGTCTCCAGGAAGACCTTGCAGGCGTCGGTGGTGATGGTGAACCCCGGAGGGACGGGGAGCCCCAGATTGGTCATCTCGGCCAGGTTCGCGCCCTTGCCGCCAAGAAGATCCTTGAGGTCCTTGTTTCCTTCGGTGAAGGAGTAAACAAACTTCTGCTGGGACGGCACGGGTCGGTCTCCTCGTACGCGGTTGCCCTGACGCCGGAGAACATACCCATTTCGAAGGCACTTCTCTGCCCTGAATAGGCCACATGAGGCCGGTACCGAGTGGTAACCCGCTAGATCGAATGCACATAAAGGCGTTCACCTCTGGTGGTGAAATCGTCCCCCTGACGCGAGCCAGCGTTCAAGTCTTGAAGGCGGGGAAACAGGAAGATCGCCCGATTCGGACGCTGGGTAGCGACCGCGGGTCGGTCGCGTTGCCCCGGCTTGATTTCCTGCACCCGGATCGGCCGATCGGCATCGAACCGGCTTCGGGAAGCGATTCACGCTCGACCTGTCCATTCCGTCCACTGACCGGCCGTCAGTCGCTCCTGCGTGTGGCAAGCGTCACCAGCCCGTCTCGCGGCTCGAACGTAGGACGCCTGCGTCAATCGTCGCACTGCGTCCAGGAACGTGCCCGTTCCGTGACACCAGGACGCCGAAAAGGAGCCCTCCTGTCCAGAATGGACAAGAGGGCTGGGCCCGGGTGGCCAGCGGCCCCGGAGGGCCGAATTCGCCGGATCGGCTAGATCATCCGCCGGAGGTGTCCGATTCGGCGTCCTCACCCGGCCGGGCGCAGTCGTACGGATCGTCCAACCAGCCCTCCGGCAGGACCACCCGGCCGTTGCCGCTGGTGCGCCCGCGCGGGCCGTCCGCACCGATCGGCCAGGTCTGGGTCTGCTCCACCTGGGCGAGGGTCCCGGCCAGTTCGGCCAGCGAGGAGGAGTTCGCCAGCCTCACCCGCAGCTCGGAACCGACCGAGAAGCCCTTGGTGTACCAGGCGACGTGCTTGCGGAAGTCGACCACGCCGCGCGCCTCGTCCCCCAGCCACTCGCCGAGCAGCTGGGCGTGGCGCACCATCGCCCGGGCCACGTAGCCGAAGTCGGGGCGGGCCTGGTCGACGTCGCCCTCGAAGATCGAGACCAGGTCCTTGAACAGCCACGGGCGGCCCAGGCAGCCGCGGCCCACCACCACGCCGTCGCAGCCGGTCTCCCGCATCATCCGCAGCGCGTCCCCGGCCGACCAGATGTCCCCGTTGCCCAGCACCGGGACGTGCGCCGGGACGGACTCGCGCAGCCGGGCGATCGCCGACCAGTCGGCCGTACCGCCGTAGTGCTGGGCGGCGGTGCGCCCGTGCAGGGCGATCGCGGCCACGCCCTCCTCGGCGCCGATCCGGCCCGCGTCCAGGAAGGTCAGGTGGTCGTCGTCGATGCCCTTGCGCATCTTCATGGTCACCGGCAGGTCCCCGGCGTTGGCGACGGCCTCGCGGAGGATCTCGCGCAGCAGGTTGCGCTTGTACGGCAGCGCCGAGCCGCCGCCCTTGCGGGTCACCTTGGGGACGGGGCAGCCGAAGTTGAGGTCGATGTGGTCGGCCAGGCCCTCGTCCGAGATCATCCGGGCCGCCTTGCCGACGGTCACCGGATCCACCCCGTACAGCTGGATCGAGCGCGGCTTCTCACTCGGGTCGAACTTGATCAGCTGCATGGTCTTGGCATTGCGCTCGACCAGCGCCCGGGTGGTGATCATCTCCGACACGTACAGGCCCTTGCCGCCGCTCTGCTCGCGGCACAGGGTGCGGAACGGGGCGTTGGTGATGCCGGCCATCGGCGCCAGCACGACGGGCGGCCACACCCGGATCGGGCCGATGTCCAGCGGCGCGAACTCGGTCTCGGTCGCGGTGGGTGCGGGCGTGGCTGTCATGCGCGGCTGACCTCGGGTAGCAGGGGACGGGACTCTCCATTGTCCCCCACCCGGGTGAGCCGGCCCCACCTACTCCGGATCGGGGCGGTAGCCGATGTCCAGGGAGCCCGAGCCGACGTCGGCCTCCAGGCTCCTGCTGCTGGCGGCGTCGCCCAGGGCCGGGTCGATGGTGCTGCTGCCCGAACCCGTCCCGCCGTTGATCCGGTAGCGGCTGCCCTTCGGCACCTGCACGGTCACCGAGCCGGAGCCGGTGCTCACCTTCACGTCCTGCGGCGCCGACCGGAAGGTCAGGTCCACCGACCCGGAGGTGCTGGACACCTCCGCCCGCGCCGAGGAGAGGTCCCGGCCCTGGGTCATCCCGGACGTGGTGCGGGCGCGGACCGGGCCGGACAGCCCGTGCAGGAGGATCGCGCCGGAGGTCCCGTCCAGCCGGACCGCGCCGCTGAGGTCCGACACCTCGACCGACCCCGAGGTCACCGTGCCGGCGACCTCCGTCCCCGCGGGCACCTCCAGCTCGATCGAGGCGCCGCAGTTGTAGAAGGGCAGGGAACGCCGGCACTCCACACCGACCGTCATCGTGTCGCCGACCACATCGGCGCGCACCCGGGGCTCGGAGACCGTCCAGTCGAGGTTCTTGCGCACCACGACCCGGCCCTCCACGCCCGGCGTGATCCGCACCGACGCGCTGCTCGTCGCCAGCTGCAGCTTGCGGACGGCGGTGACGAACGTCTGCTGCTCGGTCCGCGACTGCCGGGCCACCAGCGCCATGGTCTGCGCCGCGCCCATGACCAGCACGAACACCAGGGCGAGCACCCCGGTGATCCGCCACGCCCTGGTGGACCGCGCGCTCACGTGACCTCCAGGAAGCGCAGCACCGCCATCACCCGGCGGTGGCTGTCGTCGGCCGGCGGGAGGTCCAGCTTGGTGAAGATCGAGTTGATGTGCTTGGCCACCGCGCTGTCGCTGACCACCAGGGCGGCCGCGATCGCCGCGTTGGAACGGCCCTCCGCCATCAGCGAGAGCACGTCCCGCTCGCGCGGGGTCAGCTTCTCCAGCGGATCCCGGTGCCGGCGCACCAGCAGCTGGGCCACCACCTCCGGGTCCAGCGCGGTGCCGCCGTCGGCGACCCGCTGCAGCGCCTCCACGAAGTCGTCCACATTGGCCACCCGCTGCTTCAACAGGTAGCCGACACCACTGGTGTTGGTGGCCAGCAGGTCCGCCGCGTACCGCTCCTCCACGAACTGGGACAGCAGCAGCACCGCGGTCTCCGGCCACTGCTGCCGGATCACCATCGCCGCCTTGACCCCCTCGTCGTGGAAGCCCGGCGGCATCCGGACGTCCGCGACCACCACCCCCGGACGGTGCTCCTCGACGGCGGCCAGCAGTTCGACGGCGTCCCCGACGGCGGCCACCACCTCGAAGCCCACCGCCTCCAGGACCTTGACCAGGCCGACCCTCAGCAGGACCGAGTCCTCGGCGATCACAGCACGCACGGCAACTCCACGGTGATGGTGGTGGGACCCCCGAGGGGGCTGAGAACGGACAGCGTCCCGTCGACCGAGGCCGCGCGCTGGCGCAGACCGGTGAGCCCGGTGCCGCGCGAGGCGTCCGCGCCGCCCACGCCGTCGTCGCTGACGACCAGGCGCAGCCGGCCGCCGGTCGTCCGCACCGAGACGTCGACCTGCTCGGCCCGGGCGTGCTTGGCCACGTTGGTGAGCGCCTCGGCGACGGTGAAGTAGGCGACCGCCTCGACGGTCGGGGCGATCCGCTCGGACAGCTCGACGTCCAGCCGCACCGGCAGCGGGGCCCGGGCCGCGATGCCGGACAGCGCGGCGTCCAGCCCGCGGTCCTCCAGGACGGCCGGATGCAGGCCGCGGACCAGGTCGCGCAGCTCGTCGATGGCCGCCTGCGCCTCCTCGTGCGCCGCGACGATCACCTGCATGGCGTCGGGCGGGCAGTCCTTGAGGGTGCGCCGGGCCAGGCCCAGGTTCATCGCGAGGGAGGTGAGGCGCTGCTGGGCGCCGTCGTGCAGGTCCCGCTCGATCCGGCGGCGCTCGGCGTCCACCGCGTCCACCAGACCGGCCCGGGACTCGGCGATCTCCTCGACCCGGCGCTCCAGCTTCTCCGCCCGGTTGGGCCCGAGCAGGAGCTGCGCCGAGCGGACCTCCAAGCGGGCGGTCAGCGTCGTCAGCCAGGGCGCCGCCGCCAGCAGCAGCACGCCGAACACGGTGAGCGCCACGTCCAGACCGGCCAGCTCGCCGCGCAGCCCCGCTTCGGGCGGCAGCAGCCAGACCCAGGCGTACAGGGTGGTCAGCACCAGGGCGATGCCCCAGACGTACACGGCGGCCACCGCGCAGAGCGCCAGCACCGGGCCGATCAGCAGGTGGTAGCCGAGCTGACGCCAGGCCAGACCGAGCCGCAGCCGGCCCAGCCGCAGGCCCGCGGGCGCGCCGGGCGGCGGCACCTCCACGCCGCGGAGGGCACGCAGCCGACCGCGCTGGAGGGCGGTGAGCCAGCGGGAGCAGACCAGCACGACCGCGAGGACCGGGAAGAGCAGGCTGGGCTCGGTCACCGCCAGCCAGACCGGCGCGGCCACGGGTGTTCCGGCGGCTATGAAGCGGGCGTCCCGCCAGGCCCCGGCGGACCACGGTGGTCGCCCGAGGCTCCTGACGAGCGCTCGGCGCAACGTGGTGGAGGGCATGCCGGACAGCGTAGGGCCCGGTGATCAACGGCCGCCATGAAGGGGGGTACCCGCCGGGGGTGTAGCTGGATACACCCCCGATTCGGTGTGGAGCACCACCGACAGGACCCCCCTCGCGGCGGGAGGCTTGGGGACATGACGAGCACCGCATCGCACTCCGCCACCCCGCCGCACGGGCGGCCCGTCCCCGGGAACCACGGGGGTGTTCCCGGGGGCGCGCTCCGCCCGGCGCCGGGGCCGGAGGGGACGCTGCCCGCCGGGGCCGGGCCCTGGTCGGTCCGCAGCGTCGGGTCCGGCCGCGGCCGGGCCGCGTTGGAGCTGTACCAGCACGGCGAGTTGGCCGACGTCCTGGTCGCCGCCCGGCTCGCCCCGCAACTCGTCCGCGGCGCGCGGCGCAGCCCGTCCACCGGTGGCGGCTCGCACGTGCTCGCCTGGGGGCGGCTGCCCACCGACGGCCGGGCGCCCTCGGTGGTGTTCACCGGCGGGCGGCGGCTGTTCGGCACCGTCCGGGCGGCGGTGGGCGAAGTGGTCACGGTGGCCGGGCAGTTCTGGCTCGCCCTGGCCGAGGGGCCGTTCGACGCGGTGCTGGTCCGGCACTCGGCGGGCGGGCCGGTCGAGCGGCTCGCGCTGGAGCGTGTGCGGACCGGAGGTACGGCATGAGTGCGGTGTTCGCCTCCGCCGCTCCGGCGTACGTCCTGCCGGAGCGGTTCCGGCGGCTGCCGCGGCTGGCCGCCTTCGGGCTGCTGCCCTGGCTGATGGTCCTGGCCGTCAACCACGAGACCCCGTGGGTGGTGCTGGACCTCGCGGAGTTCGCCGCGCTGCTCTCGCTGGACACGCTGCTGCGCCGGCGCAGCCCCGCCGCGCTGTGGGCGGGCGCGGTGGTGGCGCTGCTGCTGGCCGGGGACGCCCTGGCCGACATCGCCTGCGCCGGGCCGGGGCACGCGGTGCTCGCCGCGCTGGTGATGGCCTGCTGCGTCGAACTGCCGCTGGCGGCGGTCTGCCTACTGCTCGGGCGCGAGGCGATACCCGGGGCGGTACGCGGGGCCGTCCGCGGAGCGGCGGTGCGCGGCTAGCGGTACGCGGAGCGGCGGTGCGCGGCTAGCGCCGCGTCGGCAGCCGGTCCATCAGGAGGCGGGTCTCCTCGTCCAGCGGGGTGTAGCTGATCAGGCGCGTCCCGAGCCGGGGGCCGAGCCAGAAGTTGGTGTACTCGCAGCGCAGCAGGCCCACGCCCGGCACCTGGAAACGCTTGATCCCGTTGCCCGGCCGCATCACCTCGTGCCGCTGCCACGCCTCCTCGAAGTCCGGCGAGGCCTTGCGCAGCCGGGCCAGCAGCGCCTTCCAGGCGGGCTCGGCGGAGTGGTCGGCCATCGCGGCGCGGAACCGGGCCACCATGCCGAGGCGCTCCGTCCGGTGGTCGATCAGCACGTCGCGGAAGCGGGAGGGGGTGAACGCCAGCCACATCAGGTTCCGCTCCTCCGGGGGCAGCTCCCCGAGGTCGCCGACGATGGCGGTGTACGGCACGTTGTGCGCCAGGATGTCGTAGCGGGAGTTGACCGCGGCGGCCGGGTAGGGCGCCAGCTGATCCAGCACCAGCCGCACGCTCGGCGTCACCGAGGGGCACTCCCGCACCGGCGCCGGATCGTCCGCGCCGGCCAGGGTGAACAGGTGCGCCCGCTCGCTCGGGTCCAGCAGCAGCGCCCGCGCCACCGCGTCCAGCACCTGGGCGGACACCTGGATGTCCCGCCCCTGCTCCAGCCACGTGTACCAGGTCACCCCCACCGCGGCCAGCTGCGCCACCTCCTCCCGGCGCAGCCCCGGGGTGCGGCGGCGGCCGGTCAGCGGCAGGCCCACCTGCTCGGGCGCGATCCGCTCGCGGCGGCTGCGCAGGAACGCCGCCAGGTCGTGCCGGCGGGCTTCGTCGGGTGTGGCGCGGTGCGGCACGGCGGCACCGGGACGGGCTTGCGCGGCCGGGGTCATCAGGCTCATGCTCCCCAGCATGCGGCACGCCGCAGCCTGTTGCCAGGTACTCCTCATACCTGGATAACCACACTCTGGTACCAGGCTGGGAGGCGGCGGATCGTATGACCCGTGACTCAACGACTCGCCGTCGCCCCGGCCCCGCACCGCACCGCCCGCACCACCGCTCCGCGCACCACCACTCCGCAGGCCACCGCTCCGCACACCCCCGCCCTCGGCACCGCCGGGCTGGTCACCGTCCTGCTCGGGGCCTTCCTGCCGATGCTCGACTTCTTCATCGTGAACGTCGCCCTGCCCACCATCGACAAGGACCTGGCCGCCGGACCGGCGGTGCTGGAACTCGTCGCCGCCGGCTACGGCATCGCCTTCGCCGTCCTGCTCGTCCTCGGCGGGCGGCTCGGCGACACCTTCGGCCGCCGCCGGCTGTTCGTCATCGGGGCCGCCGCCTTCGCCGTCACCTCGCTGGCCTGCGGCCTCGCCCCCGACGCGTGGTCCCTGGTCGCCGCCCGGGCCGCCCAGGGCGCCTCGGCCGCGCTGCTGATCCCGCAGGTGCTCGGCACCATCACCGCCGCCACCGACGGCGCCCGGCGCGGCCGCGCGCTCAGCGTCTACGGCGCGGTCGGCGGCATCTCCGTGGTGATCGGCCAGGTGCTCGGCGGGATGCTCGTCGCCGCCGACCTGTTCGGCACCGGCTGGCGCTCGGTCTTCCTGCTGAACGTCCCGTTCGCGCTGCTCGCCGTCGTCCTCGCCGTCCGGTACGTGCCGGAGAGCCGGGCCACCCGGGCCGCCGCCGTCGACGTGCCCGGCACCGTGCTGCTCACCGCCTCCCTGCTCTCCCTGCTCGTCCCCCTGATGGAGGGCCGCGCGGCCGGCTGGCCGCTCTGGTCGTGGGTGCTGCTCGCCCTGTTCCCGGTGTTCGCCACCGCCTTCGCCCTGGTCGAGCGCCGCGCCGAGCGGCGCGGCGACACCCCGCTGGTGCCGCCCAGCCTGCTGCGGATCCCCGAGATGCGGCGCGGCCTCGGCATCGCGCTGCCCTACTTCGCCGGCTTCGGCGGCTTCATGTTCGTCATCGCCGTCGCCCTCCAGCAGGGCCTGCGGCTCGGCGTGGTCGCCGCCGGCTGGGCGCTCGTCCCGATGGCCGTCGGCTACTTCACCGCCTCGCTCTCCGGCCCGCGGCTGATCGGCCGCTGGGGCAGCCGGGTGCTCAGCGCCGGCGCCGTCGTCCAGGCCCTCGGCCTCACCACCATCGCGCTGACCGTGCTCGCCGACGCGGACCACTTCTCCCCGCTGCGGATGGCCCCCGGCGTCGCCCTCGCGGGCATCGGCCAGGGCCTGATCGGCACCCCGCTGTTCCGGGTCGTGCTCGCCAAGGTGCCCGCCGCCCGGGCCGGCGTCGGCAGCGGCGTCCTCGCCACCGGCCAGCAGTCCAGCCTCGCCCTCGGCGTGGCCACCCTCGGCACCCTCTACCTGTCGCTCTCCCCCAGCCTCGGCATGGGCCGCGCGCTCGCCCTGTGCCTCGGCGTCCAGCTGCTGGGCTCCTTCACCGTGCTGTACCTGACCACCCGCCTGCCCCGCTCGATCGGCTGAGCCCCGCGGGCCCACGGGCCCGGGCGACGACGCACGGCCCCGCGACCGGTTCCCGCCGGTCGCGGGGCCGTCCCGCCGCCCGGAACCGCCCGTACGGTCAGGCGAGTTCCCTGACCACGGACAGGTACTCCAGGATGGCGTCGCGGTTGCGGGTCAGGCAGTGGATGCGGCGGGTCATCCGCTCGGTCTCGGACTCCAGGGTGTCGAGCATCTCCGGGGTGGCGTCCGCGAAGTGGATCTTCCGCGGGGCGTCCAGGCAGGGCAGGATCTGCTTGATGATCCTGGTCGGCAGCCCCGCGTCCAGCAGTCCGCGGATCTGGAGCACCCGGTCCACCAGGGAGTCCTCGTAGTCCCGGTACCCGTTCGCCTCGCGGCGCGGGATGATCAGGCCCTGCTTCTCGTAGTAGCGCAGCAGGCGCGGTGAGGTCTCCGTCAGCCTGGCCAGTTCGCCGATCCGCATGTGACCACCCTCACGTCGGAGCCGGGCCGCTCCGGCTGGACCTTGACATCCATGTCAACGATAGACGATCGGTCACATGCCGACGCACGAACTCCCTTCCCCCGCTTCCCCGATGACGACCCCGACCACGCCCGGTGGCCCCACCCCGACACCTTCGCCCGGCCCGGCGAGGGAGGCACCACCGGCCCGACTGCCCTGGCCGGCGCTGCTCGCCCTGAGCACCGGCGGGTTCATCACCCTGATGACCGAGGCGCTGCCCGCCGGCGTCCTGCCCGCGATGAGCAGGGACCTCGGCGTCAGCCAGTCCGGTGCCGGACAGTCCGTCACCCTCTACGCGGTCGGCTCCATCGCGGCCGCCATCCCGCTGACCGCCGCCACCGCCGGCCGGCCGCGCAAGCGACTGCTGCTCCTCGCCGTCGGCGGCTTCACCGTCGCTAACGCCGTCACCGCGGTCTCCGGCAGCTACCCGCTCACCATGGCCGCCCGCTTCGCGGCGGGCCTGGTCGCCGGAATGCTCTGGGCCCTGCTGGCCGGGTACGCCCGCAGCATCGTCGCGCCCGAACAGCGCGGACGGGCCATGGCCGTCGCGATGGGCGGCGCCACGGTCGCCCTGTCCGTCGGGGTCCCGGCCGGCACCCTGCTCGCCGGGGCCGCCGGGTGGCGCGTCGCCTTCGGGCTGATGAGCGTCCTCGCGCTCGCCCTCGTCGGCTGGATCGCCGCGGCCGTCCCCCCGGTCCCCGGCCGGGCCGAACACGACCGGCTGCCGCTCCGGCAGGTCGTACGGATCCCCGGCGTGGCGGCCGTCCTGGCCGTCACCGCGACCTTCGTCCTCGCCCACAACGTCCTCTACACCTACGTCGCGGCACTGCTCGAACCGCTGCACCTCGGCGGGCGGACCGACACCGTACTGCTCGTCCTCGGCCTGGCCTCGCTGGTGAGCATCGCCGTCACCGGAGCCCTGATCGACCGGCACCTGCGCACCCTGACCCTCACCGCCTGCCTCCTCGTCGGCGCCGCGACCCTGACCCTCGCCGGCGCCCTGCTCGGCTCGTCGCCCTGGCCCGTCTACGCCGCCGCCGCGGTCTGGGGCCTCGGCTTCGGCGGCGCCGCCACCCTGCTGCAGACCGCCGTCGCCGACGCCGCCGACACGGCCGCCGACCTCGCCCAGTCCCTGCTGGTCACCTGCTGGAACCTCGGCATCGCCGCCGCCGCGTCCGCCGGCGGCCTCCTCCTCGACCACGCCGGGCCGCGGTCCCTGCCCTGGTCGGCCCTGGCCCTGCTGGCCCTCGCCCTGGCCGTGACCACGGCGGCGCGCCGCCACGGCTTCCCCGGCCGGGGGCTCCCGGAGCGGGGGCGCCCGGAGCGGGGGTGACGCTCGTCCGGGTGAACCCGACGCACGCTGCGCGCAATCGCCGCACGATCCGCCCTACCGTGAGTCGCATGACGGCCAGAGTCCCCATCCGGCAGCTCCAGCAACATGCCAGCGAACTGATCGACCGGGTCGCAGCCGGGGAGCGCATCGAGATCACCCGCAACGGGCGGCTGATCGCCGTACTCGCACCGCCTGACCCGGAGCAGCGGGTCCTGGAGGATCTCGTACGCGACGGCACCATCGACCCGGAGAACGCCGCCACCGCCCGTGGACTGGCCGACTGGGTCCCACCCACGATCAACATCCGGCTCCCGTCCGCGACCGAGGCCCTCCACAGGATGCGCGAGGAAGAAGACCGTTGATCTACCTCGACTCCTGCGCGATCCTCAAGCTCCTCCTCCCGGAGACGGAGTCCTCCGCACTGCGAACGTTCCTCTCGTCACACGGCTCCGAGGGCCATGCGACCAGTGCGCTGGCCCAGGTCGAGGTCCCGCGCGCGCTCATCAGGATCGGTGCGCCGCAGCAGTTGCACGATGCTGCGGCGGACCTGCTCGACCGAATGCTCCGCATCCGGCTCTCCGATCCGATCCTCCGAGCCGCCGGCAGCTTCCCCACCCGGCACCTGGGGACGCTCGACGCCATTCACCTCGCCGGCGCCGAACACCTGGAGCATGCGCTCACCGCTTTTGTGACGTACGACAAACGCCTCGCCGAAGCGGCCGAGGGACGTGACCTGCCGATCACCGCACCGGGCTCGACGTCGGACGTCGAGCCCGGCGGCGCCCCCGCCTAGGCGCAGGTTCCACGGCCGGGGTCAGTGCGCCGATGAAGGTGTCCAGGCGGGCGACGGCTGTGCGGAGCAGGTCGACGGATCCGGTCGGGTCGTCCGGGAGTTCGAGGCCATGGTCGGCGGCGGGGAGTTCCAGGACCTGATGGCCGGTGGCGTCGGCAACGTTCCGGTCCCACAGCCTGTCGGCGCTGCCGCCGATCAGGAGGGTCGGTGCGGTGGCCCGGTGGAGGGCGCGGGCCACCTGGTCGACGGTGAGCACCGGGGTGAGCCAGGCGGCCGGGAGGGCGCGGTCCGCGGCGAGGCCGGCGGCCAGGGAGCCCAGCGACTTGCCGACCAGCAGGCGGCAGGCGCCGCCCTCGGCGTCGACGGCCGCGCCGACCTGCCGCTCGACCCAGGCGATCCGCTGCTCGATCGTGAACTCGACGAACTCGTCCGGGATCCGCCACCACAGCTCCTGGACCGTCCAACCGTGCCGGGCCAGGACGGCGGAGGCGAAGTGCAGCAGCGGACGGGCGGGCGAGTAGCCGACGCCGGGGACGACCAGCGCGACCCGGTCCGGGTCGCCGTCGACGCGGGTGGGAAGGCTGAGCGCGGAGGAAGCGGAGGAGGCGGAGGAGGCGGACATGCCCGCAGGCTACGTCCGGCCCGCTCCGGCGGGCGGGCCGGTCAGGCCCGGCTCCCCTCCGGGAGGACCGCCCGGGGTCGGGTGCGCACCACCGCGAGGGTGCCGGCCAGGGCGATCGCGGCGAAGACGGCCAGCGCCCCGGTGGTGCCGACCGCACCGGCCAGCGTGCCGCCCAGCAACGCGCCCACCGGCATGACGAGTTGGCCGATCGAGCGGGACAGGCCGAGGACCCGCCCCAACTGCTCCGGCGGGGACAGCTGTTGCTGGAGGGTCACCCAGCTGACGCCCCAGACCGTCGCGCAGTAGCCGAACACCGCCTGGTAGCCGACCAGTACCGGGAGGGCCGCCCCGAGCGAGGCCAGCGGGATCAGGAACAGGGCGGCCGCGGCCAGCGGGCCGAAGAGCGGGATCACCCTGGTCAGCCCGACCCGCCGGATCACCCGCTTCGCGGTGAGCACCGCCGTCACCGCGGCGATGCTGTAGACGGCCTGGGTCAGCCCGAGCTCCCCCGGGCCCAGGCCCACGACCTGGTACGCGAAGTAGGCGAACAGCCCGGCCAACCCCGCCCCACCCAGGTTGAGCGCCGCCGCGGCGACGGCCAGCCGGGCCAGCAGCGTCCGACCGCGCAGGACGTCGATCCCCTCCCGCAGCGAGGCGGCGATCCCCGGGCGGGCGGCGGCCCGCGGCGGCTCCTCGTCCCGGTGGAGCCGGGGCAGGCTCATGGCGAGGGCGGACAGCCCGTAACTGACCGCGTCCGCGACCATCGCGGTGGCCGCCCCGACCGCCTGCACCAGCGCGGCGGCCAGCCCCGGCCCGGCGATCTGGCCGACCGAACGGGCCCCGGCCAGCTTGGCGTTGACCGCCACCAGGCCGTCCTTGGGCACGAAGTCCGCCACCACGGTCGGCACCGCGATGGCGGAGATGCCGCCCAAGGCCCCGGAGACCGCCGCGACCGCGTAGAGGTGGGCCAGCGTCAGCGCACCGGCGGCGTGCGCCAGCGGGACGGTGGCGATCAGCAGCAGCTGGGCGAGGTCCACCGCGACCAGCAGCCGCCGCCGGGAGGCGACCCGGTCCACCAGCACCCCGGCGAACGGGCCGGTCAGCCCCTGCACCCCGTACTCCAGGGCGAACAGCAGCGAGGCCGCCAGCGGCCCGGCGTCCAGCAGCAGGATCGCCAGCGCGGGCAGGGCCAGTGCCGTGACCTGGGTGCCCGCCACACTGACGCCCTGCGAGAACATCAGGGCCGGTACGGCGCTCCGCGAGTCCCGTGGAGCCGCCGGGGAAGCGGTCGGCGGAGCAACCGGTGAAGCGGTCGGCGGACCGGCCGTGGGGGAACTGCCTGCGCCATCATCTGCCATGCGCCCCAAGCTACTTCAGCTATGGCGGAGCGACACCCCGGTCCGCGATACTTGGTTCGCACAGTGATCGAGTCCGAAGGAAGGGGGAGCTCATGAGCTTCGTTCTCGCGTTCCTGGCCGTTCTGGCGGCCGTCGTCGTCGGCACCACCCTGTTCCTGGTCCGTCGTGACCGGGCCCGCCGGCAGTGGGCGAACGGCACGGAGGGCCTGCTGATCGAACAGCGGCGGACCTCCCAGGCCGCCCGGATCCGCAGCACCCACTCCACCTGGGCCACCCACCACGGCAACGGCCTGTTCCCCGACGACCTGCAGACGCAGTACGTCTGACGCAGCGGCGCCGGAGCGGACGAAAACCCGGGTGCACCCACCGGCCCGGCCGCGCGACACTACCCCGCATGAGCTCCGACCCCGCCCCGACCCCGCAGGTCCGGGCCCTCGGCCACGTGGCCTCGCTCTCCGCCGGGCCGCCCGTCGACCCGGCCCTGCGGGTGACCCTCAACTTCCATCCGGACCGGGTCTCCCGCGGCCGGGCCGTCCTCGACGCCCTGGCCGAGGACGGCGCCTACCTCTCCCAGTTCGCCACCGGCACCAGTAACGGCGGCCTGACCGCCCACCCCGGCGGGGACCGCTGGCGCTGGGAGAGCCGGATCTTCGCCGGCGCCTACGACGCCGCGGCTCCCGGCGAACGCCCCGTCTACGGAGCCCTCGACCACCGCCGCAGTCCGGTCGGCGCCGCACCCCGCTTCGGCTCCGCGCACCTGCGGCTCACCGCCCCCGCCCTGGAGCGCACCACCTTCTGCTACCCGGACAGCTTCCTGGAGCCCACGGACTTCGGCACCGCCGCCCGCATGGGGCTCGTCGAACTGGCCCTGGCCGACGACCAGGACGCCCTCGACGACTACATCGAGGCACAGGTCCACGGCCCGGTCCGGCTGGCCGAGGACGTCGAGGCCCTGGTGCTGGACCCCTGCTACCGGGACACCCCGGTCGAGGACGCCGCCCGCCGCCTCGCCTGCCCGCTGGAGTGGCACCCCGGCTTCCGGCTCACCGTCGAGGAGCTCCGCCGCCACCCCGACTACCGCGGCCAGGAGTTCGTCGCCCTCGGCGCCCGGATCGCCGAGGAGGGCGCCCTCGACCCCCGGATCATCGGCGCTGCCGCCGCGAGCGGTCGCCACGACCCCCAGGCCCTCAAGAAGGTGTGGCACTACCTCGCCCGCTTCGGCGCCCCCGGGTTCGGCGCCCCCGGGTAGCGAAAAGCGGTTGGCCCGGTTTCCCGCCGGACGGAGAATCGCCGGATGACCGATGACCAGATCGACTGGGCCCGCCTGCGCGCCGCCCACCGGGCCTGTACCCGCTTCCTCTCCGGCAACCGCCCGCTCACCATGCGCGAGCGGCTCACCGCACTCGCCGAGGCGGTCGAGCCGGACGCCCACCCCGACATCTACGGGGACGGCGGGCCGGTCGGGGAGCTGGAGGAGCGCACCGCCGCGCTCCTCGGCACGGAGGACGCGGTGTTCTTCCCCAGCGGGACGATGGCCCAGCAGGTCGCCCTGCGCCACCACGCCGAGCGGACCGGCAACCCGGCCGTCGCACTCCACCCGCAGAGCCACCTCGAACGGCACGAGCGCCACGCCCACATCCAACTGACCGGCCTGCGCAGCCTCTGGCCCACCACCGAGCCGCGGCAGCCGACCGCCGACGAACTGCGCGCCCTCGGCCAGCCGTTCGGCACCCTGGTGGTGGAACTCCCGCTCCGCGACCCGGGCTTCGTCCTGCCCACCTGGGACGAGCTCACCGAGCTGGTCGCCGCCGCCCGCGAGGCCGGCGCCCGGGTGCACTTCGACGGCGCCCGCCTGTGGAACACCACGACCCACTTCGGCCGGCCGCTGGACGGGATCGCCGCCCTGGCCGACAGCGTCTACGTCTCCTTCTACAAGGACCTCGGCGGCATCAGCGGGGCCGCCCTCGCCGGGGACAAGGCCTTCACCGCGTACGCCCGCACCTGGCGCCACCGTTACGGCGGGCAGCTCTACCAGCAGTGGCCGGCCGCCCTCGCCGCGCTCACCGGCCTGGACACCGAGCTCCCCCGGATCCCCGGTTACGCCCGCCACGCGGCGACCCTCACCCCCGCCCTGGCCGCCCTGCCCGGTGCGCGGATCTTCCCGGAGGTCCCGCCCACCCACGACTTCCAGCTCTGGCTCCCCCACCCGGCGCGGGTCCTGAACGCAGCCACCCTCGCCCTCGCCGAGCGGGAGGGGACCTGGTTCCTGGACTGGACCGACGCCGCCCCCGGCCTCGCCATGGCCGAGGTCCGCCTGGCGGGCTCGGCCCAGGACTGGACGGCGGAGGAGGTCACCGAACTCGGGCTGCGCTTCCTGGAACTGGTCGCCGCCGCCGACCGGGACTGACCCGCCGGCCCCCGGGCTCGGGCAGCCGGGCGGAGCCCGCCGCCGTCAAACGGATGGCGGGCTCCCGACCCTTCGTGTCAGAATGACGATTATGAGCAAGCAGCAGGTCGGGGACTTCGCCGACGTCCGCAGCCGCGAGGAGCTGGCGGCCCTGATGGCCACCGGGGCGCGGCCGAAGTGGGTGATGTTCTGGGGGCACACCGCCCGCAAGGGCGGCGGGACGCGGCAGGAGTGCCTGAGCCAGTGGTGGCCCGGGCAGTTCACCGTCGACGGGGTGACGTACGCCTCCGCCGAGCACTGGATGATGGCCGGCAAGGCCCGGATGTTCGGCGACCGGGCGATCGAGCAGCAGGTCCTGGAGGCCCGGACGCCCGCCGAGGCGAAGAAGCTGGGCCGGCTGGTGCAGGACTTCGACGACGAGACCTGGACGGCGGGCCGGTTCGACCTGGTGGTCGAGGGGAACGTCGCGAAGTTCGGCCAGGACGAGGCCCTGCGGGAGTACCTGCTGGGCACCGGCGGCCGCGTCCTGGTCGAGGCCAGCCCGCTGGACCGGATCTGGGGCATCGGCCTCGGCGCGGACGACATCCGGGCCGAACGACCGCTGGAGTGGCGGGGGTTGAACCTGCTCGGGTTCGCGCTGATGGAGGCGCGGGCACGACTGGCCGGATGAGAGATGAGACCGGTCGTGCCCCTGTCGGACGGGGCGCCCCCGCCGCGGAGCGCGACCGGCGCACTTTTCGCAACGGCCGCCCTCTGTGCGCTCCTTGACACCACTCGGGCACGACTGGTCGCGCTCTCGTAACTCCATCGCCACATTTCGACGCCAGGATGTCCCGCAGTCAGGGTACAGATGGACAGGTTGGGGCGATCATGCGCATGCGGTCGACGGAAGAATCCGCAGGCCAGCAACCGGAGGGCGAGCAACGGGCCGCCGAACTCCGGTCGGAACTCGACGAGTTGCTCCGCGCGAGCCGTTACGCGGGCCAACGCGAACGCCGGTTGAACGAGGCGATACGGGCGACCCCGGGCCGCCGGCGCCCGGACGGCGACCTGCTGCGGCAGCTCGCCCAGGCCCGCACCCTGCGCGAGGGCCTGGGTGCGCGCTGCCTGCAACTGAGCGACCAGTTACAGGAATTGGAGATCCACCTCAGACAGCGACCACACCCCCAGCCCGCCCCCGAGCAGGCGGACCCCCCACCCCGGTCCGCCCACCGGCCCCCACCGCCCCCGGCTCCGGCTCCGGCTCCGGCTCCGGCCCCACCCTCGGCCCCGGCACCGACGCCGCCACCGGCAGCACCCCCCGCCCCACCCGTCCGCCCCGACCTCGGCGCCCTCACCGAGCGGATCACCGGACTCCACCGCAGCGGCGCCCGCCCCGAGGCCGAGGACCTGCTGGACCGGGCCGCCGCCCGGCTCGCCCCCGCCGACGCCGCCCTGCTGGCCGGGATGCTCTCCCAGCGCGGCCCGACCGGCGCCTCGCTCCAGCTGGCCCGGACGACCGCCCGGGGCGCCCCGGAGCACGCCGTCGCGGTGCTGGCGGAGCTGCGCGAGCTGGGGCTGACCGAGGAGGCCGCCGAACTGTTCCACGCCTTCCGGGCCTACCCGGCCGCCGCGGTCCCGGCCCTGCTCGCCGCGCTGGAGCGGGCCGGGCAGCACGCCGACAGCGCCACGCTGCTCTGGGAGTGGGGCTCGGCACCGACCCCGGAGCTGACCTCGCTGGCCGCCGGCCTGCAGCAGCAGGGCCGCCCCGCCGACGTCCGCACGCTGCTGCGCCAGGCGGCCGGCCGCCCGACCGCGGACCTGGCCGGACTCGCGACCGAGCTGCCGCCCGCGCTCGCCACCCTCCTGCTGCGGGAGCTGACGGCCCTCCGCCCGCCGGTCGAACTGGTGCGCCTGGCCGCCGCGTTGGAGAACCGCCGGGACCTCTACGGGCAGCTGCTGGCCGCGCTGCTCGCCGACGACGCCCGCCACCGCGCCACCCTGGCCGCCCTCCGCACGGCCGGCCTGCCGACCGCCCCGCCGGCCGCCCCGCGCTCCCGCTGGGGCCGGCGCTGACCCACCGGCCGTACGACAGCGGGGAGCCCCCGCCCGCCTCCACGAGGAAGGACGGCCGGGGGCTCCCCGAAGTACCGAGCTACCGGAGTACCGGACTCAGCAGCCGATCAGCCGCGCCGCCAGGTAGCCCTTCACCTGGTCCAGCGACACGCGCTCCTGCGACATGGTGTCGCGGTCGCGAACGGTCACGGCGTTGTCCTCGAGGGTGTCGAAGTCGACCGTGACGCAGAACGGCGTGCCGATCTCGTCCTGGCGGCGGTAGCGCTTGCCGATCGCGCCCGCGTCGTCGAACTCGACGTTCCACGCGGTGCGCAGGTCGGCGGCCAGGCCGCGGGCCTTCGGGGAGAGCTCGGCGTTGCGCGACAGCGGCAGCACGGCGACCTTGACCGGGGCCAGGCGCGGGTCGAGCCGCATGCCGACGCGCTTCTCCATGACGCCCTTGGCGTTCGGCGCCTCGTCCTCGAAGTAGGCGTCGATCAGGAAGGCCAGCATGGCGCGGTTGAGGCCGGCCGCCGGCTCGATGACGTACGGGAAGTACCGCTCGCCGCTCTCCTGGTCGAAGTACTTGAGGTCCTGGCCGGAGGCCTCGCTGTGCACCCGCAGGTCGTAGTCCGTGCGGTTGGCGACGCCCTCCAGCTCAGAGAACTCGGAGCCGCCGAAGTTGAAGCGGTACTCGATGTCCACGGTGCGCTTGGCGTAGTGGGAGAGCTTCTCCTTCGGGTGCTCGAAGAAGCGCATGTTCTCGGTGCGCAGACCGAGGTCGACGTACCAGTCCCAGCGCTGCTGGAGCCAGTACTCGTGCCACTGCTCGTCCTCGCCCGGCTTGACGAAGAACTCCATCTCCATCTGCTCGAACTCACGGGTCCGGAAGATGAAGTTGCCGGGGGTGATCTCGTTGCGGAAGCTCTTGCCGGTCTGGGCGATGCCGAACGGCGGCTTCTTGCGCGAAGTGGTCTGGACGGCCTTGAAGTTGGTGAAGATGCCCTGGGCGGTCTCGGGGCGCAGGAAGGCCAGGCCGCTCGCCTCCTCGGTGACACCGAGGTGGGTCTTGAGCATGCCCGAGAAGTCCTTGGGCTCGGTGAACTGGCCCTTGGTGCCGCAGTCGGGGCAGTTGACGTCCTTGAGGCCGTTCGGCGGCGGGAAGCCGTGCTTGGCCTCGTACTTCTCCTCCAGGTGGTCGGCCCGGTGGCGCTTGTGGCAGGAGAGGCACTCGGTCAGCGGGTCGTTGAAGGTGGCGACGTGGCCGGAGGCCTCCCAGACCTCGCGGGCCAGGATCACCGACGAGTCGAGTCCGACGACGTCCTCGCGGGCCTGGACCATCGTGCGCCACCACTGGCGCTTGATGTTCTCCTTGAGCTCGACGCCCAGCGGCCCGTAGTCCCAGGCGGCACGCGTGCCGCCGTAGATCTCGCTGCAGGGGTAGACGAAGCCTCGGCGCTTGCTCAGGCTGACGATCGTGTCGATCTTGTCGGCGGCCACAGTGCTCTCTTCAGTACGTACGGCACGGTCAGGGCACGGCTGGTTGCTCGTACCCGAATACCCAAGGTTACCGGCCAGACGGGTACGGGGTTCAAATCGATATGGTCCGGCTCCCCCCATCCACGGCCACCTGCCGTTCACCCGTCCGAGTGAGTTGACAATCATTTCCACTGCAGATGAGAATGATTGTCATGATGATCGGACTGCTCAGCCGCCGAACCCGCAGGACCGCCGCCCTGGCCGTCACCGCCCTCGCCGCCTCCACGGCCCTCACGGCCTGCGGCGGCAGCAGCAGCGCCCAGGGCACGGACGGCAAGCTGAACGTCGTCGCCTCCTTCTACCCGATGGAGTTCCTGGCCCAGCAGATCGGCAAGGAGCACGTCTCGGTCACCGACCTCACCGCCCCCGGCGTCGAGCCGCACGACCTGGAGCTCACCGCCAAGCAGGTCGCGGGCGTCCAGAAGGCCGACGCGATCCTCTACCTCAAGGGCCTCCAGCCCACCGTCGACCAGGCCGTCGGCCAGTCGGACAGCAAGCACAAGATCGACGCCACCGCCGCCAGCCCGCTGGTCGACCACCACCTCGACGAGGGCGCCGCCCAGGGCGACGGCCACCAGCACGAGGGCCCGGCCGGCGACCCGCACATCTGGCTCGACCCGAGCCGCTACGCCGCGATCGCCAAGAGCGTCGGCGCCGAGTTCGCCAAGGCCGACCCCGCGCACGCCGCCGACTACCAGAAGAACACCGACGACCTGGTCACCCGGCTCACCGCCCTGGACCAGGAGTTCCGGACCGGGCTGCAGGACGTCAAGACCAAGACCTTCGTCACCAGCCACGCCGCCTTCGGCTACCTCGCCGACCACTACGGCCTCACCCAGGTCGCCATCAACGGCGCCGACCCGGAGTCCGAGCCCACCCCGGCCCGCCTCGCCGAGGTGCAGAAGGCCGCCAAGGACAACGGCGTCACCACGATCTTCTTCGAGACCCTGGTCAGCCCCAAGCTCGCCGACACGGTCGCCAAGGACCTCGGCCTCAAGACCGCCGTGCTGGACCCGCTGGAGGGCGTCAAGGACCCGTCCAAGGACGACTACCTGACCGTCATGCAGCAGAACCTGGCCAACCTCCGGGCCGCCCTCGGCGCCCCCGCCGCGGCCACCCCCGCCCCCACCCCCGCGAGCTGACGGGACGCCCCGCCATGACCCACCCGATACCCCCGGCCGTCCGCCTCCGCGACGCCGTCGCCTCCCGCGGCGGCCGGCCGGTGCTGCGCGGCGTCGACCTCACCGTCCGCCCCGGCGAGGTCGTCGCCCTGCTCGGCGCCAACGGCTCCGGCAAGTCGACCACCGTCAAGGCCGTGATCGGCTCCGTGCCGCTGGAGCGGGGCACCCTGGAGCTGTTCGGCACCCCGTACGGCTCCTTCCGCGCCTGGCACCGGATCGGGTACGTCCCGCAGCGCACCACCGCCGCCTCCGGCGTCCCCGCCACCGTGCGCGAGGTGGTCTCCACCGGGCGGCTGTCGCAGCACCGGCTGCTGCCGTTCCGCCGCCGGGACCGCACCGCGGTGGACGGCGCGCTGGCCGCCGTCGGCATGCTGGACCGGGCCGGGGACGGCGTCGCCGACCTCTCCGGCGGCCAGCAGCAGCGGGTGCTGATCGCCCGTGCCCTGGTCGGCACCCCCGACCTGCTGATCATGGACGAGCCGATGGCCGGCGTGGACGCCGCCAGCCAGCAGGTGCTCGCCGACACCCTGCGCGCCGAGGTCGGCCGCGGTGCCTCGGTGCTCCTGGTGCTGCACGAACTCGGGCCGCTGGAGCCGCTGATCGACCGCGCCGTGGTGCTGCGGGACGGCTGCGTCGCGCACGACGGCCCGCCGGTACCGGGCGCCGGCCTGCACGCGCTGCCCGGCCACGACCACGTCCACCCGCACGCCGACCTCACCCCGCCGAGGCTGTTCGCATGACCGAGATGCTCTCCTACGACTTCATGCAGCGCGCCCTGCTGGCCGCCGTGCTGGTCGGGATCACCGCCCCCGCCGTCGGGATCTACCTGGTGCAGCGCCGCCAGGCCCTGATGGGCGACGGCATGGGCCACGTCGCGATGACCGGCGTCGGCCTCGGCTTCATCTTCCAGACCAGCCCGGTCTGGATGGCCGTGCTGGTCTGCGTGCTCGGCGCCGTCACCATGGAGCTGGTCCGCTCGCGCGGCAACCAGCGCGGCGACATCGCCCTGGCGATGCTCTTCTACGGCGGCATGGCCTGCGGCAAGCTGCTGGTCTCGATGTCCGCCCAGGCCGGGGCCGGCTCGCTGGAGAGCTACCTGTGGGGCTCGATCCTCACCGTCGCCCCCGCCGACCTGGCCACCATCGCGGTGCTCGGGGCGGTGGTCATCGCGGTCACCGTCGGCCTGCGCCGCCAGCTCTTCGCGATCTGCCAGGACGAGGACTTCGCCCGGGTCACCGGGGTGCCGGTGCGCACCCTCAACCTGCTGCTCGCGGTGATGGCCGCGGTCACCGTCACGGTCGCCATGCGGGTGGTCGGACTGCTGCTGGTCAGCGCGCTGATGGTGGTCCCGGTGGTCGCCGCCCAGCAGCTGACCCGCTCCTTCGCCGCCACCCAGGCCGCCTCGATCGCCCTCGGCGTGGTGGTCGCGCTGGCCGGCGTCACCGGCTCCTACCAGCTGAACGTGCCCTCCGGCCCGGCCATCGTGCTGCTCGCCATCGCGGTGTTCGCGGTGTTCAGCGCGATCGCCGCCCCGCTCGCCCGCCGCCGCCACCGGCGCCGCGGCGACGCCGACCCGGGCCCCCAGGTCTGCGACGTCCGACTCCCCGACGGAATCCCCGGCCTCATCCCCGGCCAGGACCCGGGACGGACTTCCTCCAACGCGACCACTCCGGAGCGGCGGGCCGGGCTGGCACAATGAGGTGCGTGACGCCCACGACCCCAGGAGGACCCACGGTGACCACCGCAGGCCCGTCGCCGCGCGCCCGCTCGACCCGGCAGCGAGCCGCCGTCTCGGCGGCCCTGGACGAGATCGCGGACTTCCGCAGCGCCCAGGAGCTCCACGACCTGCTCAAGCACCGCGGGGACTCCGTCGGTCTGACCACGGTCTACCGCACCCTCCAGTCGCTCGCCGACGCCGGTGAGGTGGACGTGCTGCGCACCGCCGACGGCGAGGCCGTCTACCGCCGGTGCAGCAGCGGGCACCACCACCACCTGGTCTGCCGGCACTGCGGCGCCACCGTCGAGGTCGAGGGCCCCGCCGTCGAGCGCTGGGCGAACTCGGTCGCCGCCGAGCACGGGTTCAGCGACATCGCGCACACCCTGGAGATCTTCGGCACCTGCGCGGACTGCGCGAAGAAGGACTGACCGGCCGTCCGTACGGGGGCAGCCCGCGCGGACGACGGCCGAAGGGCCCGTGGGAACGGTTCGTTCCCACGGGCCCTTCGGCGCGCCCACGACGGTCGGCGTCAGCGCTGGGTGGGCAGCTCCACCGGCGCGGCGACCTCGTTCGGGATCGCCCCGCCGAAGCGGCGGTCGCGCATCGCGAACTGCTCGCAGGCCCGCCACAGGTCGCGGCGGTCGAAGTCCGGCCAGAGCACGTCCTGGAACACGAACTCGGCGTAAGCGGACTGCCAGAGCAGGAAGTTGGAGGTGCGCTGCTCGCCGCTGGGGCGCAGGAAGAGGTCCACGTCCGGCATGTCCGGGTGGTACATGTACTTGGCGATGGTCTTCTCGTTGACCTTCTTCGGGTCCAGCCGGCCCGCCGCCACGTCCAGCGCGATCGCCTGCGCGGCGTCGGCGAGTTCGGCCCGGCCGCCGTAGTTGACGCACATGTAGAGCGTCACGGCGTCGTTGCCCTTGGTCTGCTCCTCGGCGACCTGGAGCTCCTGGACGACGCTCTTCCACAGCTTGGGCATCCGGCCGGCCCAGCGGATCCGCACGCCCATCGCGTCCATCTCGTCGCGGCGGCGGCGGATGACGTCCCGGTTGAAGTTCATCAGGAACTTCACCTCGTCGGGCGAGCGCTTCCAGTTCTCGGTGGAGAACGCGTACAGCGAGATGTTCTTGACGCCGAGCTCGATCGCGCCCTTGAGCACGTCCAGCACGACGGACTCGCCGATCTTGTGGCCCTCGGTGCGGGGCAGCCCGCGCTCCTTGGCCCAGCGGCCGTTGCCGTCCATCACGATGGCGACGTGGTCCGGGACCAGCTCGCCGGGGATCTTCGGGGGCTTGGCGCCGCTGGGGTGCGGGGTCGGGGGTTCGTAGACCCGCTGCTTGCCGCCGCCGAAGAGCCGTCGCGCTGCCATGTGCTCACTTCTCCACGTATCTCATCGAGCGGATGCCCCGCTCCAGGTGCCACTGCAGATAGGCCGCGACCAGGCCGCTGCCCTCCCGCCAGTACCGCGGCTCGCAGGCGTCGGCCGTCCGCCAGTCCCCTGACAGCAGCGCCCCGAGCAGTACCAGTGTCTCAGGGGAGGGTACGGCACATCCGGGCACTCGGCAGTCCGCGCAGAGCACCCCCCCTGCGGGGAGGGAGAAGAAACGGTTCGGCCCGTCCAGGCCGCACTTGGCGCAGTCCGTGAAGCTCGCGCCGTACCCGTTCACCGCGAGCGAGCGCAGCAGGAAGGCGTCCAGCACCAGGTGCGACTCGTGCGTTCCGGCGGCCAGCGTGCGCAGCCCGCCCACCAGCAGCAGGTACTGCTGGACGGCCGGCTCGCCCTCGTTCTCGGCGAAGCGCTCGGCCGTCTCCAGCATCGCCGTGCCGGCGGTGTAGCGGCCGTAGTCGGTGACGATCGTTCCGCCGTACGGGGCGATGGTCTCCACCTGGGTGCACAGCGGCAGCCCGCGCCCGATCAGCTCGCTCCCCCGGCTGAAGAACTGCACGTCCACGTGCGAGAACGGCTCCAGCCGGGCGCCGAACTTGGACTTGGTCTTGCGCACCCCGCGCGCCACCGCCCGGACCTTGCCGTGGTGGCGGGTCAGCAGGGTGATGATCCGATCGGCCTCGCCGAGCTTCTGCGCCCGCAACACGACGCCGTCGTCCCGGAAAAGACTCATGCCCCCCATTGTCCCCCAGGGCACGGACAGCCGTGGACGGTCACGGACGGCCGTGCACGGCCGCGGCAGCGGACAGCCGTGTTGCCCGCACCGGGGCCGTGGGGGAGGACCACTGCGGTGCGGGTCACGGCGGGCCCGGAGGGGGGAACGGGCCCGTTTTGTGGGGGATGCGGAAGGTCCGGAGGGGCGGGGCCGAGGCCCTACAGGTTCTCGTACGGTGCCCGGGTCGCCGCCTCCAGCAGCGCCGGCACCTGGCTCTGCGGCAGGTCCAGGCAGCTGCCGACGGCGGCCAGCGCCTCGCGTTCCTGCGGCAGGTAGCGCCCGTCCGCCAGGGCGATCGCGGCACCCAGCAGCAGCAGCCGCTCCCGGCCCTGCTGGGCCAGGTGCGGGGCGAGCGGTTCGAGCACCGCGTGCAGCTCCACGGCCAGGCCGCCGGCCATCCCGTGGGCGTCGTGGAGTTCGCCGCCGAGCCCGGACAGCGCGGCGAGGGCGGCCAGCACCTGGGCCTCGCCGCAGTCCTCGAACCCGGCCTCGCGCACCGCCGTGCAGGCCGCCTCGCGGGCCGCCCGGTGGGCGGTGCCGCCGGCCGCGAGCAGGGCCAGGGCGATGGTGTACTGGGCGTCCCGCAGCATCGCGCCGAGGCGCACGCTGGTGGGCTGCTCCAGGGACTCGACGCCGTAGCGCCCGTGGCAGCTGGTGCACTGCACGCTGCCGATCACCGGCCCGAGCGGCGCGACCGGCGTCCCCAGCAACCGCAGCCACCGCCGGCCGTGCTGCCGGCGGTAGTTGCGGTCCCCGCCGCAGCCCGGACAGAAGAAATCACCGAGAACATCGGTCCGCCACCTCGGGCGAACACCCCACAACCTGGTCACGGCGCCACTCCCCAGACATGGCAGGCGGCCTGCACAACTATGGACAGGTCACGCGACCGGACACCGAGGCCGTCCCACCGACCCGGCTTGCCGGTGGATCGATGTTGCCACGGTTACCGGCACGTGTCAGTACCTCGAACGGCTTCCGATCCGAAAAAATGTGGCGCAGGCCACAGCCCGCCCGGAGCGCCCGCCGGACACGGCGAAGGGCCGCCCCGCGGGACGGCCCTTCGCGTACCACCCTCGGGAGTTAACCGCGCTGCGAGCGGTTGACGGCACTGATCATCGCCTTCAGCGAGGCCAGCACGGTGTTGCCGTCGATGCCCACGCCCCACAGCACCTTGCCGTCCACCGCGCACTCCACGTACGCGGCCGCCTGGGCGTCGCCGCCCTCGCTCAGCGCGTGCTCGGCGTAGTCCAGCACCCGTACGTCCACGCCGATCCGGGCCAGCGCGTCCGCGAAGGCCGAGACCGGGCCGTTGCCGGTGCCGGACAGGGTCACCGGCGCACCGTCCACCACGGCTTCGGCGGTCAGCGCGTCCCGGCCGTCCTCGGTGGTCAGGGTGCGCGAACCGGCCAGCGACAGCCGGCCCCACGGGTTGCCGGTGGTCGGCAGGTACTCGTCCTCGAAGACCCGCCAGATCTCCGCCGGGCTGACCTCGCCACCCTCGGCGTCGGTCTTGGCCTGGATGATCCGGGAGAACTCGATCTGCATCCGGCGCGGCAGGTCCAGCTTGTGGTCGTTCTTGAGGACGTACGCCACCCCGCCCTTGCCGGACTGGCTGTTGACCCGGATGACCGCCTCGTAGGTGCGGCCGACGTCCTTCGGGTCGATCGGCAGGTACGGCACGCCCCAGGTGTGCTCCGCCACCGGCACCCCGGCCGCCTTCGCGTCCGCCTCCAGGACGTCGAAGCCCTTCTTGATGGCGTCCTGGTGCGAGCCGGAGAAGGAGGTGTACACCAGGTCCCCGGCGTACGGGTGGCGCGGGTGCACCTCCATCTGGTTGCAGTACTCGGCGGTGCGGCGCACCTCGTCGATGTCGGAGAAGTCGATCTGCGGGTCGATGCCCTGCGAGAACAGGTTCATCCCCAGCGTCACCAGGTCGACGTTGCCGGTCCGCTCGCCCTGCCCGAACAGGCAGCCCTCGATCCGGTCCGCGCCCGCCATGTAGGCCAGCTCGGCCGAGGCCACGGCGGTGCCGCGGTCGTTGTGGGGGTGCACCGACAGGCAGACGAACTCGCGGCGCGACAGGTTGCGCGACATCCACTCGAACTGGTCGGCCTGGACGTTCGGGGTGGCCCGCTCGACGGTGGCCGGCAGGTTCAGGATGATCTCGCGGCCCTCACCGGGCTGCCAGACGTCCATCACCGCCTCGCAGACCTCCAGCGCGAAGTCCAGCTCGGTGTCCACGAAGATCTCCGGCGAGTACTGGTAGCCGAAGACGGTGTCGTCGCCCAGCAGCTTCTCCGCGTACTCCATCACCAGCCGGGTGCCGTCCACCGCGATCGCCTTGGTGGCCGCCTCGTCGTTGCGGAACACCACCCGGCGGAACAGCGGCGCGGTCGCGTTGTACAGGTGGACGGTCGCCCGCGGGGCGCCGACCAGCGACTCGACGGTCTTCTCGATCAGCTCCTCGCGGGCCTGGGTCAGCACCGAGATGGTGACGTCCTCCGGGATCGCCCCCTCCTCGATCAGCGACCGCACGAAGGCGTGGTCGGTGGCGCCGGAGGACGGGAAGCCGACCTCGATCTCCTTGTAGCCCATGGCCACCAGCAGGTCGAACATCTTCCGCTTGCGGGCCGGGGACATCGGGTCGATCAGCGCCTGATTGCCGTCCCGCAGGTCGGTGGAGAGCCAGCGCGGCGCCTTGGTGATCACCTTGTCCGGCCAGGTGCGGTCCGGCAGGTCGACGGTGCCGAACGGCAGGTAGCGCCCGTAGCGCATGCCCGAGGGCCGCTGGCGCACGGAGGCGGCGGTGATCGGGGTCGGCCGGTCGACGAAGGCGCGAGCGGCGGGGACGGACGCGGCGGAGGTCTGCTCGGTCATGGAGGGGACTCTCGGCTTCCTGTGGATGCGTGGTGCGGGCGGTCGGGAGGGATCGACACCGACTGGCCGGCCGCTGCTGCGCCACGCGATGCGCCGTCGCACCGCCGTTTCCGCGCACAGCTCGTTCCCCGCGGCGAGGGAGCCGGCCCGGTGGACTACAGGCCCTCGACGCGGCAGCTAAGAAGAAGCAGCCCGTTGCGCATGATGTGGCCCAGCGTAACCCAGGCCCGCGCGCCCCCGAAGTGATCCGGGCTTCCGTTCCACTCCTTGAGACGTGGACCGGTCCTGCCGCAGGTGGTGACATCCGGTCATCGAGGCCTCACCCTGGGCCACATGACTGCAGGAGTCCCGCGCTGCGCGATCGTCCCGCCGTACGTCCTGGACCGCCTCGCCGAGGCCGGTCACCAGCCCGCCGTCCACTCCCTCGCCCTGGACGCCGCCCACCGCGCGGCCCGCCTCGCCGCTCCCCCGCCGACCGCCGGCGCCCCCGGCCTGAGCCGGCTGATCCTCGACGCCGGGCACGGCCGGCGGCTGCCCGGGCGCACCGTCCGCACCGAGGGCCACGCCCCGGTCACCGACACCTCCGTCAACCACGCCTACGACGGCCTAGGCGCCACCTTCGCGCTCTACTCCGAGGTCTTCGGCCGCGACTCGATCGACGGCCACGGCCTGCGGATGGACGCCAGCGTCCACTACGGCCGCGACTACGACAACGCCTTCTGGAACGGCTCGCAGATGGTCTTCGGCGACGGCGACGGCCAGGTCTTCGGCGACTTCACCGCCTGCATCGACGTCATCGGCCACGAACTCACCCACGGCGTCACCCAGTTCACCGCCGGACTGGACTACCAGGACCAGCCCGGCGCGCTCAACGAGTCGGTCTCCGACGTCTTCGGCTCGCTGGTCAAGCAGTACGCCCTGCACCAGGACGCCGCCTCCGCCGACTGGTTGATCGGCGCCGGACTGCTCGCCCCCGGCATCCAGGGCGTGGCGCTGCGCTCGATGAAGGCCCCCGGCACCGCCTACGACGACCCCCAGCTCGGCAAGGACCCGCAACCCGCCCACCTGCGGGACTACGTGAACACCACCGAGGACAACGGCGGGGTGCACATCAACTCCGGCATCCCCAACCACGCGTTCTACCTGCTGGCCACCGCCCTCGGCGGGTCGTCCTGGGAGCAGGCCGGGCGGATCTGGTACGACGCCCTGACCGGCGGCACGCTGCCCGCCACCGCCGACTTCACTGCCTTCGCCCGGGCCACCGTGGCCGCCGCCAAGGCCCGCTACCCCGACAAGCCCCCGATCGCCGACACCGTGACGGCCTCCTGGGCCCAGGTCGGCGTCAGCCCGGGATGACCGCGGGCGACCGGTTCACCGCCGGTCCGGAGCGGTTTGAGACCGGCTTAAGGTCACGGTCAGGGAAAAGAGCCGCACGAGCCTTCCCTGCGTAGCACCATGGACACCATGCGTATCCAGGTGACCCGGACCGGCGGACTCGCCGGAATCCTCCGCCACGCGGAGCTCGACACCGTCGACCGCACGGACGCCCCGCACGTCCACGCGCTCGCCCGCGAGGCCGTGGCGGGCGGGCTGCGCGCGCCCTCGTACGGGGTGCCGGACGGCTTCCACTACGAGATCACCGTCGACGGGCGGACGGTGTACTGCGCCGACCCCAAACTCACCGACTCGCAGCGGGAGCTGGTCTCGCTGGTGCTCCGCGAAGGGGCGTAGACCGCTCCCGGGCCCGGTGCGGCACGGGCCCGCCCGGACGCGCACGGCGTCCGGACGGGCCCGGGGCGGTTCCCCGCCCTTCGCCGAACTGCCCGGTCAGAAGCCGAGCTTGCGCAGCTGCTTGGGGTCGCGCTGCCAGTCCTTGGCCACCTTGACGTGCAGGTCCAGGTAGACCGGCGTGCCGAGCAACGCCTCGATGTGCTTGCGGGCGGTGGTGCCGACGTGCTTGAGCCGCGCGCCCTTGGCGCCGATCACGATCGCCTTCTGGCTCTGCCGCTCGATGTAGACGTTGGCGTGGATGTCCAGCAGCGGGCGGTCCGCCGGGCGGCCCTCGCGCGGCAGCATCTCCTCGACCACGACGGCCAGCGAGTGCGGCAGTTCGTCCCGCACGCCCTCCAGAGCGGCCTCGCGGATCAGCTCGGCGACCATGATCTGCTCGGGCTCGTCGGTGAGGTCGCCCGCCGGGTAGAGCTGGTCGCCCTCGGGCAGCAGCTTGGTGAGGAGGTCGGCGACCAGTTCGACCTGCTTGTCGCCGACCGCGGAGACCGGGATGATCTCGGCCCACTCGAAGCCCAGCTCGATGCCGAGCTGGTGGATGGCGATCAGCTGCTCGGCCAGGCGCTTGGAGTCGACCAGGTCGGTCTTGGTGACGATGGCGACCTTGGGGGTCTTCTTGATCCCGGCGATCTCCTTGGCGATGAACTTGTCGCCGGGGCCGATCTTCTGGTCGGCGGGCAGGCAGAAGCCGATCACGTCGACCTCGGCCCAGGTGGTGCGGACCAGGTCGTTGAGGCGCTCGCCGAGCAGGGTGCGGGGCTTGTGCAGGCCGGGGGTGTCGACCAGCACGAGCTGGGCGTCCGGGCGGTGCACGATGCCGCGCACGGTGTGCCGGGTGGTCTGCGGGCGGTCGGAGGTGATCGCGACCTTCGTCCCCACCAGGGCGTTGGTCAGGGTCGACTTGCCCGCGTTGGGACGGCCGACGAAGCACGCGAACCCGGAGCGGTACGAGGAGGAAGGGGCATTCATGGGCCCCATTCTCCCTGATCACCGGAGCCCCGCTGTCCGGGGTCGGTCCGTCCGGGCCGCTCAGCCCTTGCCGCCGCCCCGTCCGACCAGCGAGAACACCACCAGCAGCAGCAGGAAGGCGAGTGAGCCCCAGAGCCAGTAGACCGTGCCGGTCTCCTGCCACTTGCCCATGCCCATCACGAACAGCACCAGCCCGGCGACGAACGCCAACGCCCCCATGCCCCAGCCCCTCACCGAGTCCACCCCTCCGGTGAGATTATCTGCTGAGTACAGGAGGCGGGGTCCGCCTGACCGCAGGGGGCGGGGTCCGCCACAGCGGCCCCGACGGGCCGCCGCAGGCGCCTCAGCGCGCCTCGGCCGCCACCCGCAGCGTCCCGTCCGGCCCGGCCAGCAGCACCGGCGTGCCGGGCCCGCCCAGGTCCCGCACGGCCGCCAGGTCGGCCTCGGCGGGCTGCTCGGCCTCGCTCACCACGGCGGCCGCCTCCAGCGACTTCGCACCACTGGCCACCGCCATCGCCACCGCCGCCTGCAGCGCGCTCAGCCGCAGCGACTCCAGCGCGACCGTGCCGGCCACGTAGGTGCGGCCGGTCTCGTCGCGCACCGCGGCCCCCTCGGCCACGCCGTTGCGGGCGCGGGCCGAACGGGCCAGGGTGATGATCTTCTTGTCTTCGGGGTCGAGTTCGACGATGTCACTCATGCCGCCGAGCATAGGCGGCCGCTCGCCCGCCCGAGCGGGCGAGTCGCACCTCAGTGGCCGACCGGGTGGGTGCGTCCCGGGTTGGGGTTGAGCACCTTGACGAAGGTCTTCGCGGCGCCGGACGGCAGCGGCTCCTCCCGTGAGGCCCGGTCGCGCCAGAACGGGTTGTCGTGCGGCAGGTGGCTGCTCACCCGGCCGTACATCCCGAAGGTGGTCACGACGATCCCGAAGACGAACGCGAACAGCACGTTCGACATCCGGAAGTTGAGGATGTTCGCGTCCGGCCGGCCGAGCACCGTCAGCCCGTAGAAGCCGGACAGGACGAACAGCACGCCGACCACCATGTTGAGGTTGGACGCGAAGTTCCCGCCGATCACCGCCCCGGCCAGCAGGACCGCCCCCGCCACGATGGACAGGATGCTCAGCGCCCCGTTGGTCGACAGCCCGGCGATCCGGTCACCGTGGGTGGCCAGGAAGCCGGGGTGGTCGGCCAGCCCCAGGATCCCGAACACGATCAGGAAGATCCCCCCGAGCCCCGCCCCGACCCGCCACACCAGGGCGAGCCGTCGATCGACGGTCGGCAGTTCGTCTTGCAGCTTCATGGCGACCTCCAGAGCTCGGCCCCGGCCGGAAAGCACGGCCGAGGGCCACGGCTAGCTGTAGGGATGGCTCCCCTGCATGTGCGGGGTCTCGTGCAGGTAGAGCGAGCCGCACTGCTGGCAGCAGCGCAGCCCGGTGCCCCATTCCTGTTCGGGCCGCGTCTCGGCGTCGGCGGGCATGGTCCGGCCGCAGAGCGCGGTCGACGGGTCCTCGTCCCGCACCACGTGCCAGGACTTGACTCCGCCGGCCGCCCCCTGCGGGCCGTACTCCGCGCGAAGTTTGTGCGTCATGCCCTCCATGGTCGCGCGGCGACCGCCCACCCGCTACTCGCCCGCGGCCCGCACCGTTTCCGACCCGCGCACCGGCGAGGCGACCATCGAGCCGATCCGGTTGCGGCGCCCGGCCGAGGACTCGGCGGTCAGCAGGATGCCGGTCAGGCCGGCCGCGGCCGGCTCGGGCAGCGGGATCTCGCAGGCCGACCCGGGGATCGGCACCCGGCCCAGGTGCTTGGCCAGCAGGCCGCCGACGGTCTCGACGTCCTCGTCCTCCAGCTCGATCCCGAACAGCTCGCCCAGGTCCTCCACCAGCAGCCGGGCGGTGATCCGGTACGAGCCGTCGCCGAGGTCCTCGACCGGCGCGATCTCCCGGTCGTACTCGTCGGTGATCTCCCCGACGATCTCCTCCAGGACGTCCTCGATGGTGACCAGGCCCGCCGTGCCGCCGTACTCGTCGATCACGATCGCGACGTGCGAGCGGCGCTGCTGCATCTCCCGCAGCAGGTCGCCGGCCGGCTTGGAGTCCGGGACGAACACGGCCGGGCGCATCACCGCGCCGACCTCCTCGGCCTCCGCCTCCCGGTTGATGTGGGTGCGGCGCACCAGGTCCTTGAGGTAGACGATGCCGACCACGTCGTCCTCGTTGTCGCCGACCACCGGGATCCGCGAGAAGCCCGAGCGCAGCGCCAGGGTGAGCGCCTGCCGGACGGTCTTGTGCCGCTCGATCATCACCAGGTCGGTGCGCGGCACCATCACCTCGCGCACGATGGTGTCGCCCAGTTCGAAGACCGAGTGCACCATCCGGCGCTCCTCGTCCTCGATCAGGTCGTCCTTCTCGGCGAGGTCGACCAGCGCCCGCAGCTCCGCCTCGGAGGCGAACGGCCCCTCCCGGTACCCCTTGCCCGGGGTCAGCGCGTTGCCCAGCAGGATCAGCAGCCGCGGGATCGGGCCGAGCACCGCGGCCAGCGGCAGCAGCACGAAGGAGGCCGCGGTCGCGGTGGAGATCGGGTGCTGGCGCCCGATCGTGCGCGGCGAGACGCCCACCGCGACGAAGGACACCAGCACCATCACGCCGAAGGCCAGCAGCACGGCCTGCCAGGTCGGGTGGATGTTGCGCACGCACACCACGGTGACCAGCACCGCGGCCGCCATCTCGCTGGCCACCCGGATCAGGGTGGCCAGGTTGAGGTAGCGGAACGGGTCGGAGGCGACGGCCAGCAGCCGCGCGGAGCCGCGCCGGCCGTTGCGCACGGCCTCCTCCGCCCGGAACCGGGAGACCCGGGAGATGCCCGCCTCGGCGCACGCGGCCAGCCAGCCCAGCACGACCAGGGCCACGGCACCGAGGATGAAGCTCGTACTCTCACCACTCACGGGAGTTCGGGCCCCGCGCTCAGTGGGTGGTGGGGGCCGGGGAGATGCCGCCGAGGCCCCGGCCCGCCCGCCAGTCGTCCAGGATCCGCTTCTGGAGGGCGAACATCTCTTCCTCCTCCTCCGGCTCCTCGTGGTCGTAGCCGAGGACGTGCAGCACGCCGTGGACGGTGAGCAGCTGCAGCTCCTCGTCCATCGAGTGCTTGGAGGGGGCCGCCTTGCCCTGCTGCTCGGCGACCTCGGGGCAGAGCACGATGTCGCCGAGCAGGCCCTGCGGCAGCTCCTCGCCCTCCTTGCCGGGACGCAGCTCGTCCATCGGGAACGACATCACGTCGGTCGGTCCGGGCAGGTCCATCCACTGGATGTGCAGCTCCTCCATCGCCGCACCGTCCACCAGGATCACGGACAGTTCGGACTGCGGGTGGATCCGCATCTTGTCCAGGGCGAAGCGGGCGACGTCGAGGATGGCTTCCTCATCGGCGTCCCAACCGGACTCGTTGGCGATGTCGATCGACATGACGGGCTGTGTGCTCAGCTTTCGGTGCGATGGGACTGTCGGGGTGCGCGCGCCGCGGCGGTCTTGCCGGGGCGCCGCTGGGCGGGCTTGCGGGCGGCCGGGGAGTTCTCCTCGGCCTCCTGCAGCGCGTCCCAGCGCTCGTAGGCGTCCACGATCCGGCCGACCAGCTTGTGGCGGACCACGTCGGTGCTGGTGAGGACGGAGAAGTGGATGTCCGGGACGTCGGCCAGGATCTCCTGGACGACCTTGAGCCCGCTGCGGGTGCCGCCCGGGAGGTCGATCTGGCTGGTGTCGCCGGTGACCACCACCCGGGAGTTGAACCCGAGGCGGGTGAGGAACATCTTCATCTGCTCGGGCGAGGTGTTCTGGGCCTCGTCCAGGATGATGAAGGCGTCGTTCAGGGTGCGGCCGCGCATGTAAGCGAGCGGCGCGACCTCGATGGTGCCGGCCGCCATCAGGCGCGGGATGGAGTCCGGGTCCATCATGTCGTGCAGCGCGTCGTACAGCGGGCGCAGGTACGGGTCGATCTTCTCGTAGAGGGTGCCGGGCAGGAAGCCCAGCCGCTCGCCCGCCTCGACCGCCGGGCGGGTCAGGATGATCCGGTTGACCTCCTTGGCCTGGAGGGCCTGGACGGCCTTGGCCATCGCCAGGTAGGTCTTGCCGGTACCGGCCGGGCCGAGGCCGAAGACGATCGTGTGCTTGTCGATCGCGTCGACGTAGCGCTGCTGGTTCAGCGTCTTGGGGCGGATCGTGCGGCCGCGGTTGGACAGGATGTTCGCGGTGAACACCTGGGACGGCGCCGGGCTGTCCGGGCCCTCCTCGCGGAGCATGGCGATGGAGCGCTCCACGGAGTCCTCCGTCAGGGGCTGGCCGGTGCGCAGCACCAGCATCATCTCGTTGAAGAGCTTCTGCACGAGGGCGACCTCGGCGCGCTCCCCGGTGGCGGTCACCTCGTTGCCGCGGACGTGGATGTCGGCGGCGGGGAACCCCTGCTCGATCACGCGCAGCAGCGAGTCCGCCGTGCCGAGCAGGGTGACCATCGGATGCTTCTCGGGGATGACGATCCGGGCGCTCACCCGGCCGTCGCCGGTCGGTTCGGGGCGCGACTGTCCGTCGGTACGGGTCTGCGATGTGTCACTCATGGGTCGGCGCTGGGCCTGCCTCATCCCATCCGTGGTCTCGTGTGCCGCTCGGTCTCTCCGGGGCACCAGGGTACGCCGCGAGCGTGATCGCCGCGGCGGGCGGCGGGGCCGCACCCGACGATGCTGCGGCAGATCGCGGGGCGGCGCGAGCCCTTTTCGCGGGGAGCCCGCGCACCGTCCACCGCCGGCGCCCCGCCGTTCACGGGTGACGGCGGGCGGGGACGGGCACCCGGGCGAGGTCCCCGGCGAGCACCAGCTCCCCGTCGAAGTGCTTGCGGGCGTCGGCCAGGTGCTGGCCCAGGTCCGGGTAGCGCTGGGAGAAGTGGGTCAGCACCAGGGTCCGCACCCCGGCCTCGGCGGCGACCTTGGCGGCCTGCCCGGCGGTGAGGTGGCCGTGGTCCTCGGCGAGGTGGGCGTCGGCGTCGGTGAAGGTCGCCTCGACCACCAACAGGTCGGCCCCCTCGGCGAGTCCGTGCACCCCCTCGCAGAGCCGGGTGTCCATCACGAAGGCGAAGCGCTGGCCCCGCCGGTGCTCGCTGACCTCGTCCAGGGTGACGGTGCGGCCGTCCACCTCGACCGCTCCCTCGTGCTGGAGCAGGCCCACCGCCGGGCCGCGCACGCCGGCCGCGGCGAGCCGCTCGGGCACCAGCCGGCGGCCGTCCGGCTCGGACAGCCGGTAGCCGAAGGACTCCACCGGGTGGTCCAGCCGGACGGCGTCCAGCGCGAAGCGGGCGCCGGGCGCGGGCAGCGGGCCGGGCTCGTCGATCGGCCGCGGCCGCAGCACGGCGGTCTCGTGGTACGCGGTGGCGTGCCGCAGCCGCTCGAAGTAGACCTCGCCGGACGCCGGGAAGTAGACGTCCACCGGGTGCGGGACCCGGTCAAGGTTGATCCGCTGGATCACCCCGGCGAGGCCCAGGCAGTGGTCGCCGTGGAAGTGGGTCACCGCGATCCGGGTGATCTGGGTGGCCGAGACCCCGGCGTGCAGCATCTGGCGCTGGGTGCCCTCGCCGGGGTCGAACAGCAGGCCCTCGCCGTCCCAGCGGAGCAGGTAGCCGTTGTGGTTGCGGTGCCGGGTGGGCACCTGGCTGGCGGTGCCGAGGACGACGAGTTCGCGCTGGGACACCTGGGATCAGACCATGCTCTCGTTCATCGGCATCCCGCCGAGCACGTGCACGTGGGCGTGGAACACGGTCTGCCCGGCGCCCGCGCCGGTGTTGAAGATCAGCCGGTAGTCCTCGATGCCCTCGTCCCGCGCCACCGCGCCCGCCTCGGCCAGCAGTTCGCCGGCGATCTCGGGCTCGGCGGCGCCCAGCGCCGCGGCGTTCGGGTAGTGGACGTGCGGGATCACCAGGACGTGTACGGGGGCCTTGGGGGCGATGTCGCGGAAGGCGAGGACGCGCTCGGTCTTGCGCAGCACGGTCGCCGGGATCTCGCCCGCCACGATCTTGCAGAACACACAGTCGGACTGCGGCTCGCCGGCCATCGGAATCTCCTCGGTTCGGTCGTCGATCACGGTTTCACGGGCCGTACGGGCGCAGCCTAGCCGAGCCGCCCGACCGCCTGCCGGTACTCCCGCAGGTGCTTCCAGCGCACCGAGCGCATGCCGACCACGTCCCCCTCGTCCAGGTCGAACTCCTCGGACAGGAAGGCCACCGCCAGGAAGACGAAACCGAGCAGCCAGCGCCTGGTCAGCCGCCAGGTGTTGGGGCGCATCACCCGCTTGCGGCGCACCACCCGCATCGCCAGGATCCCCTTGCCCACGCTGAAACCGGTCAGCCGGGCGAACACCACCTGGTTGAGGAACGAGGCGAGCAGGCCGACGCCCAGGAAGGCCACCCAGAACGGCACCACCGGGCCGCCGGCGTGCTGGACGGCGTGGCCGGCCGCGGCCGCGACCGGCTTGGTCCGGCCCGCGGCCGCGTCCGAGGCGACGGCGGCCGCGAAACCGAGGCCCAGCGCGAGGGCGAAGTCCAGCACGATCGCCAGGAAGCGCCGGAAGCCGCCCGCCTCCGGGGGGCACGGCGGCAGCGCGGGCTGCGCCTGCTGCTGCGGGTGGGGCTGCTGCTGCGCCTGCGGGTACGGGGGCTGCCCGTACGGCGGTTGGGCCGGCGGGTACGGCTGGGGCTGCCCGTACGGCTGCTGGGGCTGACCGTACGGCTGGGGCTGCTGCGGGTACGGCTGCGGGGGCTGCGCGTACGGGCCCTGGCCGTACGGGTTCGGCCCCGGGCCGCTCTGCGGGTACTGCTGCTGCGGGTACTGCTGCTGCGGGTACGGCTGGTTCTGCGGGTACTGCTGGTGCTGCGGGTACTGCTGGTGCTGCGGGTACTGCGGCGGCGGATAGCCCTGCGCCATGGTGTGCTCCCCCGTGAGCCGTCGACCAGATCACGATCGCGATCAAGAACAGCCCCGCATCCTACCCACGCCCCGGGGCGGGAGCCCGGCCGCGCCGGACCCCGCGCCCCGGAGGGCCCCGCGCCGGCTAGACCCAGGGCAGCGGCGGCGCCGTGCGGGCCGGGGTGGCGGCCAGGGTGTCGAGGGCGATCCGCACGGCCTCGGCCAGCTGCGGGTCCTCGCCGGCCGCCCAGTGGTGCGGGGCGAACGGCACCTCGACGTCCGGGTCGACGCCGTGGTTCTCCAGGCCCCAGCCGTAGTTCTCCATCCACATCGCGTACTTGGGCTGGGTGACCAGGGTGCCGTCGACCAGCTGGTACCGGCTGTCGATGCCGATCACCCCGCCCCAGGTCCGGGTGCCGACCACCGGGCCGATGCCGAGCGCCTGGATGGCGGCGTTGACGATGTCGCCGTCCGAGCCGGACAGCTCGTTGGCGATCGCGACCACCGGCCCGCGCGGGGCGTCCATCGGGTAGGGCACCCGGCCCTCGGTGTCCCGGATCGCGTACCAGCCGATGATCCGCCGGGCCAGCTTCTCTATCACCAGCTGCGAGGTGTGGCCGCCGCGATTCTCCCGGACGTCCACGATCAGGCCCTCCTTGGCCATCTCGGTGGAGAGGTCGCGGTGCAGCTGCGCCCAGCCGGCCGTCTGCATGTCGGGGATGTGCAGGTAGCCGAGCCGGCCGCCGGACAGCTCCCGCGCCTTCGCCCGCCGGCCGGCCACCCAGTCGTGGTAGCGCAGCGCCTCCTCGTCGGCGAGCGGGACGACCACGGGGTGGCGCCGGTCGGTGCCGTCCTTGCCGGCCACGGTCAGCTCGACCGGCTGCCCGGCGGTGCCGGCCAGCAGCGGGGCCGGGCCGGTGACCGGGTCGACCGGGCGGCCGTTGACGGCGAGCACGGCGTCGCCCGGGCGGATCGCGGCGCCGGGCGCGGCCAGCGGCGAGCGGGCCCGGGGGTCGGAGGACTCACCGGGCAGGATCCGGCCGATCCGCCACCGCTCACCGTCCCGGACCAGGTCGGCGCCGAGCAGGCCCTGGCGCCGGGCGGGCTCGGTGTAGCGGCCGTACGGGACGACGTAGGCGTGCGAGGTGCCGAGTTCGCCGTGCACCTCCCAGAGCAGGTCGACCAGTTCGTCGTGCGAGCCGACCCGCTCGACCAGCGGCCGGTAGCGCTCCAGGACCCCGGCCCAGTCGACGCCGCCGAGGTCGGGGCGCCAGAAGTTGTCCCGCATCAGCCGGCCGTTCTCGGCGTACATCTGCCGCCACTCGGCGGCCGGGTCGACGGTCACCCGCAGCCGGGTGAGGTCGACGGCGGTCTCGTCGTCCTCGCCGCCCGACTTGCGGTCGGCCGGGAGGATCCGCAGCTCGCCCCCGTCCAGCACGGCCAGCCGGGTGCCGTCCCCGCTGACCGAGAACCCGTCGACGCCGTGCACCAGTTGCTCGACCCGGCGCTTCCTGAGGTCGAAGCGCTCCAGCACCGGGCGGGGCCGGTCGTCGTCCAACGAGGCCGCCTCGTCGCCGAGTTCGCCGAGCAGCGGCGCCCTGGTCCAGAGCACCCCGTCCTTGGCGGCGCGCAGCGCGTGGAAGCGGCCGCCCTCGACCGGGAAGGGCACGATCCGGTCGGCGATGCCGTCCAGGTCCACCCGGACGGCCGGCACCGCCCCGTCCGCGGCCTCCTCGCCGTCCGCCGTGCGGGCCTTGGGCTCGTCCTCCTCCCCGCCGGGCGCCCGCCCGGCCCGCTGCGGGCCGAACGGGGACGGCGTCTCGGCGGCGAGCGTCACCAGGTGGGGGCGGCAGCCGTTCGGGAAGGACAGGCCGAAGGCGTGGGCGTCGTAGACCGGGTCGAAGCTGCGCACCGACAGGAAGGCCAGGTAGCGGCCGTCCGCGGTGAAGGCGGGCGAGGTGTCCAGGAAGCGCTGCGAGGTGACCTCCCCGACGGTGCGGGTGGCCAGGTCGGCCAGCACGATCTGGCGCAGCGAGTACGGGCCCATCCGGTGCACCGGGCGCGACCACGCCAGCCAGGCCGAGTCCGGGCTGAACACCAGTCCGCTGACCTCGCCGTCGGTGCTGCGGTCCAGCTCGTGCACGGCGCCGTCGGCCAGGCCGACCACCAGCACCCGGCCGTCGTGCACGCCGACCGCGGCCCGCCTGCCGTCCGGGGAGACCACCAGCGAGTTGACCCGGCCCAGTCGCCCGGCGGCCAGCCGGCGCCGCTCGGGGTCGTGCACGGCGGGGGCGTACTCCAGGGCGTCCTCGCCCTCGGCGTCGGACACCCAGAGCACGCCCTGGGCGCCGTCCTCGCCCGGCACCACCCGGGCCAGCCGGGCCCGCACGCCCGGGGTCTCGTCCAGCACCCGGGCCGGGCCCTCGCGGTGGGTCAGCCAGTGCACGCTGCCGCGCACCACCACGGCGCCGGCCCGGCCGGTGCGGTCCGGGGCGACGGACTCCAGCCAGTGCGCGGCGTGCACCGGGTGGGGGCGGCGGCGGGCCCGCGAGCCGGCCGGCCGGACGTCCAGCCGGCGCGGGGCGGCGCTCTCCAGGTCGTCCAGCAGCCACAGGTCGCCGGCCCGGTGGAAGACCACCCGGGTGCCGTCGGTGGTGGCGTTGCGGGCGTAGAAGCCGTCCGGGTCGGTGCTGTGGCGGCGCAGGTCGGAGCCGTCCGGGCGGCTGGACCACAGGTCGCCGACGCCCTCGTGGTCGGACAGGAAGGCGATCCGGCCGTCGCCGTCCCCGGCCACCCAGAGCGGGGAGTCGAGCTGCCCGGCCAGCTCCTGGTGGATCCGGGCGAACCGGTCCTGCCCGATCCACAACTTGCCGGCCCGGCCGCCCCGGTAGCGCTTCCACCAGGCCGGCTCGCGGTTGTTGACGGTCACCAGCAGCACCCGGTCGCCGTCCGGCTCGAAGGCGAGCCCGCCGACCGGCCCGTACGGCAGCCGCACCGCCTCGCCGCCGTCCAGCGGCACCGCGTGCGCCCAGCAGCGGCGCACACCGGACTCGCCCGCGCCGGTGGTGGCGATCGGGCGCCCGTCGGCGGTCCAACCCTGCACCCGGGTCTCGGTGTTGCCCCAGTACGTCAGCCGCCGGGACGGTCCGCCGTCCACCGGCACCACGTGCACCTCGGGGGCGCCGTCCCGGGTGGAGGTGAAGGCGATGTGCCGCCCGTCCGGGGAGAACCGGGGGTGCTGCACGGGCAGGTGATCGGCCGTCAGCCGCCAGGCCCGGCCGCCGTCCAGCGGGGCCAGCCACAGGTCGTCCTCGGCGACGAAGGCGACCAGGTCGCCGTGCAGGTGGGGATGGCGCAGATAGGCGCCCGCGGAGGTGCTCAGGGAGTCCGTCACGCCGCCAGCGTAGGCAGGTGCGGGTACGAGCCGCTCCGTTTTCCGCAGACTCCCGGCGGGCGCGCGGAAGGTGCCGGTGGGGTCAGGCCCAGCGGCCGGTGCGCCCCAGCAGCAGCGCCCCGGCGGCCACCCCGGCGGTCGAGGTGCGCAGCACCGAGGGGCCCAGCCGGTACGGCTCGGCGCCGGCCTCGGCGAAGGCGGCCAGCTCCTCCGGGGAGACCCCGCCCTCCGGGCCGACCACCAGCACGATGTCCCCGCCGGCCGGCAGCGCGGCCTGCGCCAGCGGCTCGGCGCCCTCCTCGTGCAGCACCGCGGCGAGCGCGGCCCCGGCCAGCAGCGGTGCCAGCTGGCGGGTGGTCATCGGGTCGCGCACCTCGGGGAAGCGCAGCCGGCGGGACTGCTTGCCCGCCTCCCGGGCGGTGGCCCGCCACTTGGCGAGCGCCTTGGCGCCGCGCTCGCCCTTCCACTGGGTGATGCAGCGGGAGGCGGCCCAGGGGACCACCACGTCCACGCCGACCTCGGTCATGGTCTCCACGGCCAGCTCGCCGCGGTCGCCCTTGGGCAGCGCCTGGACGACCACGATCCGCGGCGCCGGCGCCGGCTCCCGCCGCACGGCGGCCACCGTGACCTCGATCGCGTCCTTGCCGAGCACCGCGGCGACGGTGCCGTCCACGCCCAGCCCCAGCCCGTCCGCCAGGGTGACCGCCTCGCCGGCCTCCAGCCGCTTCACCGCGGCCGCGTGCCGGCCCTCGGGCCCGTCGAGCCGCAGCACGGCCCCGGGCACGGCGGCGGCGATCCGCTCGGTCTCGACGACGAAGACGGGCGCGGTCATGGCGGGGAACCTTTCCTGGGGTGGCCTGCGGCCGGGGAGGGGGAACACCGAAGGGGTGCCGGGGATCCTCCCCCGGCACCCCTCCTCGGACGACTACCGGCCGTTGAAGGCGTCCTTCAAGCGCGAGAACAGGCCCTGCTGGCCCGGCGCGAACTGGCCGGACGGCCGCTCCTCGCCGCGCAGCAGCGAGAGCCGGCGCAGCAGCTCCTCCTGCTCGGCGTCGAGCTTGGTGGGCGTCTGCACCTCGACGTGCACTATCAGGTCGCCCCGGCCGCCCCCGCGCAGGTGGGTGATGCCCCGGCCGTGCAGCGGGATCGACTGGCCGGACTGGGTGCCGGGCCGGATGTCGACCTCCTCCAGCCCGTCCAGGGTCTGCAGCGGCACCTGGGTGCCGAGCGCGGCCGCCGTCATCGGGATGGTGACGGTGCAGTGCAGGTCGTCCCCGCGCCGCTGGAACACCGCGTGGGCGGTCTCGGCGATCTCGACGTACAGGTCGCCGGCCGGGCCGCCGCCGGGGCCGACCTCGCCCTCGCCGGCCAGCTGGATCCGGGTGCCGTTGTCCACACCGGCCGGGATCTTCACCGTCAGGGTGCGGCGGGCCCGCACCCGGCCGTCGCCGGCGCACTCGGGGCACGGGGTCGGCACCACGGTGCCGAAGCCCTGGCACTGCGGGCACGGGCGGGAGGTCATGACCTGGCCCAGGAACGAGCGGGTGACCTGGGAGACCTCGCCCTTGCCGCGACACATGTCGCAGGTCTGGGCCGAGGTGCCGGGGGCCGCGCCCTCGCCGCTGCAGGTGGTGCAGGTGACGGCGGTGTCGACCTGGAGTTCCTTGGTGGTGCCGAAGGCGGCCTCCTCCAGGGTGATCTCCAGCCGGATCATGGCGTCCTGGCCGCGGCGGGTGCGCGAGCGCGGGCCGCGCTGGCCGGCCGCGGCGCCGAAGAAGGCGTCCATGATGTCGGAGAAGCCGAAGCCCGCCGCGCCGGCGCCGAAGCCGCCCGCGCCACCGCCGCCCGGCGACAGCGGGTCGCCGCCCAGGTCGTAGACCTGGCGCTTCTGCGGGTCGGAGAGCACCTCGTAGGCGGCGTTGATCTCCTTGAACCGCTCCTGCGTCTTCGGGTCCGGGTTGACGTCCGGGTGCAGTTCGCGTGCCAGGCGCCGGAACGCCTTCTTGATCTCGTCCTGCCCCGCATCCCGTCGGACGCCGAGTACCGCGTAGTAGTCCGTGGCCACCAAATGCTCCGCTTGTTCCGCCTGTAGTAGTGCTGCGACTGGACGCCGGCCGTTAGATTTCTAACAGCCGGCCGTGTGCTACGACTCGGCCAGGATCTGGCCCACGTACCGTGCCACCGCCCGCACCGCCCCCATTGTGCCCGGATAGTCCATCCGGGTCGGACCGATCACACCCAGTTTGGCCACACTCTCGTCGCCCGAACCGTAGCCGACCGAAACGACCGAGGTGGAATTCAGCCCTTCGTACGCGTTCTCCCGCCCGATCCGGACCGTCATCGCGGCGTCCGTGGTCTCACCCAGGAGGCGGAGCAGGACGACCTGCTCCTCCAGGGCCTCCAGCACCGGCTGGATGGTGAGCGGGAAGTCGTGCCCGAAGCGGGTCAGGTTGGCCGTGCCGGCCAGCATGATCCGCTCCTCGTTCTGCTCGGCGAGCGCCTCGAACAGCGTCGCCAGGACCGTGCTGACGGTCGGCCGGTCGGCCGCCTCGAAGGCCGCCGGGAGCTCCTCCAGGAGCCCCGGGACGTCCGGCAGCCGCTGGCCGGCCGCCCGGGTGTTGATCCGCGAGCGCAGGTCCGCCAGGACCGTCTCGCCGACCGTGCCCGGGCAGTCGACCATCCGCTGCTCGACCCGGCCGGTGTTGGTGATCAGCACCAGCATCACCTTCGCCGGGGCCAGCGCCACCAGCTCGATGTGCCGGACGGTGGAGCGGGTCAGTGAGGGGTACTGCACCACGGCGACCTGGCGGGTCAACTGGGCGAGCAGCCGCACCGTACGGGTGACCACGTCGTCCAGGTCGACGGCGCCGTCCAGGAAGTGCCGGATCGCCCGGCGCTCCGGGGAGCTCATCGGCTTGATCTCGGCGAGCTTGTCGACGAACAGCCGGTAGCCCTTGTCGGTGGGGATCCGCCCGGCGCTGGTGTGCGGCTGGTGGATGTACCCCTCCTCCTCCAGCGCCGCCATGTCGTTGCGCACCGTGGCCGGGGACACCCCGAGGTTGTGCCGCTCCACCAGGGCCTTGGAGCCGACCGGCTCCTCGGTGCCCACGTAGTCCTGGACGATCGCGCGCAGCACGGCGAGCTTGCGGTCGTCCAGCTGGCGGACCTCTCCGGCCATGGGGCACGCACCTCCGTCTTCGCACGTTGTCCGTCTGTGATGCTGCGAGCCGCTCCGGGGAGGACCCCGACCCTGGCACTCTGCACGCACGAGTGCCAAAACCGTACCTGCCAGTGTACGGCCCGGGTCGTACCGCAGGAACGGCCCGGCCGGGGTGATCCTGCCCGCAGTTCCGGACGGCCACCACGACACTCCGCGTGCGCGGGTGGTGCCCCGGGGCCGTCCGGGTGGCAGCATCGAAAGCGACGGCGAACGGAGGAGCAAGCGATGTCGAGCTCGGGCCAGCACACCCGTTTCGCGCCCGACCGCGGCCTGACCAGCCGCATGGTCGGGACGATGTTCGTGATCGGGCTGCTGTACGTCGGTTTCACGGGCCTGCTGATCGCGCTGCTGCGCGGGGCCTGGCCGCTGATCGTGCTGATCTCCGGCGGGCTGTTCGTGGCCCAGTTCTGGTTCAGCGACAAGATCACCGAGCGGGCCATGGGCGCCCACCAGGTGACCGAGGAGCAGTACCCCCAGCTGCACGGCACCATCGACCGGCTCTGCGCCCTGGCCGACATGCCCAAGCCCCGCGTGGCGGTCGCCGACAACGACATGCCGAACGCCTTCGCCACCGGCCGCAACCCGCAGAACGCCGTGGTGTGCGTCACCACCGGCCTGCTGCGCCGACTGGAACCCGAGGAGCTGGAGGGCGTCCTGGCGCACGAGCTGTCGCACGTCGCCCACCGGGACGTCGCGGTGATGACCATCGCCGGCTTCCTCGGCGTACTCGCCGGGGCGATGACCCGGGTCGCGATGTACGGCGGGTTCATGGGCGGCAACCGCAACAGCAACGACCAGAACGCGGCCATCGCGGCGCTGATCATCCCGCTGGTGTCGATCGTGGTCTACGCGATCAGCTTCCTGCTCACCCGGCTGCTGTCCCGCTACCGCGAACTGGCCGCCGACCGGGCCGCCGCCCAGCTCACCGGGCGGCCCAGCGCCCTCGCCTCGGCGCTCACCAAGGTCACCGGGCAGATCGCCGCCATCCCCACCGAGGACCTGCGCAGGGCCCAGCCCTACAACGCCTTCTACTTCGCCCCCGCGCTGAGCGCCAAGGAGACCGCCTCCCAGCTGCTCTCCACCCACCCGACGCTGGAGAAGCGGTTGGCCCAGCTCGCGAAGATCTCCGAGCAGCTCGGCCACTGACCCCCTGAACTCCGGCCCCGCCCGATTCCCGAAAGGACCGCCGTGGGATTCCTGGACGCCCTGTTCGGCCGCACCAAGCCCGTCAAGCCCGACCTCGACCAGCTGTTCGGCGTGCCGTCCGCCGCGCTCACCCTGGAGGCCGGGGCCGGGTTCCTCCCCACCGGGCTCGGCTCGGTCTGCTTCGCGGCCGTCGAGGGCGCCGCCTTCGTCCAGGTGGAGCAGCAGGTCCGGGCCCTGCTGGACGCCGACACCGAACGCGGCGGCGTCCCGGTGGAGGCCTCCAAGGACGGCTACGGCTACTCCTGGCTGCTCACCCGGCACACCCCCGAGGAACTCCCGGAACTGGTCAACGACCTGCACGCGGTCAACAGCGAACTGGAGGGGAACGGCTTCGGCCCGCAGCTGCTCTGCTCCCTGGTCGCCTTCCGCAACCCGGAGGGCCAGTCGCTGGCCCTGGTCTACCTCTACAAGCGCGGCACCTTCTACCCCTTCGCCCCGATGCCCGGCGGCGGTGAGCGGCGCAACAGCCCGCTGGAGCTCCAGGTGAACGCGATGCTGGCGAACGACCTGCGGCTGGAGAAGGACCTCAGCCGCTGGTTCCCGGTCTGGGGCGCGCCGGGCCTCTGACGCCCCGTCCGTAAGATCCCCCCATGCGCAGCCACCAGTACGGACCGGACCTCACCCCGCCGTGGAAGAAGCAGCAGCCCGCACCCGAGGTGCCGGCCGAGCGGGACCTGGTGGTCGAGGAGGCGGCCACCGGCTACTGCGGGGCGGTGGTGCGCTGCGAGCGGACCGCCGAGGGGTTCACCGTCACCCTGGAGGACCGCTTCGGCAAGCACCGGGTCTTCCCGCTGGTGCCGCGGGGCTTCCTGCTGGAGGGCAGGGTGGTCACCCTGGTGCGCCCGGCCGCGCCCGCCGCGCCGCGCACTCCCGCCCGCACCGCCTCCGGCTCCCTCGCCGTCCCCGGCGCCCGGGCCCGGGTCGCCCGCGAGTCCCGGATCTACGTCGAGGGCCGGCACGACGCCGAACTGGTCGAGCGGGTCTGGGGCGACGACCTGCGCATCGAGGGCGTCGTCGTCGAGTACCTCCAGGGCATCGACGACCTCCCCGCGATCGTCGCCGACTTCGCCCCCGGGCCCGGCCGCCGCCTCGGCGTCCTGGTCGACCACCTGCTCCCGGGGACGAAGGAACACCGCATCGCCGCCCAGGTCACCGGCGAGTCGGTGCTGGTCGTCGGCCACCCCTACATCGACATCTGGCAGGCCGTGAAGCCGTCCAGCGTCGGCATCCCGGCCTGGCCCGCCGTCCCCCGCGGCGAGGACTGGAAGGAGGGCACCTGCCGCCGCCTCGGCTGGCCGGTGGACACCCCGGCGGCCTGGAAGCACATCCTGTCGAAGGTCGACAGCTACAAGGACCTGGAGCCCGAACTGCTGGCGAAGGTCGAGGAGTTGATCGACTTCACCGCGATCCCGGATCAGGGGTAGGTCTGGAACTCCGAGGTGTCCAGGATGATGTCCAACAGGTCGAGCCGAATCGGATCGCCGAACTTGGTGGTTCGCTCGGACCAGTACACCGGGAGCGACCGCCACCGGGCGTACGGGGACTGGTGCTGAATCGCGGAGACGATGAGGTTATGGACCATGTCAAGCCCCGCCATCATCACGATTTCCCCCCTGATGAGCTCGGCCTTGACGCCTTCCGGAACCTCCAAGTTCTCGAAGATTCCCATCATCCGGTCATCGATGGCGGTCATCGCACGCTCCCTCCGACGGCTGACCCCCACGTCAACGAATGTCAGTCCACCAGGTCACGCACGACGGCGTCCGCCAGGAGCCGCCCCTGGAGGGTCAGGGCGGCGCGGCCCTGCTCGTAGGCCGTCTCGGCGAGGAGGCCGTCGGCGAGGGCCTTGGCGGCGGCCTTGCGGCCCGTCTCGGCCAGCAGGTCCAGGGGGATGCCGTCGGCCAGGCGCAGTTCCAGCAGGATGCGCTCGACCCGGCGATCCTCCTCCGACAGCACCTCGCGGCCCAGGGCCGGGGTGCGGCCCTCGGCGAGGGCCTGGGCGTAGGCGGCGGGGTGCTTGGCGTTCCACCAGCGGACGCCGCCGACGTGGCTGTGGGCGCCGGGGCCGGCACCCCACCAGTCGCCGCCGGTCCAGTAGAGCTCGTTGTGGCGGCAGCGCCCCTGGGGGGTGGTGGCCCAGTTGGAGACCTCGTACCAGGAGTAGCCGGCGGCGCTGAGCGCCTGTTCGGCGAGGAGGTAGCGGTCGGCGTGCACGTCGTCGTCGATCATCGGCAGTTCGCCGCGCTTGACCCGGGCGGCCAGCTTGGTGCCGTCCTCGACGATCAGGGAGTACGCGGAGACGTGGTCGGGCCCGGCGCCGATCGCGGCGTCCAGGGAGGCCCGCCAGTCGTCGTCGGACTCGCCGGGGGTGCCGTAGATCAGGTCCAGGTTGACGTGGTCGAAGCCGGCCGCGCGGGCCTCGGCCACGCAGGCCTCGGGGCGGCCGGGGGTGTGGTGGCGGTCGAGCAGCTGGAGGACGTGCGGGCGGGCGCTCTGCATGCCGAAGGAGATCCGGTTGTAGCCGCCCTCGCGCAGTTCGGCGAGGTACGCCGGGTCGACGGACTCGGGGTTGGCCTCGGTGGTGACCTCGGCGCCCGGGGCGAGCCCGAACTCCTCGCGCAGCGCGGCGAGCATCTTCACCAGGTCGCGGGCGGGCAGCAGGGTCGGGGTGCCGCCGCCGAGGAAGACGGTCTCCACCGGCAGGTCGACGTCCCCGAGGACGCGACGGGCCAGCCGGATCTCGGCGACCACGTTGTCCGCGTAGGTCTCCTGGGAGGCGACGGCCCCGGAGGAGCGCAGTTCGGTGGCGGTGTAGGTGTTGAAGTCGCAGTAGCCGCAGCGGCTGGCGCAGTACGGGACGTGCAGGTAGAAGCCGAACGGTCGGTCGCCCAGCCCGGTGAGGGCGTGCGCGGGCAGGGAACCGTCGGACGGCACCGGTTCGCCGTCGGGGAGTGCGGAGGGCATGACCCCATTGTCCCGTACGGCTCACCCGAACTCGTGAGCCGTACGGGAGGGGGGTGGCTCAGGCCTCGTTGGCGCCCGCGTACATGGCGGTCACCGCGTCGGCGTAGGTCCGCTCGACCACCGGGCGCTTGATCTTGAGGCTCGGGGTGAGCTCGCCGTGCTCGATGTCGAGGTCGCGCGGCAGCAGGTGGAACTTCTTGATCGTCTGCCAGCGCTGGAGGTCGGCGTTGACCCGCTTGACGAAGCCCTCGATCAGCTGGTGCACGGCCGGGTCGGCGGCCAGCTCGGCGTAGCTCTTGCCGGCCAGGCCGCGCTCGGCGGCCCACGGCATCAGCACCGCCTCGTCCAGGCCGATCAGCGCGGTGCAGAAGTTGCGGCCGTTGCCGATCACCAGGATGTTGCTGACGAACGGGCAGACCGCCTTGAACTTGCCCTCGACCTCGCTGGGCGCCACGTACTTGCCGCCGGAGGTCTTGAACAGGTCCTTCTTGCGGTCGGTGATCCGCAGGAAGCCGTCGGGGCTGAGCTCGCCGATGTCCTCGGTGTGGAACCAGCCGTCCGGCTCCAGCACCTCGGCGGTCTTCTCCGGCAGGTTGTGGTAGCCGCGCATCACGCCGGGGCCGCGCAGCAGGATCTCGCCGTCCTCGGCGATCCGCACCTCGGTGCCGGGCAGCGGGCGGCCGACCGTGCCGATCCGGACGTCCTCCTTGCGGTTGACGCAGGAGCCGGCGCTGGTCTCGCTCAGCCCGTAGCCCTCCAGGATCGGCACCCCGGCGCCGAGGAAGAAGTAGCCGATCTCGGGGGCCAGGGCGGCGCTGCCGGAGACGGCGCCGCGCAGCCGGCCGCCGAAGGCGGCCCGGATCTTCGCGTACACCAGCTTGTCGGCCAGCGCGTGCTGCAGCCGCAGGCCCAGCGGGGCGCTCTCGGCACCGGTGGCGACCCGGCTCTCCTGGACCACCCGGGCGTAGTCGCGGGCGACCTTGGCGGCCCACAGGAAGATCTTGTACTTGGCGCCGCCCTCGGCCCGGGCCCGCCCGGCGATGCCGTTGTAGACCTTCTCGAAGATGCGCGGCGCCGAGGCCATGGTGGTCGGCCGGATGACCGGCAGGTTGTGGATGATCCGGTCGACCCGGCCGTCCACCGCCATCACGTGGCCGGTGGCGATCTGGCCGGAGATCAGCGTCTTGCCGAAGACGTGCGACAGCGGCAGCCACATGAACTGGACGTCGTCGGGGCCGAGCAGGCCGCTGGCCTCCTGGGCCCGGCCCTCGTAGGCCCAGCAGTCGTGCACCAGGCGCACGCCCTTGGGGCGGCCGGTGGTGCCGGAGGTGTAGATGAGGGTGGCCAGCTGCTCCTTGTCGAGCCCGGCCACGGCCTTCTCGACCGCGTCCGGGTGCTGCTCCAGGTACTCGGCGCCGCGCCGTTCGAGCTCGGCCAGGGTGATCAGGTCCAGCCCGGCCGTCGGGAGCTCCTCCGACCCGGGCACCCCGGCGGGGGCGTCGAAGAGGATCACGGTGCGCAGCTCGGGCAGCTCGTCGATGTGCTCGACGGCCTTGGCCAGCTGGGCCGCGTTCTCGGCGAACAGGGCCCGGGAGCCGGAGTTGGAGAGGATGAAGGCCGTCTCGTCGGCGTTGGTGCTCGGGTACACGGTGGTGATGGCGGCGCCCGCGCACATGGCGCCCAGGTCGGCGAGGATCCACTCGACCCGGGTGGAGGAGGCCAGCGCGACCCGGTCCTCCGACTGGATGCCGAGCGCCATCAGGCCGGCGGCCACCGCCTTGACCCGGACCGCGGTCTGCGCCCAGGTGAGCGAGCGCCACTGCTCAGCGCCCGGCGCGCCGTCCGCGGCGTGCTCGTCGACCGAGGCCGGGTAGCGGTAGGCCTCGGCGTTCGGGGTCAGGGCGACCCGCTCCAGGAACAGGTGGGCGACGGAGGCGGGACGCCCGGCGACGATGTCGGCACTGCCGGAGTCGATCAGGGACTGCGCGGAACTCAACGAGGACCTCCGGGGGCGGGTGGCCGTCTGAGGGATTGTCGCGGCGTCCGTGGGGGCGGCCGCCGGGCCCCGGTTAACGTGGTTGGTACCGGTCAGTAACAAGGGCGTAGTCAGCAGCCTAGGGGGAAACCGGTCATTCCGTAAGGGGGCGGCCCCAGCTGGCACGCCCCCGACGCGCCGGTGCCGGTCCCACGGGGCGCGAACCGGGCCCGGATGGCAAAGGCCCGGCAAACCTCCGCCGGACAGCCCACGAATCGTCTGTACGACGCTACAGAACGACGAGAATTGGGGTGCGAACCCGACCGGCGACGACAAGAGTGTGCCAGTGCTGATCAGACTGCTCCGGGCGTACCTGCGCCCATACTCCCGACCGATCACCCTGCTGGTGGCCCTCCAGCTGGTGTCCACCCTCGCGGCGCTCTACCTGCCCACGCTCAACGCCGACATCATCGACAAGGGCGTGGTCAAGGGCGACACCGGCTACATCCTGCGCCTGGGCGCCGTGATGATCGGCGTCACCCTGCTCCAGGCGCTCTGCTCCATCGGCGCCGTCTACTACGGAGCCCGCACCGCGATGGCCTTCGGCCGCGACCTGCGGGCCGCCGTCTTCGACCGGGTGCAGAGCTTCTCCGCCCGCGAGGTCGGCCAGTTCGGCGCCCCGTCGCTGATCACCCGCACCACCAACGACGTCCAGCAGGTCCAGATGCTGGCCCTGATGAGCTTCACCCTGATGGTCGCCGCACCGATCATGTGCGTCGGCGGCATCATCATGGCGCTCAACCAGGACGTCCCGCTGTCCGGCCTGCTGCTCGCCGTCATCCCCGTGCTCGGCGTCGTCGTCGTCCTGCTGGTGCGCGCCCTGCGGCCGAAGTTCCGCAGCATGCAGGTGAAGATCGACACCGTGAACCGGGTGCTGCGCGAGCAGATCACCGGCATCCGGGTCATCCGCGCCTTCGTCAAGGACGGCCACGAGCAGCAGCGCTTCGCCGACGCCAACGAGGACCTCACCCAGGTCGCCCGGCAGGTCGGCCGGCTGATGTCCGTGATGTTCCCCGCCGTGATGCTGGTCGTCAACGTCTCCAGCGTCGCGGTGCTCTGGTTCGGCGCCCACCGCATCGACAGCGGCGGCATGGAGATCGGCGGGCTCACCGCCTTCCTCTCCTACCTGATGCAGATCCTGATGAGCGTCATGATGGCCACCTTCATGTTCATGATGGTGCCGCGCGCCGAGGTCTGCGCCGAACGCGTCGAAGAGGTCCTCGGCACCTCCTCCAGCGTCGTCCCGCCCGCCGCCCCGGTCACCGAGGTGCTGCGCCGCGGCAACCTGGAACTGCGCGACGTCGCCTTCCGCTACCCCGGCGCCGAGGCCCCGGTACTGCGCGGCATCGACCTCACCGCCCGCCCCGGCGAGACCACCGCCATCATCGGCTCCACCGGCGCCGGCAAGTCCACCCTGCTCGGCCTCGTCCCCCGGCTCTTCGACGCCACCTCCGGACAGGTCCTGCTCGACGGCACCGACGTGCGCGAGCTCTCCGCCGACACGATCGCCGACAGCGTCGGCATCGTCCCGCAGAAGCCCTACCTCTTCTCCGGCACCGTCGCCAGCAACCTCCGCTACGGGCGTCCCGACGCCACCGACGAGGAGCTCTGGCACGCCCTGGAGATCGCCCAGGCCAAGGACTTCGTCGAGAAGCTGCCCGAAGGCCTGGACGCCCCCATCGCCCAGGGCGGCAGCAACGTCTCCGGCGGCCAGCGCCAGCGCCTGGCCATCGCCCGGGCACTCGTCCGACGGCCCGACGTCTACCTCTTCGACGACTCCTTCTCCGCGCTCGACTACGCCACCGACGCCAGGCTGCGCAAGGCCCTCGCCCGCGAGACCTCGAACGCCACCGTCCTGATCGTCGCCCAGCGCGTCTCCACCATCCGCGACGCCGACCGGATCATCGTCCTCGACGAGGGCGCCGTCGTCGGCACCGGAACCCACCACGAACTGATGGCCGACAACCCGACGTACCGGGAGATCGTGCTCTCCCAGCTCACCGAGCAGGAGGCGGCGTGACCACCCCAGGAAAGCCCGCCGGGAAACCCTCCGGGCCGAACGCCGGGCCCGGCGCCGGACAGCCCGCGGACAAGCTCCCCAGCGACTCCCAGGCCGCCGCCGCCCGCCGCGGACCGGCCGGACCGGGCCGCTTCATGGGCGGCCAGGGCACCGAGAAGTCCATGGACTTCAAGGGCTCCGGCAAACGCGTGCTCGGCCTGCTGCGCCCCGAACGCTCCATCCTGCTCGGCGTCCTGCTGCTCGGCGTGCTCGGCATCGGCTGCGCCGTCACCGGCCCGAAGATCCTCGGCGACGCCACCGACCTGATCTTCGCCGGCGTCATCGGCGCCCGCTTCCCGGCCGGCACCTCCAAGGCCGAGGTCATCGCCGGACTGCGCGCCCACGGCGACGGCGGCGTCGCCGACCTGCTCTCCGCCGTCGACTTCACCCCCGGCCAGGGCATGGACTTCGGCGCCATCGGCTCCATCCTGCTCTGGGTGCTCGGCATCTACGTCGCCTCCGCCCTCTTCGGCATCGTCCAGGGCCGCCTGGCCACCCGGGCGATCCAGTCCGCCAGCTACCGGCTGCGCCAGGACGTCGAGGCCAAGCTCGCCCGGCTGCCGCTCAGCTACTTCGACAAGCAGCCGCGCGGCGAGGTGCTCAGCCGGGTCACCAACGACATCGACAACATCGGCCAGTCGATGCAGCAGACCATGGGACAGATCGTCAACTCGCTGCTCACCGTGGTCGGTGTGCTCGCGATGATGTTCTGGATCTCCCCCATCCTCGCCGTGATCGCCCTGGTCTCCGTGCCGCTCTCGGTGGTCGTCGCCGCCAAGGTCGGCAAGCGGGCCCAACCGCAGTTCGTCCAGCAGTGGAAGTCCACCGGCCAACTCAACGCCCACATCGAGGAGATGTACACCGGCCACACCCTGGTCAAGGCGTTCGGCCGGCACCGCGAGTCCGCCGAGACCTTCCGCGAGCACAACGACGCGCTGTTCCACGCCAGCTTCCGCGCCCAGTTCATCTCCGGGATCATCCAGCCCGCGATGATGCTGATCGGCAACCTGCAGTACGTGCTGGTCGCCGTGGTCGGCGGCCTGCGGGTGGCCAGCGGCTCGCTGTCCATCGGCGACGTCCAGGCCTTCATCCAGTACTCCCGGCAGTTCAGCCAGCCGCTCACCCAGGTCGCCAGCATGGCCAACCTGGTGCAGTCCGGCGTCGCCTCCGCCGAGCGGGTCTTCGAACTGCTCGACGCCCCCGAGCAGACCCCCGAACCGGCCATGCCCGAGAAGCCCGACACCGTCCACGGCCGGGTCGCCTTCCAGGACGTGTCCTTCCGCTACGACCCCGACAAGCCGCTCATCGACGACCTCTCACTCAAGGTCGAACCCGGCCAGACCGTCGCCATCGTCGGCCCCACCGGCGCCGGCAAGACCACCCTGGTCAACCTGCTGATGCGGTTCTACGAGGTCAGCTCCGGACGCATCACCCTCGACGGCACCGACATCGCCGCGATGTCCCGCGAGGACCTGCGCTCCGGCATCGGCATGGTCCTCCAGGACACCTGGCTGTTCGGCGGCACCATCGCCGACAACATCGCCTACGGCGCCGGCTCCGCCACCCGCGAACAGGTTGTCGAGGCCGCCAGGGCCGCCCACGTCGACCGCTTCGTCCGCACCCTCCCGGACGGCTACGACACCGTCATCGACGACGAGGGCACCGGCGTCAGCGCGGGCGAGAAGCAGCTGATCACCATCGCCCGGGCCTTCCTCGCCCAGCCGTCCATCCTGGTCCTCGACGAGGCCACCAGCTCCGTCGACACCCGCACCGAGGTGCTCATCCAGCGGGCCATGGCCCGGCTGCGCACCGGCCGCACCAGCTTCGTCATCGCCCACCGGCTCTCCACCATCCGGGACGCCGACGTGATCCTGGTGATGGAGAACGGCTCCATCGTGGAGCAGGGCTCGCACGACGAGCTGATCGCCGCCGACGGCGCCTACGCCCGGCTCTACCAGGCGCAGTTCGCGGAGGCCGTGGCCGAGGTGGACTGACCCGTCGTCACGCGCGCGAGGAGCCGGGACGGAACCCTCCGTCCCGGCTCCTCGCGCCCCGACCTGGCCGGGCACAAGGTCCTCCTCGGCTACGACACCCTGGTCTACGCCCTCGGCAGCCGCACCGCCCGGCACGGCGTCCCCGGCGGCCGCCGGGGGACTCCTCCCGGCGGGAACGCGGAAGGGCCCGGGCAGCTGCCCGGGCCCTCCTCGTACCGCTTCCCGCTACGCCTACTTCTTGTCCTTCGGCGTCTCGGCGTCGGTGGACAGCGCGGCGATGAAGGCCTCCTGCGGGACCTCCACGCTGCCGACCATCTTCATCCGCTTCTTGCCTTCCTTCTGCTTCTCCAGCAGCTTCCGCTTGCGGGAGATGTCACCGCCGTAGCACTTGGCGAGGACGTCCTTGCGGATCGCGCGGACCGTCTCGCGGGCGATCACCCGGGAGCCGATGGCGGCCTGGATCGGCACCTCGAACTGCTGGCGGGGGATGAGCTTCTGCAGCTTGCCGGCCATCATCACGCCGTAGCCGTAGGCCTTGTCCTTGTGCACGATCGCGGAGAACGCGTCCACCGCGTCGCCGTGCAGCAGGATGTCGACCTTCACCAGCTGGGCGGCCTGCTCGCCGATGGGCTCGTAGTCGAGCGAGGCGTAGCCGCGGGTCTTGGACTTCAGCTGGTCGAAGAAGTCGAAGACGATCTCCGCGAGCGGCAGGGTGTAGCGCAGCTCGACCCGGTCCTCGGAGAGGTAGTCCATGCCCTGGAGGTTGCCGCGGCGGGACTGGCAGAGCTCCATGATCGCGCCGACGAACTCGTTCGGCGCCAGGATGGTGCCGCGCACGACCGGCTCGAACACCTCGGAGATCTTGCCGGTCGGGAACTCGCTCGGGTTGGTGACGGTGTGCTCGGTGCCGTCCTCCATCACCACCCGGTAGACCACGTTCGGGGCGGTGGAGATCAGGTCGAGGTTGAACTCGCGCTCCAGGCGCTCCCGGATGATCTCCAGGTGCAGCAGGCCGAGGAAGCCGCAGCGGTAGCCGAAGCCGAGCGCGACCGAGGTCTCCGGCTCGTACACCAGGGCGGCATCGTTGAGGCGCAGCTTGTCCAGCGCGTCGCGCAGCAGCGGGTAGTCCGAGCCGTCCAGCGGGTACAGGCCGGAGAACACCATCGGGCGCGGGTCCTTGTAGCCGCCGAGCGGCTCGGTGGCGCCCTTGTGCATCGAGGTGATCGTGTCACCGACCTTGGACTGCCGGACGTCCTTCACACCGGTGATGATGTAGCCCACCTCGCCGACGCCGAGGCCATCGGCGACCTTCGGCTCCGGCGAGATGACACCGATCTCCAGCAGCTCGTGGGTGGCGCCGGTGGACATCATCTGGATGCGCTCGCGCTTGGTGAGCTGACCGTCCACGACACGGACGTAGGTGACCACGCCGCGGTAGGAGTCGTACACCGAGTCGAAGATCATCGCGCGGGCCGGGGCGTCCTTGACGCCGACCGGGGCCGGGACGGTGTTGACGATGTGGTCCAGCAGGTCCTCGACACCGAGACCGGTCTTGGCGCTGACCTGGAGCACGTCGGAGGGGTCGCAGCCGATGATGTGGGCGATCTCGGCGGCGTACTTCTCCGGCTGGGCGGCCGGCAGGTCGATCTTGTTCAGGACCGGGACGATCGTGAGGTCGTTCTCCAGCGCCAGGTACAGGTTGGCGAGGGTCTGCGCCTCGATGCCCTGGGCCGCGTCGACCACCAGGATGGTGCCCTCGCAGGCCGCGAGGGAGCGGGACACCTCGTACGTGAAGTCCACGTGGCCGGGGGTGTCGATCATGTTGAGGATGTGGGTCGTCCCGGCGTCCGGCCCGGTCTTCGGGGCCCACGGGAGGCGGACCGCCTGCGACTTGATGGTGATGCCGCGCTCGCGCTCGATGTCCATGCGGTCGAGGTACTGGGCGCGCATCTGCCGGGGGTCGACGACGCCGGTGATCTGCAGCATCCGGTCTGCGAGCGTCGACTTGCCGTGGTCGATGTGGGCGATGATGCAGAAGTTGCGGATCAGCGCCGGGTCGGTACGGCTGGGCTCTGGCACATTGCTGGGGGTCGCGGGCACCTTGGTCCGATTCTCCGTTGGTCCGGGGCCGGGGGTGTCCGGATCATCGCTGACCGGCTATCCCGGGGACCGGACGGTCTCGTCCGATCGAAATAGTTCCTCCCATCCTCCCACGACTACGGGCCGGGACGCCGTTCGGGCACCTCACAGCCCTCTTCACGGCCTTCCGCCGGGCACCCCGGCCCTTCCGCCCGCCGTCCGGAAGGCGGCAGGATGGCCCGCCATGATCCTGGAAAGCGCCCTGCTCGACGTCCTGCCCGGCCGGGAGGACGAGTTCCTCGCCGCCTTCGCCGAGGCCCGCCCGCTGATCGCCGTCCAGAGCGGCTTCCGCTCCCTGGAACTGCGCCGCTGCCTGGACGAGGGGCGCGGCTCGCGCTTCCTGCTGCAGGTGGAGTGGGAGACCCTCGCCGACCACACCGAGGGCTTCCGGGGCTCGGCCGAGTACGCGCGGTGGCGGGACCTGCTGCACCGCTACTACCAGCCGTTCCCGGAGGTCGAGCACTACGGGGAGCCGGTGCTGAGCGCCTGACCCGCCCGCGGGCCCGCTGCCCCGGGGCGGCTGCCCGCCGGCCGCCGGTTTGGGGCGGGCGGCGGGCCCCTGGTAGCGTGGTCAGCTGCACCTGGCCTCGGCATGCCCTCTCAGCTGGTCCGACGGCCGCACGGTGCAGCCCGTTCAAACCATTCAGACAAGACTGAGGCTCCTTCGTGGCGAACATCAAGTCCCAGATCAAGCGCAACAAGACCAACGAGAAGGCGCGCCTGCGCAACAAGGCCGTCAAGTCCTCGCTGAAGACCGCCCTGCGCAAGGCCCGCGAGGCCGCTGCCGCCGGTGACACCGAGAAGGCCACCGTGCTGGCCCGCGCCGCCTCCAAGGCGCTCGACAAGGCCGTGAGCAAGGGCGTCATCCACGCCAACCAGGCCGCCAACAAGAAGTCGGCCATCACCAAGCGCGTCAACACCGCCGTCCAGGCCTGACGCCCCCGGGGGCTCCGACCCCCACCGCCTCAGGGCGCCCGGCCCTCTACCCGGAACCCCGAGGCGTGCGAGACTCGCACCGCACGCGGCCTGCGTTCGCCACGCGGGTGCGGTGCACACGAGCTGTACGGCAGGCGCCGCAGTCAGCCTCTCCCCGAGGCCGACTGCGGCGCCTGTCGCGTTCCGCGCCCCGGCCGCTATGGTCGGTCAGGCGCGACCGGGGGTGCGGGGAGCACCCACGGCGCCAGTCCCGAGGGGGGAACTTCCATGACGACGCCACCGCCGTCACCGCCGTCGCCGGGGCCGGGGCCGGGGGCCGGCGGCTTCGGGCCGCCGCCCGGACTGCCCGCCGCGCCCGGACTGCCCACCGCGCCGCCCAAGGGCGGCGGGCTGCGCCGCAACGCCGTCTGGGCCTTCGTCGGCGCGGTCCTCGCCTCGGCCGGCTGGGCCGCCGCCGTGGCGGTCGTCCCGGACCTGGTCAGCAACGACTCCTCACCGCGCAGCCTCGGCACCTACCACCTCTCCGACGACTTCTGCGCCACCGCGAAGCCCTCCCGGCTGCTGGAGACCTACACCGTCACCACGGACAACAGCTCGCCGTCCCACCACACCGACCGGACCGCCGCCCTGGACAGCATGAACTGCTCCATGTCGCTCAAGCGGACCGGCGGCGGCAGCGACAGCGAGTACGCCAGCGTGTACATCCGTGCCGACCTGCACAAGGCCGTCAACCCGGCGCCCGAACAGGCCTCCGGCAAGGAGCTCTACCGCGCCCGCGGCTACCAGATCACCGACATCCCGGGGATCGGCGAGGACGCGTGCTTCATCTACAAGGACGACGGCGGCACGGGCTCGTACCACAGCCTGTTCGCCGAGGTGCAGATCCGCGACGGCGGGATGACCTACTACATCAGCTACAACGCCAGTTACACCCAGGGGAAGTCCAACCCGCCGTCCATGACCGAGCTCCGCAACGACCTGCAGACCGACGCCGACAACGCCGTACGGGCCATGCGCAAGTAGCGGTCCGCCGCCACGGCCGTCTCCGCCGTTTCCGCCGCCTCCTCCGCCGCGGTCAGTACGCGGGGCGGGAGCCGGCCCGGGCGGCCCTGGCGACGGCCACCACCGCCCGCTCCAGGGCGAAGGCCGGGTCGGCCGAGCCGCCCTTGACCGCCGCGTCGGCCTGGGCGATCGCGGTGAGCGCCGTGGCCACCGCATCGCCCGTCCAGCCGCGCATCTGCTGACGGACCCGGTCCACCTTCCACGGCGGCATGCCCAACTCGCGGGCCAGATCGGCCGGCCGCATGTTCCGCCCGGTCGTCGCCAGCCGGCCGATGCTGCGCACGCCGGAGGCCAGCGCGTAGGTGATGCCGGTCGGCGGCTGGCCGACGGCCAGCGCCCAGCGCAGCCGCTCCAGCGCCTCGGCCGCCCGGCCGGTGACCGCCAGGTCGGCCACCTCGAACCCGGTCGCCTCGGCCCGTCCGCTGTAGTAGCGGGCCACCACCGTCTCGTCGATCGTGCCCTCGATGTCCGAGGTCAACTGGCTGCACGCGGCCGCGAGCTCGCGCAGGTCGCTGCCGAGCGCGTCCAGCAGTGCCTGGCAGGCCTCCTGGGTCGCGGAGCGGCCCAGCGTACGGAACTCACCCTTGACGAAAGCCAGCCGCTCGCCCGCCTTGGCCAGCTTGGCGCAGGCCACCTCGCGCCCGCCCGCCTTGCGCCCGGCGTCCAGCAGGCCCTTGCCCTTGGCCCCGCCTGCATGCACCAGGACAATGATCACTTCCTCGGCCGGGGCCTCGAGGTACGCCTTGACCTCCTTCACCGACTCGGCAGAGAGGTCCTGCGCGGCCCGGACCACGATCACCTTGCGCTCGGCGAACAGCGAGGGCGTGGTCAGCTCGGCCAGACTGCCCGGCTGCAGCCCGCCGGGCGGGAGGTCCCGCACGTCGGTGTCCGGGTCCGCCGCCCTGGCCGCGGCCACCACCTGGGCGACCGCACGGTCCAGCAGCAGCTCCTCCTGACCGACCGCGAGGGTCAGCGGGGCGAGCAGGTCGTCGGGTGCACTCTTCCTGGCCATCGCCTACCAGCATCCCACGCGCCGCGGACACTCCCGCCCGTGCGGCTGGGGGGCCGGGGCCGGGGTCGGGGCGGGGGCCGGGGCCGGGGCCGGGGCGGGGGCCGGGGGCTGGGGCCGGGGTCGGGGCCGGGGTTCGGTGAAGGCCGACCGCCCTGCGGGGGTGCGCGGCCCGACCTGGAGAATGGTCCGGTGACCGAGAACCACGCCCCCGACCTGCCGGACGTCGACGACCCGTTCGTCCGCCAGCTGCTCGTCCTGCCCGACCGCGACACCGCCGACGAGGCCGCCGAGGAACTCTCCGCCGCCCACCCCGACCTCGGCGACCTGGAGATCGTCCGCGACGCGCTGGCCGGCGAGGACGACGCCGAGGACGCCCAGTGGCTCGTCGTCCTCGACCCCCCGTCCGACGGCTGGACCCCCGCCCTCCTGCACGCCCTCGACACCCTCGCGGCCTCCTGCGAGGGCTGGCGCGAGGAGGCCTGACCCGACGACCGTCGCCCGTCCCCGACGCCCGGGTACCCGCCGCCCGCGAACCCGCCGCCCGGGTACCCGCCTCCCGGCCCCGAGGCCCCTGGCGTTCCCCGGGGCGGTCAGTTCGGCAGCACCCAGTCCGGCCGCCAGGTCCCGGGGGCGTCGTGGGCGGGCGTGGTGGCGGCGAGGTGGGCCCGGAGGGTCGCCAGGGCCGGGTTGGGGTTGTCCCGGTGCCACAGCAGCGAGTGCGGGTAGACCGGCGTCGGGTCGGTCACCGGGATGCGGCGCAGACCGTGGCCGGCGGGCCAGACCAGCCGGGTGCGCTCGCTCATGAAGGTGGCCAGGGCCGGGGTGTCGGCGACGGTGTCCAGCAGCGCGTCGGAGCCGAAGTTGGGGCCGGTCGCCTCGATGGTGAGGCCGAACTCGGCGACCAGGTCGTCGTAGTAGGCGGCCCACTCGGTGCCGGGGGCGATGCCGGGCATCCAGATCCGGTGACCGACCAGCTGGGCGACGGTGACCGAGCGGGCGCCCGCCAGCGCGTGCGCCGGACCGGTGAGCAACTGCAACGGCTCGTCGAGCACCCGGACGGACTCGACGTCCTCCGGGAAGGGCCGCCCGGGCGCGGCGACGGCGCGGAAGGACGCGTCGATCGCCCCCGAGCGGATCGCGGCGACGGCCGCCGCCACGTCGAACAGCATCACCACGTCCAACTCGACCCCGGGGTGCGCGCGATGGAAGTCCCGCATCAGACCCGACCCGGCGCCTCGCGAGGCGATGATGTCGACCCGCAGCGGCCGGCGGCCCGTCCGCACCGAGGCGACGGCCCGCTCGGCGGCGCGCAGCAGTTCGCGCGCGTGGGGCAGGAACGCCTGTCCGTCGATGGTGAGTTCGGCACCGCGCGGGGTGCGGGTGAACAGGCGCACCCCGAGGTCGCGCTCCAGGGCGGCGATGCGCTTGGAGACGGCCTGCTGGGTGACCGCCAGGTCGACGGCGGCCTTCTGGAACTGGCCTGCCTCGGCGGCGGCGGCGAAGGTGCGTACGGCTTCGAGGTCCACGTCGGCCCACCCTAGTGAACAACGGGTGGTTGTACCCGGCGGGCGGATCGGTTGTTTGACCTGCGGTTGGGCCGCTCGGTTAGCTCTCCCCGGTCAACGTCGGATTGTTCGAACAGGATGCCGAAGGAGCGCGCCGGACATGGTGGGCACAACGGGCACAGAAGGCACGGCCGGCACTGCGGACACGGCCGGCGCAGCGGGCACGGCTGGCGCAGCGGGCGCTGCGGGCGCTGCGGGCACTGCGGGCACTGCGGGCACTGCGGGCACTGCGGGCACGACAGACGCCTCGGCGGGCGCGGTGGGCAGGTTCGGCCGGAGACGGCTGGGGCCGCGGTTCGGCTGGCTGTGGGCGGCCTACGCGGTCAGCGCGTACGGGTCCGGACTGGGCTTCGGCGCCCTGCCGCTGCTGGCCGTCCTGGTACTGCACGCCGGGCCCGCCCAGGTGTCCGCGCTGTCCGCCGTGGGCCCCGCCGTGGGGGCGCTGATCGCGCTGCCGCTCGCCCCCTGGGTGGAGTTCCGGCGCAAACGCCCGGTGATGATCACCATGGACCTGGTCCGGTTCGCAGCCATGGCGACGATCCCGGCGGCCTACGCCCTCGGGCTGCTCGGCTTCGCCCAACTGCTGGCGGTCTCGGCCGTCGTCGCCGCGGCCAAGATCGCGTTCAACGCGGCCGCCGGCGCCCACCTCAAGGCCCTGGTCCGGCCCGAGGACCTCCTGGTGGCCAACTCCCGCTTCGAATCCACGAACTGGAGCTCCATCGCGATCGGACCGCCGCTGGGCGGGGCCGCCATCGGCCTGTTCGGGCCGGTCACCACCGTGATCGCCGACGCGCTCAGCTACCTGCTCTCCGCCCTCGGCATCAGCGCCATCCGCGGCCGGGAGGCGGCCCCGCAGCCCACCGGACGGAACCCGGGGCGGACCGGCTCCGTCCTCGACGGCTGGCGGCACATCCTCGGCGACCCCGACCTACGGGCGCTCTACCTCAACAACCTGCTCGTCTCCGGGCTGATCATGGCCACCGAACCGCTGCTGGCCGTCGTCATGCTGCGCCAACTCCACTTCCCGCCCTGGCAGTACGGCCTCGCCTTCGCCGCCCCCTGCCTCGGCGGACTCATCGGCTCCCGGCTCGCCCAACGCGTCGTGACCCGCTACGGCCGCCACCGGGTCTTCCGGACCGTCGGCACCCTGCGCGCCGTGTGGCTGATCGGCCTGGTCCTCGTCCGCCCCGGCATCGTCGGCCTGGTCACCGTGATGGCCGTCGAACTCGCCATCATCATCAACATGAGCCTCTACACCCCGGTGCTCGCGACCCACCGGCTCGAACGCACGCCCAAACACCTCCTCGCCCGCACCCTGTCCGCCTGGTCCATCGGCCAGCAGGCCGCCATCGCCGTCTGCACCGCCCTCGGCGGCCTCCTCGCCGACGCCACCGGCCCACGCACCGCCCTCGCCACCGCAGGCCTGCTCATCCTGGCCACCCCTCTCCTGCTTCCCCGGGGCACCCACGAGCCGGCCCTGCTCCCGAGCAGCTGAGCCGGACCGCGTGGGAACCGGTACATCGTCGGCGGTGGCCACCGCGCCAGGCTCCCCGCAAGGAACGAGCCGAGATACTCAGCAGCCTCGCGGCTGGCCGTACTGGAGGACTTCGTCCGCGCCCTGCCACGGATCGACGCCCCCGGCCCCTTTGTGCGGCCAACCTCGCCCCACCGCCGGCCCGCCGAACCGGGCGGGAGCCGAACCGGCACCGGCAGTTCCAACTCCGCTCCCCAGCAGGCCCTTTGAGCTTGCCCCTGCCCGACCTCTTCGCACTGGCCGACGAGCTGTACTCGGCGGGGCTGCACCCGGTGGTGCACTGCCGCCGCCTCGGGAGGGTGTTCATGGCCGCCGTCCCCCTGACCACCCGCCAGGATCCCGGCCCCCGGCCTCGCCGGCCGCCCCGGCCTCTGCAGGGCCTACCCAATTCGGGTGAAGGTTTGTCCACCCACCGACGGGGCGGCGGCGGGCCGCCGTAGCCTCGGTGGCGCCCCGTCGCCGCTCGGGCGCGCGATCCGGGCGAAGGTGCGGGATCCGTCGATCCGGAAGGCCACCGACACCATGACACGCTCAGCGGGCGGGAACGACGAGATGGCCGGCGGGCCCTCCCGCCGCCAACTGCTCAGGATCGGCATCGGCGTCGCCGTGGGAGCCGGGGCCATCGGCTCCGGAGCGCCCGCCGCGCTCGCCAACGGGCCGTACGACCCGACCGGTCCGACGATCGCGACCAAGCTCAAGAACCTCAGCGGCCCGGCCGAGACCGGGTCGCTCGGCGCGGCGTGGACCGACCTCGGCATCCCCGTCCGGTGCCCGGACGGCACCATGCTCTTCGTCTGCGGCGACACCTTCGACGGCGACCAGGTCTTCACCGGCCAGTGGAACGCGCCCGTCGGACTGCGCTCCAGCAGCGCGGACCTGGACAACCTGCGCATCGACGGCATCGTTCGAGGCGCCTACGGCACCAGCCTCGTCAACGAGCCGCACACCCCGGTCGGCGACACGGCGCACACCACCGCGATCCCCTCCGACGCCTTCGTCGTCGACGGCGTGATGTACATGCACCTCATGCGCGGGGTCATCTACAACACCCACCACACCGACTTCTGGCGCTCCACCGACAACGGGCAGACCTGGGAGTACCTGTGCCAGTGGCCCGGCGACCTGTACGGCGGGCAGTTCCAGCAGAAGACCTACGCGGTGGCCGACGACGGCTACTGCTACGTGCTGTCCACGGTCTTCAACCGTGACGTGGAGTCGGGGATGCTGCTGCACCGGGTGCGGAAGGAGAGCCTCGGCAACCCGGACGCCTACGAGCCCTGGGGCTACACCGACGGCAACTGGCAGTGGAACGCCCCCGCCCCGACGACCGTCTTCGGCACCCGCAAGTGGGGCGAGCTGTGCTTCCGCGCCATGGACGGCAAGTACGTCCTCACCTGGCTGAACACGGACCCGCTGTCGATCAGGGCGATGGTCTTCGCGCTGCCGACCTCGGACCTGACCCGGACGCTGGAACAGGCCATGATCCTCCCCTGCGCCCCGGGGCAGGAGACCGCCAACTTCGTGGCCAGCCCGTACGGCGGCTTCGTCATCCCCGGCTCGACCTTCGGCAACTTCCACATCGTCGTCAGCCAGTGGTACGACCTGACGAACTACCGGATCATGCAGTACCGGATCAACATGCTCTCCTGATCCCCCCTGGCCCAACTGCCCTGAACCGAAGGCTCATTGCTCCAGTGGCGGGGGGGGGGGGGGGGGGGGGGGGGGGGGGGGGGGGGGGGGGGGGGGGGGTTGGGGGGGGGGGGGGGGGGGCGACGCCCCTCCCCCACCCCGCCCCCCACCCC
>NZ_JBVIWC010000034.1:73586-81029 GCF_055594965.1 Kitasatospora sp. NPDC040550 | reverse complement strand
GATCGGCGTGGCATTCCGGGTGGGAAGGTCGTTGTCGGTGGTGGGGTGGTGGGGTTGGTCGTGGTGTTGTTCGCGGTTGTTCTCGGTGTCGATCCTCAGTTGTTGGGCCTGTCCGGTGGTGGCGGTGGTGGTTCCTCTGTGACCGGGGTGCGTGGTGAGAGTGAGGTGCGTCAGTCGTGTAAGAAGGGTGTGGACGCTAACAAGCGTCAGGACTGTCGGATCACCGCGGTGACCAACAGTCTGCAGGAGTTCTGGAGTGTGGAGTTGCCGCGTCGTGGCGGGGTCGTCTACCGGCCGGCTCAGACGGTGTTGTTCACCGGTCGGGTCTCCACGGCGTGTGGTGCGGCGACTTCGGCGGTTGGTCCGTTCTACTGTCCGGGTGATCGGATGGCCTACTTCGATCTTGGTTTCTTCGATGAGTTGTCCACCCGTTTCGGTGCCAAGGGCGGGCCGTTCGCCGAGTCCTATGTCGTCGCCCATGAGTACGGTCACCATCTGCAGAACCTGCTGGGCACGATGCAGAAGGTGGGCGGTGATCGTCAGGGGGTGGACAGTGCGTCGGTGCGTCTGGAGTTGCAGGCCGACTGTTATGCGGGGGTGTGGGCGCATCATGCCACCACGACGGCGCAGGCCTCGACGGGGCGTGCGTTGATCTCGGTTCTGACCGACCAGGACATCGCCCAGGGTCTGGACGCGGCGGCGGCCGTCGGCGATGACCGGATCCAGAAGCAGGCTACCGGCAGGATCAACCCGGAGGCGTGGACGCATGGTTCCTCCGCTCAGCGCAAGGCCTGGTTCACCACCGGTTACCGTGGCGGGGACATGACCCAGTGCGACACCTTCTCCGGGAAGATCTGACGCACCCCCCCCGCTCGACCACCCCCGCTCGCCTCCGTGGTGTGGATCCGATCTCCCGGCTCGCCCCCCCGCTTGTCCGGTGCTCGCCCCCCCGCTTGTCCGGTGCTCGCTCCCCCCGCTTGTCCGGTGCTCGCTCTCGTGGTGTGGATCCGATCTTTTGGCTTGTCCCCTGGCTCGTTGCCGTGGTGTGGGCCTGGTCTTCCGGCTCGACCCGGTGGTGTGGCCGGTCTTCTTGCGCGTTCGGGTCGTCCGTGGCCCGGGCGGGGGCGTGTGTTGCTTCCGGGTGGCTTGGATGGTGGTGCCCCGGTGGGTTGTCTTCTTCCGCCGGGGGAACACCGCCGCGGGGTGCTTCGCGCTCTCCGTGGATGCCTGGGACGGCTGCCGGGCTGCCGGGCTGCCGGGCTGCCTGTGGATGCTTCCTGAGCGCGGTCGAGCGGGTGGGGACGCGGGAGCTGGTGTTGCTCGCGGGGGATGTGCGTGTGGCCTACGGTCTGGACGTCAAGCGGGAGTTCGAGGTTTCGGTGTCGCGGGGGGTGGGTGTGGGGATCGTTGCCGCCGTGGTCGTCGGTGGTCGTCGGTGGTCGTTGGTGGGCGGGCGTGGCCGTTGAGCGGGGTGGCGTTGGCGGTCGCGGACCCGGGCATGAGGTTGTGTGACGGCCGCCGGGGCCGCACCGGCTTGGTGTTGGAGTTCCGTCGGGCCTGTGTCGGGTGCCGTGTCCTCTTCCACGTCGCCCGCCCTGGCGTCGCCGTGTCCATGGCGGTGTCCTTCGTCTCGGGGGCCGACCGGGCCCACTTCTCCCGTGCCATCCGCGGCCGTCTGCGCGGGCGCGGCACCGCACGGTGGTTCCCGTCCCCGCGGGCCAACGGTCTCGGGGCCGACCGGGCCCACTGCTCCCGTGCTATCCGCGGCCGTCTGCGTGGGCGCGGCACCGCACGGTGGTTCGCGTCCCCGCGGGCCGACGGGCTCACCGCTCACGCCGGGGCGGCCACGGGGGCCAGGCCGTCGGCCTTCGACCCGACCGTCACCGGCGCCGACGTCTTCGGGGGAGGGATGGGCTGTGCCGGGGGCCCGTTGTGGTGACGTACTCCGCGTGGGCGGGGTGTCTTCGAGTTCGGGGCGGCCGTCCACTCCAGGTGAGTGTCGGGCGGTGCGGTGTGGTGGCTCGGGGGAGTGTTCCGGGGCTGGAGCCTTCGGCCGGCCCGGGGGAGACGGGAGCCCGGGGCATGGAACTTCTTGAGTGGTTCGCGATCGCGTGCGAGCCGCGGCACTTCGTCGAGGTGAACGGGGCGGGTAGGGCCGAGCGCGGGTCGGTGGTGTTCTACCTGCTCGGTGGCGGGTGGGAGCGGCGCGGGTCACCGGTGTGGTGCCCGGGGTGACCTCGAACCCGGGGGCGGGTAGTGGGGTTGGATCCCGGGTGGCTGGAGCGCGTTCCCCGGGCGGGTCTTCACCGGGTCGGGGAGCTGGTCGCGGCGGTGGCCGGACCGTGTCCCGTTCTGTTGCTGGTGGAGTGGGTGGGGGTCGAGGCGAAGGTGGCGCGGTACCGGGGTGGGGACGGGCCTGGTCGTCACCGCGTTCCGCCGCCGCGCTGCACCGGGTCGGACAGGTGTGCCCGGGACCGTCTGCGTTCCCTCGCATTGGACCCGCCGCCGTGCCCGCTCGGCCCGAGCACCCTGCCAGTGGGCAGGGGAAGTCGGGCCGGCCGACTTTCTGTGCGCGGTGCGGGTTTCGGCCCGGGGGTGCGGGGGTGCCGTCCCGGCCGGGTGGGGTGGTGGGGGCGCACAGGGAGTCGGGCGTGCCGGCTTCCGGTGCGTGGTGCTGGCTTCGGCCCGGGGGTGCGGGGGTGCCGTCCCGGTGGGGGCGCATCGGGAGTCGGGCGTGCCGGTTTCCGGTGTGGTGCGGGTTTCGGCCCGGGGGCGGGGTCGCGTTGCTCGATGGGGTGGGGTGGTTGGGGTTTGGGGGAGTGGTTGGGCGGTGGTGGGGGCACGGGGTTTCGGCCCGGTCGGCTTCCTGTGTGTGGTGTGGGTTTCGGCCCGGGGGTGCCGTCTCGGTGGGGGGTGGGGGCGCGTCGGGAGTCGGCTCCGCGGAGTTTCTGTGCGGGTGGGGGGTGTTCGGGTGGTGGCAGGGCGGGCCGCGCTGCCTTGGTGGGGTGGGGTGGTGGGGTGCGCGGGAAGTCGGGCCCGCGGAGTTTCTGTGTGTGGTGCGGGGCTTCGGCCGGGGGTGTCGAAGGCGTGCCGTTCCGGCGGGGTGGGGTGGGGGCAGGGGGGAGTCGGGCCGGTCGGCTTCCTGTGTGTGGTGTGGGTTTCGGCCGGGGGGTGCGGGGGGTGTTCCGTCTCGGTGGGGTGGGGGCGCAGCGGGAGTCGGCTCCGCGGGGTTTCTGTGCGGGTGGGGGGTGTTCGGGTGGTGGCAGGGCGGGGCCGCGTTGCCTTGGTGGGGTGGTGGGGGTGCGCGGGGAGTTGGGTGTGGCGGTTTCCGGTGTGTGGTGGGGGTCTTGGCCGGGGTGTGGGGGCCCCGCCGTCCTGCCGTCCCGCTGTCCCGCTGTCCCGCCGTCCCGCCGTTCTGTGGTCGTGTGGGGGTGGCGGGGTGGGGGGTGTTAGTGGTGGTTGGTGGTGCGGGTGTGGCGGGTGATGGAGTCGAGGGTGACGGCGGCGAGGAGGACGGCGCCGGTGATCATGTATTGGATGGCTTGGGCGGCGTGGATCATGTCGAGGCCGGTGGTGATGGATTGGATGACGAGGATGCCCAGGAGTGCGGACCAGGCGTTGCCGCGGCCGCCGAAGAGGCTGGTGCCGCCGATGACGGCGGCGGCGATGGCCATCATGAGGACGTTGCCGGTGCCGAGTTGTTTGTCGGCGGAGCCTTGTTGGGAGGCGTAGAAGAGGCCGCCGAGGCCGGCCAGGAGTGCGGAGAGGAGGAACACGGTGACGCGTGTGCGGGTGATGTTGATGCCGGCGCGTCGGGCGGCTTCGACGTTGCCGCCCACGGCGAAGATCTGGCGGCCGTAGCGGGTGCGGCGCAGGACGAAGTCGGTGGCGATGACGGTGGTGAGCAGGACGACCAGGGACAGGGGTAGTCCGCGGTCCTGGTTGAGGGTGTAGGCGGTGGCCAGGCCGGGGACGGCGAGCGCGCCGGTGCGTAGGGCGGTGTCGGCGGGGGGGCGGGCGCTGAGGCCGGCGGTGCGGCGGCGGTGGGCGGTGCGTAGTTGGGTGAGGAGGTAGAGGGCGGGGGCGAGGAGGGCCAGGGCCCAGGCGTAGGCGATGTCGCCGTCGCCGAGGAAGGTGGAGTCGAGGCCGGCGATGATGCCGTCGTGGCGGTTGTTGACGGTGCCGCCGTCGCCCAGGACCCATTCCTGCAGGCCGCTCCAGGCGAGCATGCCGGCCAGGGTGACGACGAAGGCGGGCACGCCGACGCGGGCGAACAGCAGTCCGTGCAGCACGCCCATGGCGCAGGCCGCGCCGAGGGCGGTGACGATGGCCAGCCATTCGGGCCAGCCCTGGCGGACCGCGAGGACGGCGGCGATCGCGGAGGTGGCGCCGGCGACGGAGCCCAGTGAGAGGTCGATCTCGCCGAGGACGAGGACGAAGACGACGCCCACCGCGATGAGGCCGGGGCCGGCGATGAAGCGGGTGATGTTGGTGAGGTTGTCGGCCTGGAGGAAGTGGTGGGTGACGGTCTGGAAGACGATCGCGATGACGAGGAGTCCGACGACGACGGGCAGGGCGCCCAGTTCGCCGGAGGCCAGGCGCCGGCGGACGGCGTCGGCGCGTCCGGCCCAGGTCGTGGCGGGTCCGTGCAGGCGCGGGTCGCCGGCGCGCGGCTCGCCGGCGCGCGGCTCGCCGGGGCGGGGCTCGCCGGGGCGGGGCTCGCCGGCGTGGGGCTCGGTGGTGTCCGGCTCGCCGGTGCGCGGGTCGTCGGTGCGCGGGTCGTCGGGGCGGGGCTCGCCGGGGCGGGGCTCGCCGGTGGGGTGGGGGTTGGTGGCGGGGGTGGTCATGCGGCGTCCTCTTCCTCGGCGCGTCGGGCCCGGCGGCGGGTGTGGGCGTTGTCGTGGGCGCCGGTGATCGCGGCGATGATCTGTTCCTGGGTGGTGGTGGTGACGGGGAACAGGCCGTTGTTGCGGCCCAGGCGCAGTACGGCGACGGTGTCGGCGACGGCCCGGACGTCGGCCATGTTGTGGCTGATCAGGATCACGGCCAGGCCGCGTTCGCGGAGGCGTTCCACCAGGTCCAGGACCTGGGCGGTCTGTTCGACGCCGAGTGCGGCGGTGGGTTCGTCCAGCAGGACCAGGGAGGGTTCGCCGACCAGGGCGCGGGCGATGGCGACGACCTGGCGTTGTCCGCCGGACAGGGCGGCGACGGGGGCGCGCACGTCGGGGATGCGGATGGCGAGGGTGTCCAGCAGTTCACGGGCCCGCTGTTCCATGGCGACCTCGTCGAGCAGGGTGTGGCGGCGCTGTTCGCGGCCGAGGAAGAGGTTGGCGATGACGTCGAGGTTGTCGCACAGGGCGAGGTCCTGGTAGACGGTGGCGATGCCGAGGGCGGTGGCGTCCTGGGGGCGGGTCAGGTGTACGGCCCCGCCGTGCCAGGTGAGGGTGCCCTTGTCCACGGGGTGGACGCCGGCGATGGTCTTGACGAGGGTGGACTTGCCGGCGCCGTTGTCGCCGACGAGGGCGAGGACCTCGCCGGGGTGGACGTCGAGGTCGACGTCGGTGAGGGCCTGGACGGCGCCGAAGCGCTTGGAGACCGAGCGCAGCTGGAGGACGGGCGCGCCTGTCACATGAACCATCCTGGATGTCCTGGGGAGGGGGGTGGGGTGTGCGGGTGGGGGTTACTTGAGGCCGGCGCCGGCGCAGGCGGCGGCGTAGTCGGCGGTGCAGATGTCGGAGGCCTTGTAGAGGCCGTCGGCGATCACGGTCTGGGCGATGTTGGCCTTGGTGACGATCTTGGCGTCCAGGAGCTTGGCGGGGATGTTCTTGTCGGTGGCGCTGTCGGCGGTGCCGGAGGCGACGGAGGTGACGTTCTTGCCCTGGAGGAGGTCGACGGCCAGTTCGGCGGCGTTGTCGGCGAGCGGCTTGTAGGCCTTGTAGATGGTGTAGGCCTGGTCGCCGTTGACGATGCGCTGGATGGCGTCGAGGCCGGCGTCCTGGCCGCCGACGGGGACCTTGATGCCGGAGCCCTGGAGCTGGGTGATGATGGCGCCGGCCATGCCGTCGTTGGCGGAGTAGACGCCCTGGAAGCCGTTCTTGCCGAGTTCGGTGACGGCGGCGGCGATCTTCTGTCCGGCGACGGTGGGGTCCCACTGCCCGGACTGCTCGTAGACGACCTTCTTGATCCTGGTGTCGAGGACCTTGTGGGCGCCGGTCTTGAACTGGGCGGCGTTGGGGTCGGCCTCGTCGCCGTTGATCATGACGATGTTCGCGTCGGGGGCCTGGGGGCCCAGCGCGTCCAGCAGGGCCTGGCCCTGGAGTTCGCCGACCTTCTCGTTGTCGAAGGAGACGTAGGCGGAGACCGGGCCGGTGGCCAGGCGGTCGTAGGCGAGGACCTTGACGCCCTTGGCGGCGGCCTCCTGCACCCAGCCCTGGGTGGACTTGGCGTTGTAGGCGTCCAGGATGATCACCTTGACGCCCTGGGTGAGGAGGGTGTCGAACTGCTGCTTCTGCTTGGCGGCGCTGCCCTCGGCGTTGTTGTAGAGCACCTTGCACTGCGCGCACAGGGACTTGACCTTGGCCTCGATGAAGGGGCGGTCGAAGGACTCGTAGCGCACGGAGGAGGCGTTCTCGGGCAGCAGCAGGCCTATGGAGGTGGTGTCGCCGGAGGCGGCGGAGTCCTTCTTGTCGCCGCCGGCCTTGCCGCAGGCGGCGGTCATGGACAGCGCCAGCGCGAGGCCGACGGTCGGGACGAGTACGCGACGCAGTACGGCGTTCATACGGGTGCCTCTCCCTGGGGCGCCGCGGCGGTGCGGCGGGGTGGGGGGAGTCAACCCTGACCGCGTACATGGCGTCAAGAAGTAAAACCAGACTCCGAGCGACCGCCTGCTATTCGTTATCTTCGTGAACGCTTCCGGCTTCACCGGCGTGTTCGCTTGCCACCACGGCCGCCGCGCGGTAATGGCCCGGGGCGGTGCCGAACTCGCGGACGCGGGGCGGGGACGAAGGCGCGGGCGCGGGGCGGGGACGAAGGCGGGGAGGAGCGGGTACGGGTGGCCGTGGCCGACCGCGCGGGCCACCGCCGCCGGCGGGTCCGGGTCCCGGCGCGGCAGGGCCGCCGCCCGGGTCATCCGCCACCGGGCCGGGTACGCCGTCGGGCCAGGTGAGCCGTCGGGCCGGGTGCGCCGTCGGGCCGGGTAGGCCGTCGGCGCGGTCCGTCGGCGCGGTGGGGTGGCGGGCGGGGGTGGCCCGCCGGACGCCCGCGCGTCCGGCCGCCGCCCTCGGGGCCCCGCGCCCGCGCCGGTTGCCCGCGCGCGGCGGCCGGCGCCGCGCCCCGGTGCCCGGCGCCGGGCACCGGGCCGGGTGGTGCGGGTTCACACGTAGTGGGCAGGGGGAGGGTGCGGAGTTGAATACGCGCAACAGGAAAGACGAGATCGCTTCTTAA
>NZ_JBVIWC010000034.1:67340-73576 GCF_055594965.1 Kitasatospora sp. NPDC040550 | reverse complement strand
CCCTCTTTACCCTGCTTCGTCCCACTGTGCCCCCCCCCGCTACCCGCCTCCCTCCCCTGGGCCGGGTGGTGCGGGCCCGCACCTGGTGGACCGGCGGCGGGTCCGTCAGGGCCGGTGCCGCCGGCGGGCGGTGGGGCCGCTCGGTGGCCGGTTCGGTGTCCGACGGGTCGATGGCCGACCGTGGTTGGGGACGGTCGGCGTCCGTGGGCGGGCGGGTGGAGCGCGGCCGGTGGTTCGCGCATCGGTGGATGGCCCGGGCCGGGGTCGGGCCGGTACGTGCCGCGCGGCGGCTCGGCGCCGCTCCCGGCGGGGTCCTCGCCCCCGGTCCGTGTCCGGGCCCTGCTTCGCCGGCCGGGGCGGGGGCGCCGGGGCGGCGTTCAGTACGGGCGGCGCCGTGGCCTGATCATGTGTCAATTCCCTTGGTGGGTGGGGCGTGCGCGCTGTCGTGCGGCAGTGGCGCCGGGTTCCCCGCTCCGGGCGGCGGCTCGCCGTCCTCGGCCGGCGGTCGGTACGAGCCGGACGGCGCCACGTGCGACCCCGCCCCCCGCGGGCCCCGGGATCCGCACCCCCCGGCGCCTCGCCGCCCCGGGCCGCCCGCGGGAGGGGCGGCCCGTCCGCACCGTGGCGCTCGCATCACCGACCAGGTCCATGACGGCCCGGGACGGTGAACCGGCCGGTCGGTGAGCCGGTCGCGTATCCGGGCGGGCCGAGGGGGCATTGAGCCGCTCACCCCGGGCTCCGTGGCGTCGACCGGCGACCGGCAGGCAACAGGCAACAGGCAGCGGGCGGCAGGCGGCAGGCGGTGGGTATCTGACGCGACGGGAGGGCCGGGTCGTGGAGCGGATCGACATCCGGGGGACGCGCGGATCGTCCGGGTCCTGGAGTGGCGGGGGCCCCTTCGCCCTGGCCGCCCGGATCGTGCCCGCTCTCACCGGCGCCGCCCGGCGCCGCGCGGGCGCCGGCCTCTACGACCCCGTCGACGGCTCCCGCCTTGGCGACCCGCGGACCAGGGTGGTGCGCTTCGGCGGGCGTACCGTCCTGGGCGGACACCGGCGTCGGTGACGATCGTGAACGCCCTGGCATCCCGGTGTTCCACCGCCGCGGGGGTCGCTGCCTCGGCCTGCTCGCCGGGGCCGGCGTCCGCCCCAAGGACGTCGACGCCGTCGTCGGCATCCACCTGCGCGCCGACCGCGTCGGCCGCAACGCCCGTGGTCGGGAGGGGCGGTGGGGGCCGGCCTGTCCCGGCGCCGTTCATCACCGGCCCGCCGACGGCCTCGCCTTCGTCGACCCCGCCCGCCCCGCCCACCCCGCCCGCACCGACTGCCGGCGTGGGCCCCGTCCAGTGGGCGGAGCGGGACCGGGCCGGCGCCGTCGGCCGGCGTCGCCCCCATCCTGGCCGCCGGACAGGCCGCCGGACAGGCCGCCGGACAGGCCGACGCTCTGGCGCGGCATCCGCGCCAGAGCGTCGGCCTTCTGCTCGGACAGGTCCCCGGCCACACCCCCCTGGCTCGTGCGTCCTGTGCCCGGAGTCGGTGAACTCGGTGCCGTCTTCGTCGAGGACCTGCCGTACTCACCCGTCCGGCTCGCCCGCCCGGCCTGCGGCGGCTGCTTCTGCCCGGTCCTCGGCGGGACGGCCACCGGTGGCCGGGTCGCTGCCGAGTGCCGCCGGGTCCTCTGGCGGGCCGCCGAGCGGCGGGAGTCGGTCGTGCCCGCGCACGTCGCCGGCCTCGGAGCGGCCCGTCCGGGCCGCTTCGGGGCCGGTTTCGCCCCGCGTCGGGCGCGTCGGGCGTGCCCGGCGCGGGGCGGTGGGGTGGGGTGCCCGCCGTACCCCCGACGCGGCGGGCACCCCGGGCCGGTAGGTGGCGGATGGTCAGGGGCGGTCGAGGGTGAGGGAGTTGATCGGGCCCAGGTCGTAGTAGACGCCGTTCTGGGCCGGGATGTCGTACACGCAGTCCGCGCCGCCGTAGCCCCGGCACAGGTGGGCGTGGGCGCCGCCGGTCTGGTTGTTCAGCACCCAGTGGTTGCCGTACTGGCCGCTGAGGTTGTGGGCGCCGTAGCTCCAGTACACGGCGCTGGGGGAGGAGGCCGGGTTCTGGTCCTGCGGGTAGAGGCACACGGCGCCGGACGGGCAGCCCGCCCAGTCGCCGGTGACGGCGGCGCCGGCGCCGCCGGTGCCCACGGCGGTCAGCGCGGCGGCCGCGATCCCGACGGCGGCCAGGGCACGGGTGATCCTTCGCATGGGGTTCTCCCTCGCTGGTGCGGCGGCCCCCGCGTCCCGGGCGGGGGCCAGTGCTCGTCAGCCTAGGAACGCGCGCCCGCCGGCGGTCCCTGACATCCGACAGGGGCGCGCCGCCGCGCCCCGGGCGCCGGGAGGTGCTACGGGCCCCGGGCCGGGCCCTGGGTGTCGGGTGTCGGGCCCCGGGTGTCCGGGGTGCGGTTCGGGCCGGGTGTCGGGTGTCGGGTGTCGGGTGTCGGGTGTCGGGGTCGGGCTACGGGGTCGGCGGGTAGGCGGGGCCGGTCTGCTGGAACGCCGGCCCCACCGCCTCGATGTACGCGGCGAAGGCCGCTCCCGCGGAGGCGACGTGCAGGTCGACGACGGCTTCCCCGCCCTCCCAGCGGCCGTCCTCGGTGAGGGCCAGGCCGATCAGCGCCAAGTCGCCTGCCTGGTACCTCAGTTCGCTCTCCTCGCGGGTCTCCTCGCCGAGCTCGCCCTCGTCGTCGCGTTCCCAGGCCTCCATCGCGGCCCGGGCCAGCGCCGCGGGCAACCGCACCGTGACACGGCCGACCTGGGCGTGGACCTGTTCCCCGATCGCCGCCAGGAGCTTGGCTTCCTCCCGGTACAGGGCGTACCGCTCGTGATCCGTCATGAGGCGAGGTTACGCGGGCCGGTGGACCCGGCCCCGCCAGGGCAGGCGCCCTGGCCGGTCGGGACGCCGGGGGTCAGGCGCAGCCGGTGCGGACGGGCCGGGGCCCGCAGGCGTTCGGGCGGCAGCTGGTCGCGGCGGGCCTGCCAGGCCAGCAGGCGGGAACGGTCCTGCTCGTCCCCGGCCCCCGCCGGAGCGGGCGCCTGGCCGGCCTCCCGCAGCAGTACCCGGGCCGGGCGGTCCTCGCCGCCGGGCAGGACGTCCAGTACCAGGAAACGCGTGCCGGGCGGGAACACCACCTCGGGATCCCCCTCCTCGGCGATCACCGACGTGCGGCGGCCGGTGGCGGACCACACCAGGAACTCCACGTCCGTGCCCGGCACCACCTGCGCCTCCGCGGTCCCCACCACGGGCGCGGGTTCCACCAGCAGCGCGCCGCGCGCGTACTGCGCCAGCACCTCCTCACCCGCCTCGGCGCCCAGCAGCACCGCGCCCCGGTGGTTGGGCAGGCGCCGCAGCCCGGACCCCAGACAGGCCAGGTACGGGGCCAGCGGCCCGGCGCCGCGGTCGGGCCGGCGGGCGGCCTCGACCAACTCGGCGCGGTGCACCGGGATTCCGGTGTCGGCGTGGTGCAGGTAGACCGCGGCGAGATCGTCCCGCAGGTCGTCGCGGGCCTGCGCGCGCAGCGCCGGCATCCGCAGCGCGGCCTGCTCGGCGCGGCCGGCGTAGCGGTGGAAGTCCGAACCCAGCAGGGCCCGGAAAGCGGCCCGCTCGGCGGCCGTGGACACCCGGCCGGCGGCGGTCGTGCCGGCGGCGGTCGGGACGAGGAGGCGGGGCGTGGCGGTGGAACCGGGGGAGTCGGGGACGGTGGCGCTCTCCGACGCGGCGGAGGCCTCGCCGGGGCTCTCCGCCGTGGCGGGGGTGGGGAGTTCGGGCGGGGTGTGCGGTTCGGGGGCCGTGGCGGGGGTGGTGGGGACGGTGGTGCTCTCCGACGCGGCGGGGGCCTCGCCGGGGCTCTCCGCCGTGGCGGGGGTGGGGAGTTCGGGCGGGGTGTGCGGTTCGGGGGTCGTGGCGGGGGTGGTGGGGACGGTGGCGCTCTCCGACGCGGCGGAGGGCTCGCCGGGGCTCTCCGCCGTGGCGGGGGTGGGGAGTTCGGGCGGGGTGTGCGGTTCGGGGGTGGTGGGGGTGGTGCTCTGGGTGGTGACGGTCGCCGTCGTGGCGGGGGTGGGGAGTTCGGGCGGGGTGTGCGGTTCGGGGGCCGTGGCGGGGGTGGTGGGGACGGTGGTGCTCTGGGTGGTGATGGTCGCCGTCGTGGCGGGGGTGGGGAGTTCGGGCGGGGTGTGCAGGGTGGGGGCGGCGGGGCCGGTCGGGTGGGTTCGCCGGATGGCGGGGGTGGCGGGTAGGAGCAGTCGCGGGGCGGGGGCGCCCGGTTCGGTGAGGGCGGACACCAGGTCCTCCAGGACGGCGAGGACCTCGGCGGGCGCCGGCCGGTCGGCCGAGCCCGCGATCAGCGTCGGCCGGGCCGGGTCCGGGGCGAGCAGCCGGGGGCCGCGGTCCTCCGGTACCTGATCGGGCCGCAGCCACAGTCCGGCCGGGACGGCCTCCAGGCGCCAGCCCGCGACCGGGGCCTGATGGAGTGCCGGGCCGCAGTCGGCGAAGGCCGCGGGCAGGGGGCGCCACGCGGAGGCGATCACACGTCCCAGCGCGTGGCAGGCGGTCAGCTCGGTCAGCCACGGTTCCCAGGCCGGGGCCCCGTCGGCGCCCAGGACGCGGGCGGACCAGCCGCTCGCGGTCCGTGTCGGCAGGCCGACGGCGGCCCGCACGTCGTGGCCCAGGGCCGTCGCGAGCGCCCCGGCCAGGGCGACGAGCTGCGAGGTGTCGGCCCAGGGCGCGCTGATCAGCAGACCGGTGGGAGGCGCGCCGGACGGGCCGGGCCGGGCAGCGGCGACGGCGGGGGCGATGGCGGTGGCGATCGCGGCGACGTCGGCGGCCGGCGGCAACGGCGCGTGCGGGCGGCCGACCACCAGCACCGGGGTGCCGGGCGCCGAGGCGGCCCCCAGCAGGGGCTCCGGCACGGTGGCCGGGACGGTCGCGCCGGGGAACCAGAAGCCGTGCGCCAGCGCGGTCGTCAGCGCCTCGACCGTGCCCCCCGCGGGCCCGGCCACGGCCGGTGCCTCGGCCGGTGCCTCGGCCGGTGCCTCGGCCGGTGCCTCGGCCGGTGCCTCGGCCCGGGGTGCCGGGCCGCTCGCTCCGACCGGGTTGGGGGGAAGGGGAGCGGGGTTCGGTGCGGCGGCCGGTGGCGCCGCCTGTCGGGCCGCGGGTTCGGCGGGGGTCTCGGGGGCGGGCGCCGGGCCCGCCGCCGGTAGGGCCGGTGCGGTGGGCAGGGGGGTGGGGTCCGCTTCGAGGGGTTGCGGGGTGCGGACGTGCGCGCCGGACGCTTCCGCCGTGGTCGTCGCGGGTGCCGTCGCCGTGGCCGCCACGGTGGCGGCCACGGTGGCGGTGGCGACCGTTACGGCCGCCGTCGTGCCGGTGCCGGTGCGGGTGCTGCCGGTGCCCGCGCCCGTGTGTGCCGTGCCCGTGTCCGCGCGCTCGTGTGCCGGGCCCGTGTCCGTGTCTGTTCGGGGCAGGGGCCACACGGGTCCGAGTCGGCGGGTGCGTCCGTCCGGGGTGAACAGCCACCAGGAGGACGGTTCGGTGTCGGTCGTGCCGGTGCTCAGGAGGGTGCCGTCGGGGCGCAGGGTGACGAGTCCGTCCGGGGCCACGATGCTGGTGGCGGCGAGCTCGGCGATCCGTTGCGCGGGCCTGCGCCCGGAGGCGGGTGGTGCCGCGAGGGCGGAGGCGGCCAGGACCAGGGTGGCGGCGTGGCGTTCGGCGGCGGTGCGGGCCAGGTCGTCGAGGCGGCCGAGCAGGACGGGCTGGGCGTCGGGGGCCGCGGCCAGCACCGTCACGGTGCCGGGCACGGCCTCCAGCGCGGCCAGCGCGTCGGTGAGCGCGGCGGGCAGCGCCGCCGCCCCGGTGCCGGGCGCGATGACGAAGTGCGCCCCCACCTCGTGCAGCGCGGCCGCGGCCGGGGGCGGGGTCGGGGTCGCGGGCGCCGCCGCGCTGTCGGCGTCGGTGCGCCGGCGGGTCAGCCAGCGCCGCGCCCCGAAGGCCTGATCGATGGTGCTCACCGCTGCGACTCCCCGTCCCCGCCGCCGTTCCCGGCGCCGCCGTGCCCGCCGTTCCCGTCGCCGCCCTGTGCGCCGTTCCCGCCGCCGTTCCCGGCGCCGCCGTTCCCGCCGTTCCCGTCGCCGCCCTGTGCGCCGTTCCCGCCGCCGTTCCCGGCGCCGCCGTTCCCGCCGTTCCCGTCGCCGCCCTGTGCGCCGTTCCCGT
>NZ_JBVIWC010000034.1:0-67244 GCF_055594965.1 Kitasatospora sp. NPDC040550 | reverse complement strand
CCGCCGCCGTTCCCGTCGTTCCCGGCGATGCCGTCCGCGCCGCCGTTCCCGTCGTTCCCGTCGTTCCCGTCGCCGCCCTGCGGGCCGCCCTCGTCGTCGACGAGCGCGGTCTGCACCTGCACGGTCCGGCGTCGGGTGATGTGCAGGGCCCGGCCCGGGGGCAGCGCCCGCGGCTTGGTGTTGCCGAACAGGAAGCCCTCGCTGGGCGGGCAGGACAGCAGCAGCGCCGGGGTGTTGACCTCTTCGAGCTTGCGCAGCAGCTGGTCGGAGGAGGCCCGTCCGACGCCGTTGGCGCTGCGGGCCACGATCAGGTGCAGGCCCAGTTCGGCGCCTTGCGCCAGGTACTCCAGCAGCGGCGCGAACGGGTGGGCCTGCATGCCGCCGGGGGAGCCGGAGACCAGTTCGTAGTCATCGACCAGGATGAACAGTTCGGGGCCCTCCCACCAGTCCCGCAGCCGCAGCCGCTCGGGGGCGATGTCCGCCCCGGGCAGCCGGTTGGCCATCGCCCGGGCCGCGCCGTCCACGATCTGGCGCAGCACGTCCACGGCGACGGCGTGGCCGAGCCGGTACTCCGGCGGTACCGCGCCCTGGAGGACCCGCCGGTAGTCGACCAGCATGATCCGCGCCTCGTCGGGCCGGTAGGCGCGGGTGATACCGGCGGCCACCAGGGTGAGCAGGTTGGTCTTGCCGGCCTCGCTGTCACCGACGACGACCAGGTGCGGCGACTCCTCGAAGTCGTGCCACAGGGTGTCCATCGAGACGTCCCGCAGACCCAGCGGCACCCGCAGCCGCCCCTGGGGGGCGGGCAGCGCGGCGGCCGGCAGGCGCAGCGGCAGCATCCGTACCTCGGGCGCGCGCGGGCCGCTCCAGTGCTCGGCGACGGCGTCGACCAGGTCGGCGACGCCCTCGCCCAAATCCTCGGTGCCGCCGTGGCCGTCCAGGCGGGGCAGCGCGGTGAGGAAGTGCAGTTCCTCACCGGTGAGCCCGCGCCCGGGGATCTTGGGCACGGTGGCCGCGACGCGCATGCCGATCGCGGAGTCGACCGGGTCGCCCAGCCGCAGCTCGAACCGGGTGCCCAGCAGGTCGCGCAGCGCACCGCTGACCTCGCCCCACCGGGTGGTGCCCACGACCAGGTGGATGCCGTAGTTCAGGCCGCGCTGGGCGATCAGGGTCAGGGCCGGCGCCAGATCGGGGAACTCCTGACGCACCGTGTTCCAGCCGTCGACGACCAGGAACACGTCACCGTGGCTCTCCCCGGGCAGTGCCCCCAGGGCCAGGGCGCGCCGGAAGGCGGCCACCGAGTCGATGCCCAACTCGGCGAAGCTCTGCTCGCGCCGGGCCAGGATGGCGTTGACCTCCGCGACCGTGCGCACCACCCGCTCCGGGTCGTGGCGCCCGGTCACCGCGCCCACGTGCGGCAGGCCGCGCAGCGAGGAGAGCGTGCCACCGCCGAAGTCCAGGCAGTAGAACTGCACCTCGCGCGGGGTGTGGGTGAGCGCCAGCGCCGCCACCAGGGTGCGCAGCAGGGTGGACTTGCCGCTCTGCGGCCCGCCCGCCACCCCCACGTGGCCACCCGCTCCCGACAGGTCCGCCACCAGCAGGTCGCGCACCTGCTGGAAGGGCTTGTCGACCACGCCCACCGGCACCCGCAGCGCGCCGCGGCCCGGGTCGTCCTCGGCGGTCAGCCCGCACCCGGCCACCGGCGCCAGCGGCGCCAGCAGCTGGTCCAGGGTCGCCGGCACCCCCAGCGGCGCCAGCCACACCGGGTGGGCCGGCGGACCGGCGTCCACCAGCTTCCGCGCCGCGATCTCCAGCAGGCTCAGGCCGGACGCCGCCTCCTGCTCCCGCACCTCCTCCTGCGCCTCCTCCGGCACGACGACGGGCTGACGCGGCGCCACGTACCGCGTGCCGTACACCGCGACCTGCCCCGCCGCGGCCCGGCGCCGCGCCGCCACCGGACGCGGCGCCCGGTAGGGGCCGGAGACGTACGCGGCCTTGAACCGGGTCAGCGTGGCGATGTCACTGCGCAGGAACCCGTTGCCCGGCTGCGAGGGCAGGTGGTAGGCGTCCGGGACGCCCAGCACGCCCCGGCTCTCCATCGCCGAGAAGGTCCGCAGACCGATCCGGTAGGACAGGTGCGACTCCAGGGCGTGCATCCGCCCCTCGTCCAGACGCTGCGAGGCCAGCAGCAGGTGCACCCCCAGGGAGCGCCCCAGCCGCCCGATCATGATGAACAGGTCCATGAAGTCCCGGTGCGCGGCCAGCAGTTCGGAGAACTCGTCGACCACCACGAACAGCGTCGCCAGCGGCTCCAGGGCCGCCCCGCCGGCCCGCGCCCGCTCGTAGTCCAGCAGCGAACTGTAGTTGCCCGCCGCCCGCAGCAGCTCCTGACGGCGCACCAGCTCCCCGTGCAGGGCGTCGCGCATCCGGTCCACCAGCGCCGCCTCGTCGGCCAGGTTGGTGATCACCGCCGAGGTGTGCGGCAGCCGCTCCAGACCCAGGAACGTCGCCCCGCCCTTGAAGTCCACCAGCACGAAGTTCAGCACCTCGGAGGAGTGCGTCAGCGCCAGCGCCAGCACCAGCGTGCGCAGCAGCTCCGACTTGCCCGACCCGGTCGCCCCGATCAGCATCCCGTGCGGCCCCATGCCGCCCTGCGCCGACTCCTTGATGTCCAGCTCCACCGGCGTGCCGTCGGCGGCGATCCCCAGCGGCACCCGCAGCCGGTCGGCGACGCCGCGCGCCCAGCCCGCCGCCACGTCGTGCCCGTGCAGGTCACGCACGCCCAGCAGCGACGCCAGGTCGAAGTCCCCGGCGAGCGGCTCCCCGCCCTCCGCCTTGTCCCCGATCCGGTACGGCGCCATCAGCGACGCCAGCCGCCGCGCCGCGGGCAGCGACAACGCGTCCGCCCGCCCCAGATCGCTCTCCTCGTCCCGGTGGTTGCGGTCCGCGCCGACCATCGCCAGCCGGCCCCCCTCGATCCGCAGCCGCAACCGGTGCCGCAACGGCTTCCACTCCAGCGCCGCACCCAGGTCCAGCAGCACCGCGTTGCGCCACCCCGCCCCGGCCGCCCGACTGCCCGCACCCACCGGCACACCGTCCAGCACCACCACCGTGAACGGCTCGTCCCGGCCCGGCTGCGCCTCGGGCTCCCACGGCCCGCGCCCCGCGAACTCCGCCCCCAGCACCTGCTCCAGCTCCGCCACCGACCCCGCCATCAGCCGCACCGGCCCCAGCGCGTCGACGTCCTGCGGGTGCAGCGCGTGCGGCAGCCACTTCGTCCACTCCCACCGCGCCCGCCGCCCCGCCTCGCACACCACCGCGATCCGCAGCTCCTGCGGCGCGTGGAACAGCGCCAGCTGCGCCAGCATCGCCCGCGCCAGCGCCCGCGCCGCCTCCCGGTCGTCCGCGCGCACCAGCACCTGGGCGTACCCGCGCACGTACACCGCGATCGGCTGGTCCGCGACCGTGCCGTAGGCGTGGATGAACCGGCGCAGCGCGTGCGCGCACAACGGCTCCAGGTCCTCCACCGGCTTGGTCGCCAGCGGCGCCAGCCGCACCGCCAGCCGCTGGTGCCCCACCCCGACCCGCACGTCCCCGAAGTCCGGGTGCGAGCTGCGCCGCTCCCACAGCCGCGAGGTGCGCACCAGCGAGGCCAGCGAGCCCGGCGCCGGGTGCCGCCAGGCCAGCGCCTCCTGCTGGCGCGCGATGTGCCCGCGCACCTGACGGCGCATCTGCGCCAGGTAGCGCAGGTAGTCGCGCCGCTCGGCGCGAAGCTCCCGCTTGCGGTCGCTGGAACCGCGCAGCAGCGACGTCACCAGCATGCCCACCGCCGACAGGCCCATCATGCCCATCGCGACGTACGTCATGATCCCGCCGCCCTCACCCGGGCGCAGGAACACGAACACCATCGACAGCGAGCTCAGCGCCATCGGCGCCATCGTGATCATGCTCGACATGCCGCTCTGCGACTGCGGCAGGACCGGCGGCTCCTGCAACTGGATCTCGCCGTCGGGCATCGCCGGCCCGGGGCGCCGCGGCGCACGCTCGACCACTACCACACTCAACGAAAGCGCTCCTCGCACCGGCGGGGACGGCCGCGAAGTGCCCGCCGCGCGGGAGGCCGTCCTCCTGGGGCCACGGACAACACCCCCCGCCGGGTTCAGCCCCGCACCCGGGGCCCCTCACGCGCGGGCCCGCCCGGCCCGCCCGCCCGCGCGCCCGCGCGTCCGCCAGGCCCGCCCGCGCGCCCGGCCCGCCCGCGTGCCCGCCCGGCCCGCCCGCGCGTCCGTCCCGTCCGGCCCGGATTGAACCCCGCACCCGCCCCGGCCCGTCCCCCGGAAGGGAGACAGCCCTGCGCACGGCACGGCGACCGCCGCACGCGAGCACGAGGAGAACCTTGAACGGGAGCACCACCGGAACCACGGCCACCGGACTGTGCCGACTGAGGTTCCACGCACCCGACGCGGTGTTCGACCTCGTCGTCCCCGCCGACGTCCCCCTCGCCGACCTGCTGCCCGCCGTCCTCGACCACGCCGGCGACGACCTCGACGAACAGGGCACCGAACACGACGGCTGGATCCTCCAACGCCTGGGCCACGCCCCCCTGGACGAGGAACTGGGCGCCGACGCCCTCGGCCTGCGCGACGGCGAGGACCTCCACCTGCGCCCCCGCCGCGACCCACTGCCCGAAGTCCACTACGACGACCTCCCCGACGGCCTCGCCACCGGCATGCGCGAACGCCCCGACACCTGGCGCCCCGCCCTCACCCACCACACCGCCCTCACCCTGGCCGTCACCGCCCTGACCGGCGGCCTGGCCCTGCTCCTGCTGCCCGGCCCGCCCCACCTGCGCGCCGGCGCCGCCGCCGTCACCGCCCTGTTCCTGCTCCTGGGCGCCCTCAGCGCCTCCCGCGCCGTCGGCGACGCCGGCGCCGGCACCGCCCTGGGCGCCACCGCCGTGCCCTACCTCGCCCTGGCCGGCGCCCTCCTCGCCTCCGCCACCGCACCCTCCGCCACCGGCGCCCGCCTGCTCGCCGGAGGCTGCGCCGGCGCCGGAGCCGCCGTCCTGGCCATGGCCGCCGTCGGCTGCGCCGCCCCGCTCTTCCTGGGCCTGGTCCTGTTCGCCCTGCACGTCACCGCCGCCGGCGCCCTGCTGCTGGCCGGACTCACCACACCCGCCACCGCCGCCGCCCTGGCCGTCGCCCCCGTCGCCACCGCCGCCTTCCTGCCCGGCCTGTGCTTCCGCCTGTCCGGACTGCGCCTGCCCGCCCTGCCCCGCAACGCCGAGGAACTCCAGGAAGGCATCGAAGCCGTCCCCGCCGCCACCGTCCGCTCCCGCAGCACCGTCGCCGACGGCTTCCTGACGGCCTTCCACCTCGCCCTCGCCCCCGTCCTCACCCTGGCCCTGACCACCCTCACCCGCCAGGACGGCTGGGCCCCCACCGCCCTGACCTGCACGCTGTCCCTGCTCCTCGCGCTGCACGCCCGCGGCATCGGCTCCGTCCCCCAGCGCCTGGCCGTCCTCGTCCCCGCCCTCTGGGGCCCCGCCCTGCTCACCGCCCGCCTGGCCACCGACCTGACCCCCGCCGCCCGCACCGCCCTGCTCGCCGCGCTGCTGGCCACCGCCGCCCTGCTCGCCGCCGCCTCCTGGACCCTCCCCGGCCGGCGCCTGCTGCCCTACTGGGGCCGCGCCGCCGACCTCCTGCACACCCTCGCCGCCGTCGCCGTCCTCCCGCTCGCCCTCGCCACCGCCGGCACCTTCCAGGCACTGCGCGCCCTCGCCGGCTGACCCCGAACCACCCGCCCTACCCGCCGAACCCCGCCGAACCCCGCCAAACCCCGCCCTACCCGCCGAGCCCCGCCCCCGAGGAGAACCACCACCATGCAGTCGAAGCGCGACCAGGTGCAGGCCCACCTGTTCGTGATGGGCCGCCTCGCCACCGGCATGCTCCGCGGCGAACCCGACGCCCCCGACGTCCCCACCGGGCGCACCTCCCGCGGCATCGCCACCGGCCTGCTCGTCGCCGCCCTCGCCGCCCTGATCGCCGCCGTCTACGGCGTCCTCGTCCCCGGCGGCGCCACCGGCTGGAAGAAACCCGGCACCCTCGTCCTGGTCAAGGAGAGCGGCGCCCGCTACCTCTACCTCGACGGCACCCTCCACCCCGTGCTCAACGAGGCCACCGCCCGCCTGCTCGCCGGCGACCAGCTCACCGTCGACCAGGTCAGCGTCCACTCCCTGGCCGACACCCCGCGCGGCACCCCCCTGGGCATCCTCGGCGCCCCCGACGGCCTGCCCCGACCCGAACGCCTGGCCACCGCCCCCTGGCTCGCCTGCGCGAGCTGGCAGCCCGACCCCTCCGGCACCCGCCGCCCCCGCCTGGCCCTGGCCATCGACCCCACCACCCACGGCACCGCCCTCACCGACCGCCAGGCCCTCCTGGCCGCCGCCCCCGACGCCACCCAGTACCTCCTGTGGCACGGGCGCCGACTGCGCCTGGACACCCGCAACGGCGCCCGCCAGGCCCTCGGCCAGGCCGCCGTCACCCCCCAACCCGTCACCCAGGCCTTCCTCGACGCCCTGCCCGCCGGCCCCGACCTCGCCGCCCCCGACCTCGACCAGCGCGGCACCCCCGGCCCGGACCTCGCCACCCACCCCACCCGCGTCGGACAGCTCTTCACCGGCCCCGCCGGCGACCCCTACCTGCTCACCCCCACCGGACTCACCCCGCTCACCGAACTGGCCCTGCGCCTGCTCCTCGCCGACCCCCGCACCCAGCAGAGCGCCTACCAGGGCAACCCCGCCACCCCCACCGCCATCGGCGCCGCCGACCTCGCCGCCCACACCGCACCCGCCGCCCCCGGCCCGGCCGCCGCCCTGCCCGCCACCGTCCCCGAACTCCTCACCGCCCCCCAGGGCCGCGACCTGTGCGGCGAACTGCGCCCCGGCGACCCCACCCCCACCACCACGCTGACCCTCGTCGACGACACCGCCGTCCAGGGCCCCGCCCCCACCGCCCAGCCCGGTCTCACGGCCGCCTGCACCCCCGCCGACACCATCACCGTGCGCCCCGGCGGCGGCGCCCTGGTACGGGCCCTGTCCACCGCCGGCACCGGCACCACCCTCTACCTGGTCACCGACAACGGCGCCAAGTACCCGCTCGCCTCACCGGCCGTCGCCAAACAGCTCGGCTACGGCGACACCGCCCCCGCCGGCGTGCCCGCAGCCCTGCTGGCCCTGCTGCCCACCGGCCCCAGCCTCGACCCCGCCGCCCTCACCGCCCCCACGCCCCCACCCACCGCCGCCCCCGCCGCCCCCCTGCCGGGCCCGGCCTGCGCCCGGTGAACCAACGCTCTCCACACCCCCGTTGACCTGTTGTGAACCCGGAAATCCGAGACCGGGCCGAGGGAAGGAACCACCGTGAACCTGAGGGTGAACGACCACGCCGTCCAGGGCACCCACGCCACCCTGGAGGAGCAGATCGAGGCGATGATGCGGGCCGCCGCGCGCATCCACGACATCAACAACGAGGTCCAGCAGCACTTCCAGGCCGCGTGCAGCTCGAAGTACACGGACAACCTCAACGCCTGGGAGGGCAAGTACGCGAGCCTGCAGAGCGCCTACCGAACCTTCCAGGAGGCCTTCGCCGCCGGACACCGCCAGGTCAGCAACGCCCACGACGAGGCCGCCGGCGTCGGCGGCAGCTGGGGCGGGCACTCCGACACCGTCTTCAAGGGCCTCAACCCCTGACCCCACCCGCCCGACCCGCCCCTCCACCCACCCTCACCACCACCCCCACCACCACCGTCACCACGACCCACAGCGAGGACCCCCGATGGCGAACATCCTGCTCAACCACGCCAACATCGACCAGGCCGCCGACGACATGGAGCAGGCCAGTAGGGCCATGGCCGAGGCCATGACCAACTGCATGACGGCCATCAAGAACAACCAGGAGCACCTCAGCGGCAGCCTCGCCCAGGCCGCCGACGCCTTCAACGCGGTGCTGTCCGCCAACAACGCCGACATGAACACCGAGATCGCCGCCGGCGTCGAGGCCCTGCGCACCATGCACGGCCTGCTGCGCGACGCCGACCGGCGCGCCGCCGGGGGCATCGGCTGATGGCCACGCCCACCGGGCCCGACTACAACCACACCCTCAGCGTCAAGCACGACGACCTCCAGTACTTCGCGGACACCGAACTCGGCGCCTTCCTCAAGGACCTGGCGGGCAACCCCGGCTACCGGGCGATGCTGTCCTTCGCCGGCGAGGGCGGCGGCGACTACTCCACCCTGCTGCTCGGGCACGGCTCGGAGGCGGCGCTGTCCATCGCGACCAAGATCCAGACCGACTTCAAGAGCCTGGCCGCGGGAATCTCCACCGACCTCAAGACCATGGGCACCCAGATGACCGAGGGCCAGCTCAGGATCCGGCTCGCGCTGACCCTCATGGAGGCCGCCCACGAGGAGGCCATGACCGCCGCCGACATGATGGCGATCCTCACCAAGGTCTCGGCCGCCACCGCCCCCAAACCCAGCACCCCCTCCTAGCAACCGCCCCGCCCCCGGCCCGACCGCCCCACACCCCCCCCCTTTGGAGAAACGAACCCCCATGGCCGATCTGACTTGGGAGAGCGTCCTCGGCTTCTTCGCCTCCGAGGCCCAGCGCAGCTCCAAGATCGTCACCAGGGACCAGGTCGCGGGACCCTCCAAGGACAAGCCCTGGCTGCGCCCGATCGACAAGCTGGTCTTCGACACCAACAAGTTCTACAACGGCACGACGGACAAGGGCGCGGTCTCGGGGATGGGCAACCCCGACGTCTGGTGGGCGTGGAACTACATGCACGACACGTTCGCGCACAGCATCCGGATCACGGTGAGCGTCAACTACACGGACTGGGGCAACGACGCGGACAAGCCGCTCTCCCAGTTCATCCACCAGCACGAGGGGATCTTCGCGCCGCTGGGGCCGGGCGGCCCCGGCAACGACACGGTCAAACCCGAGAGCCTGCGGTACGCGGCGGACGGCATCTCCCAGGTACGGGCCTGGCTGAACCTCTGGCACCCGCGGGTGCAGCACTGGGCCGAGCTGGTCAACGGACCGGACAGCAGCTGGCAGGGCGACGCGGCCGGGGAGTTCAAGGTGCTGCTCAAGCAGTACGCGCTGGAACTGGAGACCGTCCGCGTCCAACTGGAGAACAGCCCCTACGAGGCCGACCTCAGGGCGGTGGCCGACCTGCTCCCCGCCACCGTCAGCCAGCTCCACACCGTCCACCAACGCTGGTGGGACAGCGGGAAGCTGTGGCCCTCGCACGCCATCTACGAGGCCCTGTCGTCGGCCCTGGTGGGCGTCGTCCCGCAACTCGACTCCACCGCCCACGCCATCAGCTCGATCAGCACCCCCCTCGGCGACCCCCGGGAACAGGGCTTCTACGACCAGTTGGAGATCAAGGCGAAGGCCATCTGGCTGGCCAACGTCAAGAAGTACCTCGACGACCGGTCCTACGCCTTCCAGATGGAGGACCCCAACTCGGCCGCGGTGATCCTGCGCAAGGTCGGCGACCCGATGCTCGTCCTGCAGGACGCCTTCAACCGGCTGGACGCCGACTTCGGCTTCGGCTACCGCAACGCGACCCTGGACCTGCCCACCGGCGCGCCCCCCGGGGCCGGGGACGGCAAGGACGGCAACGGCAAGGACGGCAACGGCAAGGACGGCAACATCGACCTGGGCGGCGGCGCCGGCGGCGGGGGTGACGGAAAGGGCGGCGGCGGCAAGTTCGACCTCGGCGGCGGCGCGGGTGGCGGCGCGGGTGGCGGTGCGGGCGGCGACGGCAAGGGCGGCGGCTCCAAGACCCACCTGCCCCCGCCGCCACCGCCCGTCATCGGCCCCGGCGGGGGCGGCTCCGGCCTCGGCGACGGCGCCGGCACGCCCATCCTCGACAAGGACCACAAGCCGGTCCTGGGCGCCGACAAGAAGCCGGTGCTGCTGCCCCCGGGCGGCTACATCGGCAAGGACGGCCAGGTCTACGACGCCAACGGCCAGAAGGTGATCGGCAAGGACGGCAAGCCCGTCGTCGTCCCGCCGGGCTCGGACGTGCCGCCGGGCACCGGCGGCGGCATCTACGGGACCAACGCCAAGGTGCCCAAGGGCTCCAGGGTCCGCGAGGACGGGACGGTCATCGGACCCGACGACAAGGAGGTCCTGGACCGCGACGGCAATCCGGTGGTGCTGTCCAAGGGCGGCTCGATCGCCGCGGACGGCACCCTGCTGGACTCCACCGGCCGCCCGGTCTCCGACATCTCCCAGCGCTACACCGACCGCCAGCACGCCATCGACGCGATCATGGGCGGCGGCGGCAGCGGTGGCAGTGGGGGAGGCGGCGCAGGCGGCGGGATCGGTTCGGGCGGCGGCACCCGGCTGCCGGCCACCGGCTCCGACTGGAAGCTGGACCTGGGCGGTTCCTTCGACGACCACGGCCCGCAGTCGGGGGTCGGCGGGCCGCTGGCCTACCCGGGCCTGCCGGGCGGCGGGGGAACGGGCGGCCTCGGCGGGGGCGGCCTGATGCCCGGCGGCGGCCAGCTGCCCAAGCTGGTCAGCTCCGGCGGCGGGCTGAGCGCGCGGGCCGTCGAGAACAGCGGCGGGCTGGCCCCGGGCGGCAAGGCGGCGGCCGCCGCCGCGGCCGAGGCCGCCGCCGCCGAGAAGGCGGCCCTGCAGAAGGCCTCCGCGATGTCCGCCGAGGAGGCCGCGATGCGGGGCCGCTCGATGTCGACCAGCGGCGGCGGGATGCCGATGGGACCGATGGGCGGCGGCGGCCTGGGCGGCGGCCAGGGGGAGAAGGAGCGTCAGCGCACCACCTGGCTGGCGGAGGACGAAGAGGTGTGGGGCACCGACACCGGCGCGGTCAGCGGCGTGATCGGCCGCTGAACCGGCCGGCGGACCGGGCGCCGAGCGGCGCGCGGGCCCATCGACGAACAAGGAACGGGAAAGACATGTCGTACTCCTTCGAGGACCAACTCAACCAGGCCATCGCCTCGTTGGCGGAACAGCAGGAGAAGCTGGCCGAGTCCACCCGCCGGATGCAGGCGATGACCGCCGCCGCGACCAGCAAGGACCGGATGGTCACCGCGAAGGTCGGCCCCCAGGGCGAACTGCTCGCGCTCACCTTCCACACCACCGCCTACCAGTCCATGGCCCCGGCCGAGTTGAGCGCCGTGCTCAAGGACGTCTTCAACGAGGCCAAGGCCCGCATGGGCGAGCAGCTCACCGCCGAGATGCGCGGCTTCGAGGGCGTCGGCGAGGCACTGCGGATGAACTTCACCGGCGAGCGCGGGGACGAGGAGGACTTCTTCCAGGCCGGCGCTGGCCTGGACCTGGACGCGCTGCTCGCCCCGCTCACCGCGATGCGACCCGGCGCCGACCGCGGCGCCAAGTCCCGCAAGCAGGAGGAGTTCAATGGCTAGGACCCTGCGCAAGGACGAGGGCCTCAAGCAGGCGTTCACCAACTTCGACGACGTGGCCGCCCTGGTCGAGAAGATCAACAAGGAGATGGAGGACATCAACAAGAAGAACGTCAAGGCCGGCGGCGGCGACGACATCGGCAAGCAGTACCACGAGAAGATCGACAAGCCGACCTCGGACCTCTACGGGCTGACGACCCAGATCCGCAACAAGCTCAAGGCGATGTCCCGGCACGGCCAGGACACCGCCGACCTCTTCGACGCCACCGACGAGCACAACGTGGGCCTGGCGTGAGCCCGCCCGCGCCCGCCCCGCCCGCGTAGAGCCCGCCCGCGTAGAGGCCCCTGCGCCCGCGGGCCCGCCCGCACGCCCCCGCACCGCCCGTACCGTCAGCCCCGCCCCCGGAGGCCCGCGCCGTGTCCCACTCCTCGATCCACGTCTCCCCGGGCCTGGCGCAGTTCTTCCACATCATCAGCGGCATGCCCTGGCCGGAGTCCGACGAGGGACTGCTGCGCGACGTCCGGGACGACTACCAGGCGCTGGCCGACGACCTGCCGACGCTGAGCGGGTACATCCTCGACGCGGTGCAGAGCTGCGACAAGCGGCTGGAGGGCGAGGCCGCGCAGGCGTTCCGCAAGGAGTGGGGGCGCTTCGTCAACACGGACCAGGCCAACGACCCGCTGCGCAAGGCCGGTGAACTCTGCACCCAGCTGGCCGAACTGGCGGGCAAGGTCGCCAACACCGTCGAGTACACCAAGTGGATGGCGATCGGCCAGCTGGTCCAGCTGGTCGTCGAGATCGCCATCGCCATCGCCTGGTCCGTCTTCACCGGCGGCGCCTCGATGGCGGCGCTGAACCTCAAGATCCTGTTCACGAAGCAGGTCCTGCTGGGGCTCCTCAAGAAGCTCCTCCAGCTGATCATCATGCACACCTTCGGCGGCATCGTCGGCGGTCTGATGCTGGACGCGATCATCCAGGGCATCCAGTTCGAGCACGGCGACCGCCACGAGTGGGACAAGGACCTCACCAAGCAGGCGGCGATCTTCGGCGCGATCAGCGGCGCCATCGGCGGCCCGCTGAGCCTGCTGGGCATGGGCCTGGGCAGGCTGCTCGGCCCGCGGCTGAGCAAGCTGTTCGTGGAGAGCGCGCTCAAGGACGTCATCAAGGGCCTGACCGGCGGAGTCGGCAAGGACCTGGCCGGCGGCGCGGCGGGCGGCGCGCTCAAGGGAGCGGCCAAGGACCTCGGGGAGGGCGCCGCGGCGGGCGCCCTCAAGGGCGCGGGCAAGGAGGCGGGCGCCGGCCTCGGCAAGCTGCTCGGCGACGAGGCCGCCGAGCGGTTCGCCAGGGGCATCACCAACCTCCTCAAGGAGAACGCCCAGTACCTGGCCAAGGGCTTCAAGGGCGGGCGCAAGGTGGGCGCCGCGATGGGCGAGAAGTTCGTGCGCCAGCTCGGCGAGCTCTTCGAGAAGGAGCTCGGCGCGCAGTTCAGCAAGGAGGTCGGCAAGGAAGCCGGTGCCCGACTCGCCCGGGAGATGGGCGAGCAGGTCGGCAGGCAGTTCGTCCAGCACTCACTCAAGACGGTGGCCAAGGAGAGCAGCCAGAGCGCGCTCAAGGAGGCGCTGGAGAACATTGCCAAGGACGGCGGCATGGTCGCCCTGACGCCGGAACTCAAGCTGCTGGCCGAGAAGATGCCCGAACTCGCCGGCGGCGTCAACAAGATGAACAAGATGTTCCACCTCGGGGCGCTGCTGGGAAGCCAGTTCGAGTCGGGCATCAACCAGTACCTCACCGAGGGCATCTACAACACGATCTACAACGGCGAGTGGTCGGCCGGCGGGATGAGCTTCGTCGGCGGCTTCATGATGGCCGGCATGCGGCACATGATCATGGGCCTCGCCTCGCCGCTGACCCTGCGCTACGCGGACTTCGTCCGAGGCCTGGAGAGCTCGCGGATCACCGACGAGAACGGCGGGTTCTACGGCCCGACCCACCCGATGACCTTCCTGTCGGTGATCAGCAACATGGGCGGCCACGCGGCGCCCTTCCCGGTGCCCCGGCCCGGCCACATCGACCAGATCGGCGGCACGCGGCTGTCCGGGGGCGACGGCGCCCCGCTCACGTCCGGCGGCGCCTCGATCAGGACCGAGGGCACCGGCTCGCTGTCCGGCTCCACCCTGCTGGGCTCCGGCAGCCACCACCGGGAGGACAACGGCGACGGCGTCCTCGCCGACCCCGAGGGCAGGAGCAGCTTCCACTCCTCCGTCGACGGCGGCTGGGACCCCAAGGCCCCGGCGAGGCCCGTCGAGACCCGATCCCGCGGCGACGAGCGGACCGTGGCCGCCGGCCCGCCCAAGCCGTCGGCCCCGCCGGGCGGCCCGGGCGGCCCGGGCGGCCGGGACGGCGCCGTTGCGCCGCCCGTGCCCAGGAAGACCGACGGCGGCGCGGAGAACACCACCACGACCACCAGCACGACCACCACCACGACCACCGGCGGCGGCACCAGGAACGCCGACGACGGTGCCAAGCCGGTCAACGCCGGCGGGCGCGGCAGCACCGCGACGGCCTCCGCCGACGCCAACGGCCAGGACGGCGCCGTCAAGCCCCAGCCCCAGCCCCAGCCCCAGCCCCAACCGCAGGCGCCGACCAGGCCGGACCCGTCGCGCCGCACCACCGTCGTCGACGAGCACGGCGAAGCGCCCCCGCACGAGTCCACGACCCCGCGCGTCGGCGGCCCCGGCAACGACACCCCGCCGCAGGAGCGCGGCTCCCACCGCAGCCCGGCCGCCTCACCGCCGCCGCCACCGCCGATCCGCACCAGCGCCGGCGGCCCCGGCGACGGCGCCGCCCCGGCCACCCCCGACCACACCGGCCCCAACCGCCCCGACCCGAACCGTCCCGACCCGAACCGTCCCGACCCGAACCGTCCCGACCCGAGGACGTCGCAGGGCCCGGCCCCCGACCCGCAGGTCCCGCCGCCCGCCGCCCCGCCGCGCGACCCGAAGCCCGACGGCCCGGGCCCCGACCCGCGCACCCCCGACCCCCACACCCCCGGCACCCCGCCCTCCTCCACCGCCTCCGGCCACCTCTACCACCAGGTCGACGCCCCCGAGCACGCCAAGGCGCCCGCCGGTGACGAACGGCGCGCCGCCTGGCGGGACAAGCAGCACTCCCTCGCCGAGGACCACGACGCCCGGCTGGCCGCCGCCGAGCGGCAGGAGGCGGACCGCCGCGCGATCGAGGACCGGCTGACCGAAGGCGCCGGCCGCCTGCCCCGGGAACTGCGCGCCCTGGTGACGCCCGATTCGCCGGTGTGGCACCGGGCCGCGGAGTCCATGCGGGAGGCCGTCGAGGCGCGCCCGCACGAGCGGGAGGAGATCCTGGACGGCGCCGCGGACCGCCTGGAGCTGGCCGGCGCCCGCGAACTCGCGCTCACCTTCGCCCTCGGCCGCTTCGACCGCCTGCTGGCCGAGCGCGGCCTGGGCCCCGAGCGCTCCGGCGACCACACCCTGGCCGAGATCCGCCGCGAGGCCTCGCAGAAGTTCCGGGCCGACGCCGAGCAGGACGTCGCCCAGCTGTTCACCGCCCGCACCGACCTCACCCCCGAGCGCAACGCCCTGGCCGCCCGGGCCCTGGAGCGCCGCCTGCGCGAGGCCGGCCGGGACCTGGACGTGCGTCAGGCCCGGGCCCGGGCACTCGAGCAGGTCGACCGGGTGGTCGAGGACGCCCACGAGCGCTGGTCGGCCGGCGAGCTCTCCGACGGCGACCGCGCCCTGCTGGAGGCGGCCGGCCCGACCGGGGACCTCCGGCTGTCGCCGCAGGCCCGCGACCAGCTGGCCGAGACCCTGCGCGAGCGCCTGGCGGAGCGGCACGACGGCGACGAGGGCCCCTCCCCGCGGATCGAGGAGGAGGGCGGCGAGGACCTCGCCCCCGTCGACCCGACCCGCCAGGGCCGGGCCCGACTGGAAGCGGACTTCCAGCGGGCCCTGGAACGCCACCGGGCCGGGCTCTCCCACGACTTCACCGTCCAGGCGGTGCGCGAGGCCGTGCTCAAGCGCTGCGTCGACGCGGTGGACGACGCGGCCGCGGCGTGGAAGGACACCGCCGCCGACCAGTTCGGCCCCGAGGCGCTGCGCGAGCTCGGCCTGGCCGACGGCCCGTCCCCGCGCGCGGTGGCCGCCGCCCGCGCCGACCTCGCCCGCCGCACCGACCACCTGGTCACCGAGCACACCGCCGCCGACCGCGACCCGGCCCACCTCAGGACGGAGCTGGACGCGCTCACCTCCCGGACGGCGGCCAACCGCCTGCTGGCCCTGCACGGCGCCCGGGAGGAGGCGCTGCGCGCCGCCGAGGACAGCGCCCGTACCCACGTGCCGCACGACCTGGGCGGCCCCGGGAGCGCCACCGGCCACGAGCGCGACGCGGCCGCCTCCGTCGAGCTGGCCCTGGGCCCGGTGCGCGGCACCAGCGCCGACCGCGCCGAACCGCCCGCCACCGACGCCGCCCGCCGGGTGCGCGAGGGCTACACCGAGCGCGTGCGCGCCGCCTTCGAGGAGACCTTCCGCTCCCTGCTGCGCGACCCGGGCGCGGACCACCGCGCCGACCTGCCCGAACAGCTGGCGCGCTGGCGCGGCGAGCGCGAGCGGCTGACCGAGGGCCTGGCGGAGCACGTCGCCTTCGAACGCGCCGTCCTGCCCGCCCGCGAACGCGCCGGCGCCGGCTACGACCGCCTCGCCGAGCAGCGCCGCGTCCCGGAAGAGCAGATCCGCAGGCTCAAGACCGAGTACGGCGACGACTTCTTCGACGCCTACCGGGACCACTGGGCGCCCGAGGACCTCGACGGCGAGCACTGGCGCGGCCACGAGGCCACCCACGAGAACGTCTTCGGCCGCCGCCCCGACCCCGGGAACGCGCCCGCCCACGAGCCCTCGAACCAGCCCGAGAACGAGCCCGCCCACGAGCCCGTGCCCGAGCCGACCCCCGCCCCCGGGGAGAAGCCCGCCCCCGACACCCCGTCGGGCCCGCTCACCCGCCCCACCGACACCGACCCGGACACGGCCCCGGACACCGCCCCCAGGACGCCCGCCGCCGCACCCCCCGCCCAGCCGCCCGCCGTGGCGCCCACGGACCTACCGTCCGCGCAACCGCGCCCGCTGCTGCCCGCCGCCGCCTGGGCCGACATCCGCGCCCTCGCCCCGTCCGCCCGCATGGACACCGTCCGCTTCGACCCCCGCGTGCGCGGCCAGGACAACCCGGGCGCCATCGCCGGCCCCCGGGTGCGCGAGCAGTACGAGAACCGCGAGCGCCGCCCCGGCGGCCTGCCCCGAGCCGAACGCAGCCTCGGCGACCTGCACGGCGCCGACACCACGATCACCTACGACGTGCGGCGCTTCGAAGCCCGACCCGGCCACTGGGTCACCGAGTTCACCCTGAACCTGCACCTCGAGGGACCGGCCGGCCGCCCCCTCTCCCAGGCCGCCGCCACCCGCGTGATCGAGCGCGCCCGCGCCGTCGTCGCCGACCGGTTCAACGAACGCCACCGCCTGCCCGGCGGCGACCAGGTCCACCTGCGCCTGGAGAGCGCCCCGAACGCCGCCGGCGCGCACCAGAGCGTCACCGTCCTGCCCGGCACCGGACGCAGCGACCAGCTCCACTGGCACGAGGACAGCGCCCCCGGCGTGCTCCTGCACGAACTGCTGCACTTCCTCGGCCTGCCCGACGAATACGTCGAACCGGCCGCCGCACCCGGTGACGCCTTCGCGCTGCGCCGCCGCGACCGCTGGGCCGGCGAGAACGGCGTCATGGGCACCTCCGCCCACCGCGACGACTTCACCGTCCTGCCCCGCCACCTCCAGCGCATCGAGGACGTCCTGCGCTCGGGCCCGGTCCTGCGCGACCTGACCCACGGCCAGTACCTCACCCACCAGGAGAGCACGGCCCAGACCCCGGGGCCGGAGCACCGGCAGCAGAGCACCGCCGTCGGCCCTCCGCTCCCTTCCGCCGCCACGAACCACGCCTCCCGCAGCCCCGACACGACCCCGCCGAGCACGCCGGCCCCGGTGCACGAGGCACGGGTGAACGTCCTCGACGACGGCCGGCTGTACCACGTCGTCGACGTGCCGGGCGACGGCGACTGCCTGCTGCACGCCGTTCTCGCCGGCGCCCGCGCGCTCCAGGGCTGGGAACACCCCGACCTCACCGTCCACGCACTGCGCGAACTGGCGTCGCAGTGGTTCCGCAGCGACGCCGGCGCCCAACTGCGCCACAACGCCGACTCCACCGGCCAGCGCCCCCAGGACCGGCTGGAGCAGCACGAACGCGACCGGACCTGGCAGGTGTACCGCAACCCCGGGGACGAGCAGCCGACGACGCTGTCCGCCGGCGACCTCGGGAACCTGCGGATGAGCGACCTGTACGACATGGGGCTGCGCAACCGCTCCCTGTGGAACACGTCCTTCTACGACCAGGCGCCGGCCATCATCGCCCACGCCCTCAACCTCCACCTCGTGATCCACGAGGGCAACGGCCGCACCGCGTTCAACGAGGGCGCCCAGGGCCGCGAGGTCCACGTCTACCGCGACCCCGGACAGGGCCTGGCCGCGCACTACTCGGAGCTGCGCCGCGACGAGCGGCAGCCGGTGGTGCGCACCGGCGGCACCGTCGACCGCGAGGTGGCGCAGGAACTGACCGGGCGCGTCAAGCCGGACATGACCGTCGTCAGCCTGGAGCCCGGGCAGCCGGTCTTCCGGGTGACGGACGCCGTGACGCTGCGCGGATACCTGCTCCAGGGGAAGATCGGCGCGGTCAAGAACAAGGAGGGCTGGTCCCAGCTGGGGCCCGGCCTCTACACCGGCCACGACTTCGGGCACGCCGCCGCCTACAGCGACAGCCTCTCCAACCTTCCGGTGGTCATGGAGTTCGTCCTCTCCCGCAAGGCGACGGGCCTGAAGGTGGAGAACATCACCCAGAACTGGACGGAGAAGGAGGTCGCCAAGACGCTGGCGAAGTACGACTTCCTCACCGACGGGACCCAGTTCAAGTTCCACCCCCGCTTCTTCGACGGCCCGCTCCAGGCCGGGCCGCGCCCCTCGGACAAGTCGAGCGGTCTGCGGCTCGGCGGCGTGAAGGTGAAGGAGGGCGACTCGCTCTGGAACCACTACCGGACCGAGGACTTCGTCCCGGAGTACGACGGCTACCTGATCAAGGCCCACCAGGACAAGGCGGCCCGGCACCCGCGCGGCCAGGACGTGCCCGGCCCCGCCCGCACCCCGGATCCGGTCCCGACGAGCAAGGCCCTGGAATCCGCCCCGCCCGCCGCGCCCGAGGACCTCAGGCGCATCCGCTACCTCCAGGAGGCCGAGGCCTACGAGCGGCGCCTCGCCACCCACCTGCTCCAGCGCGAGGACGTCCAGCGCGAGGTCAAGAAGGTCGTGGACCTCGCCTGGACGATGACCACCAGCGACAAGGACAGGGCCAAGTTCGGCTCCAGGAGCGCCGGCACCACCGGCATGGTCGGCACCGAGCGGCACATGCTGCAGGAGGTCGTCGACCGCGGCAACCTCCGCGAGCGCATGGCCCTGCTCTACAACGGCTACACCTCCCACCACATCGCCAGGCTCGCCCGGCAGCGGGAGCTGCCGCGACCGGAGGAGCTGACGTGGGAACGGAAGGACCGCCACGACATCGGCGCCGAGGTCGTCAACCCGTTGATCACGGAGATCAAGAAGGTCTACGGGGAACTGCTGACGCCGCCCGCCGAGCGGGCGGGACAGCCGGCGCCCTTCGGGCCGTTCCGCACCGACGAGCCGTACGGGCCCGTCATCGACCGGATCCGGGACGACTACCTCGACTTCCAGAACCGGCAACTCGCGGCCTACGAGCGCGAGCGGGAGGTCGAGGCCGCGCGCAAGGCCGCGGAGCGCCGGGCCAAGACCATCCTCGAAACCGACCGCAACCCCCTCGACGTCAACCCGCCGCTGGGCCGCGGCGAGTGGTACAGCGCCGTGGACAAGGACGGCCGGCTGGGCTGGCAGCCCGGCGCCAAGTCCTTCCACTACCAGCTCGGTTCCACGTTCCAGCAGAACGCCCACGACACCGGGGGACTGGTCGCCACCGGCACCTCCGGCACGGCCTTCGGGATACTCCAGGCCGTCAAGGAGCTCGTCAGGACACCGGCGGGGCGCAACGAACTCACCCGGGCGGGCGGCGGGCCGGTCGACTTCGGGCTGCTGAGGCTGGGGCTGCTCGGCTGGATGCTGGAGTCGGGCGACCACACCTTCCACGAGATCATGGCCGGCTCCCGCCTGTTCTCCGAGAGCCTCACCCCCGAGGAACGCGCGGACCCCGACCTCACCGGGACGGACCTCACCTACCGCGACACCCACCACCGCTACCGCTTCCTCTCCCCGCTGACCGAGCGGGAACTGCGCGAGGAGGTGGCACCGGGCGGGGTCTTCCCGGACGAGCACCTGGTGGGCCCCTGGTCCGTCGACGACCCGGAGGTCACCGGCCTCACCCCCGACGACCGGAACCAGGCGACCCCCCACGACACCGACACCACCGACACCACCGGTGACGGCGACGGCGACGGCGGCCTCCGGGACTCCGCCGCCGCGCCGCTGGCCCCGGCCGACCCGGTCGCCGTGGACGTGGCGCAGCGTCATCTCTCCGCCGCGAACCGGAACCAGGCGCTGCGCGAGTTCATGGGGCGGATCAAGGCCGGTGCGTTCACGAGCCGGCGTGACGACGAGGGCATGCTCAAGGTGCGGGAGGGGGAGCGCTACGAGTCGCTGCTGGTCGACGTGCAGAGGTTCCTCGACCACGCGCAGGCGCTGCGCCCGGCGGGGGAGCGGTCGGGGCGGTCCTTGAGCCTGTTCCGGGCGGTGAAGCTGGACGCCCAGTCGCGTGGGCGGGAGTCCTTCACCGAACTGCTGCCCGCCTCCACGTCGTTCAGCCGGGAGTTCGTCCAGGAGTGGATGTCCAACGGCGGCGGGGCGGACAACTACGCGTTGTTCGAGATCAAGGTGCCGTTGGAGCACCCGATGCTCGCGCTGTCCTTCCCGCCCGGCCATGCCAGGGCGGAGGGTGACCCGGATCCGGTGAACGAGGCGCAGTCGGAGGTCACGCTCGGCCCCAGCCGCCTGACGGTGACCGGCCGCGACGACGCGAGCGGCTTCCACGTCATCAAGGTCGACGCCGCCCCGATGACCGTGGACGACATCCGCACCGAGGTCGCCAACTGGTCCAGCGGCATGTCGATCCCGGACGCCTTCCGGGGCTTCACCGACTTCTACACCCCGGAGTCACTGCGCGCCGCCTACTCCTTCGACTTCAATCCCCAGCACCGCATCACCGAGACCTGGTCGCCGGACGGCCTCACGAAGACCGTCCGGATCGAGCACTCCCACGAACAACTCGCCGGACAGTTCGCCGAGGTGACGATCCATCACCGCGACGACGGGTCCGTGTCGATCCGCTGGAGCACCAGCGACGACACCGAGCCGCGCGAGCCGATGCTCTTCAACGCCGACAACATCGGCGACGTCAGCGGCGGCCTGCGCTCCCGGACGCTGGCCGAGAACCCCAGCTTCGAGTCCCTCGACCTCCCCGCCGAGTGGTACAGCCCCGAGTACGACTGGCACGAACCCGAAGCGGCACCCGTGGAGGAGGACGCCGGCCACCACCTGTCGGACCTCGACGGCGACGACCTCCATCAGCCCGCCGCCGCGCCGCCGCTGCCCGCCGCCGACCCGGTCGCGGTGGATCTGGCCCGTCAACACCTCGACGCCGCGAACCGGAACCAGGCCCTGCACGAGTTCATGGGGCGGATCAAGGCCGGTGCGTTCACGAGCCGGCGTGACGACGAGGGCATGCTCAAGGTGCGGGAGGGGGAGCGCTACGAGTCGCTGCTGGTCGACGTGCAGAGGTTCCTCGACCACGCGCAGGCGCTGCGCCCGGTGGGGGAGCAGTCGGGGCGGTCCTTGAGCCTGTTCCGGGCGGTGAAGCTGGACGCCCAGTCGCGTGGGCGGGAGTCCTTCACCGAACTGCTGCCCGCCTCCACGTCGTTCAGCCGGGAGTTCGTCCAGGAGTGGATGTCCAACGGCGGCGGGGCGGACAACTACGCGTTGTTCGAGATCAAGGTGCCGTTGGAGCACCCGATGCTCGCGCTGTCGTTCCCGCCCGGCCACGTCCGGGCGGAGGGTGACCCGGATCCGGTGAACGAGGCGCAGTCGGAGGTCACGCTCGGCCCCAGCCGGCTCACGGTGACCGGCCGCGACGACGCGAGCGGCTTCCACGTCCTCAAGGTCGACGCCGCCCCGATGACGGTGGACGACATCCGCACCGAGGTCGCCAACTGGTCCAGCGGCATGTCGATCCCGGACGCCTTCCGGGGCTTCACCGACTTCTACACCCCGGAGTCACTGCGCGCCGCCTACCCGCGTGATCTCACGGACTTCCACCACATCACCGAGACCTGGTCGCCGGACGGTCGCACGAAGACCGTCCGGATCGAGCACTCCCACGAGCAACTCGCCGCACAGTTCGCCGAAGTGACGATCCATCACGGCGACGACGGGTCCGTGTCGATCCGCTGGAGCACCAGCGACGACACCGAGCCGCGCGAGCCGATGCTCTTCAACGCCGACAACATCGGCGACGTCAGCGGCGGCCTGCGCTCCCGGACGCTGACCGAGAACCCCAGCTTCGAGATGCTGGACCTGCCCTGGGACTGGTTCGACTACACCGCGCCCATGCCCCAGGACATCGGGCAGCCGCTGTCGTCCTTCGGCGGTGCCGCCAACGGCTGGCGGATCGGCGCGGCCGACATGCCGCAGGCCGAGCGCGACGCGCTGGGGCACTTCCCGCAGCAGCCCGGGGTCTTCGTCGTGCCCGTCCACACCGACGAGGCCTCCGGGCTGCCGGTCTGGCCGAACGGGCCGGACGGCACGCTGTCGGCCTACCGGACGGCGGGCGTCCTGGCCCGACTCCACCGGGCCGGGATCTGGAACGGCACCGACACGGTGCAGTTCGTCGCCTGCAACCTGGGCCGCGGCCCGGGCCGCGAGTTCGTCGACGAAGTGATGCTCCGGCTGGAGGAGTTGGGACTGGGCCCCCGTGCGCTGGCCGCGACCGGCCCGGTGTACCTCGCCCCGCACGGGGACGGCCCGGGGCACCTGGTGGTCGCCTCCGACATCGGCTTCACCGAGAGCGGCCACCCGGTCATGGTGGGCGGTGACCACTGGCTGGAGTTCCAGGCGGTCCGGGACGGCGACTCCGGTCAGGTTCGGGTCCAGGTCGAGGAACGCCGGGCCCACCGGGCACCGGACGGCTCCTTCCACGACCACCCCGAGGGCTACCGGCTGGTGGAGTCGGTGGACCCGGCACACCGCAACGAACAGGCGGTGCGCTTCGCCCTGCCGACCGAGGAACAGACCAACGCCGGGACGGCACTGTCGCAGCGCCACCTCACCGCCGCCCAGCCCGGCAGCGAGCTGCGCACGTTCATGGGCCGGATCGTCGCAGGGGCCTTCACGAACCTGCGCGACTCGGACGGCCGGCTCATCCACCGGGACGGCACGGTGACCTACGCCAAGCTGATGGACAACCTGCAGAGCTTCTTCGACCACGCGCAGGGCCTCCGGCCCCCGGAGGGGCACCCGCACGCCGAAGGGACCGTGCTCCTGTACCGCGCGGTGCGGATGAGCGAGCAGACGCGCGGGCAGCAGAGCTTCACCGAGGTCGTGCCGTCGTCCACCTCCTACGACCGGCAGTTCGTCCAGGAGTGGATGTCCGACCCCGACCGCTACGCGCTGTTCGAGATCGAGGTCCCGCTGTCGCATCCGATGCTGGCGCTGTCCTACCCGCGCGGCCGCATGCGCCCGGGCGACCCGGGCGAGATCAACACGACCCAGCACGAGGTGACGCTCGGCCCGACCCGGCTGACGGTGACCGGACAGGAGGAGGACGGCCCGTACCACGTCATCCGGGCGAACGCCGATCCCATGACGTTCGACGACGTCGTCGAGACGATCGGGGGCTGGACGAACGACATGTCGATGGAGCGCGCGTTCGAGCTGTTCGCCTGGTCCTACGGCGAGGACGCCCTGCGCACGGCCTTCCCCGAGGACCTGCGGCCCGAGCACCGCATCACCGAGCGGCGGTCCGAGGACGGACGGGAGATGACGGTCGAGATCACCCCGGCCCACCCGAAGCTGACCGGCCAGAGCGTGACGTTGCACGTGCGACTGGCGCAGGACGGGGCCCTCACGGTCGAGCTGCACAACAGTGTCGACATCGCCTACGGCGACGCACCGACGGTGTTCCGGTACACGGCCGAGAACATCCACGAGGTGAGGGCGCTGCTGGAGGAGGGCTCCCTGACACGGACCGCTCCCTTCGACACGCTCAACCTTCCGATGGACTGGTACATGACCGACCCGATACCGGAGGCGGGCGAAGTCGGCGCGCCCCTCCACACGTTCGGCGGCCCCGGCAACGGCTGGTGGCTCGGCAACCGCGAGCCGTCGGAACAGGAGAGGCACGCCCTGGCGCGGTTCCCCGAGCAGCCGGGCGTGTTCGCCCTGGCGGTGCACACCGACCCCGACACCGGCAAGCCGGTGATCGACGGCGAGGAACTGAGCGAGGACCAGGTCGTCGGAATCCTGGCCGGGCTGCACCGGGGCGGTGTCTGGAACGGCACCGACCGGCTGCAGTTCGTCTCCTGCAACCTCGGGAACGAGACCGGCGTCGAGTACGTCACCGAGGTGATGCGCCAACTCGGCCTCGCCGACCTGGGCAGCAGCGCGCTGGTCGCCACGGGCCCCGTGTACTTCGCCCCGCGCATGGACGGCACGGACGGCCCCGGCCACCTGGTGGTCGCCTCCGAGGTCGGCTTCACGGCCGACGGCCGGCCTGCCGTCGTCGCCGGCGGACACTTCCGGGAGGTCCACCGGCCCACGGCGCACGAGCGGCCGCCGGTGATCGCGGAACGCGGGGCCCACCTGCCCGCCGCCCTCCACCCGGAGCGGGACCGGGACCGCCCCGAGGGCTACGAGGTCGCCGAGCCGGGCACCCTCGATCCGAACCGCGGGATGGAGGGCGCGCTGGCCTTCGGGAAGAAGAGTAGGAAGACGACCGATCCCGCTCGCCCCGAGGTCAGGGCCCCCGACACCAACTCCTCCGAGGGGGTCGAGAGCGTGCTGTCGGGCAGGCCTTCGGCGCCCGACGGGCAGGACGTGGCGAGGCCGCAGGAGGAGGCGCAGGACAAGGGCAAGGAGCGGGCCGTCGACCCGCAGCCCGACTCCGACGTGGTGGCGAAGCCGCAGGAGAAGGCGCAGGAGGCGCAGGACAAGGGCAAGGAGCGGGCCGTCGACCCGGAGCCCGACTCCGCGGAGGCGGCGCGGCTGCTGCTGAACGACTCCCTCCTGCGCCCGCTCTTCGCCACGATCGACGAGAAGGTGACCTATTCCGTCGTGGGCCTGGAGCTCAAGGGCGACAAGAGCTGGCGCACGCCCGAGGCCGTCCCCAGCGGGGACCACGACGTCCCGGCGGAAAGCCGCTCGCGCCAGGCCGCTCGGCGGTGGGCGCAGGTGAACGACGTGTGGACCCAGCACGGTGACGCCGAGGTGAGGGGGCTGCACGAGGCCTACGAGAGGATGAAGAGCTGGGGCTTCACCCAGGTGCCCTACGCCCGGGGGGTGTCGCACGGCAAGCCGCCGGAGAAGCCGGCGTCCCCGCACCAGGGCGGCGAGCTGCCCCGCCAGCCCGAGGGCGTGCTCACCGTGCTCTCCACCCGGGGCACGTGCGACAGCTGCAAGTCCCTGGTCAAGGACTTCCAGGAAGCGTTCCCGGGGGTCAGCGCCTACGTGGGGTACGCGGTTCCGACCGCTGTGAGGTCGCAGATGTCGACGTCGTCCCGACCGACCGGGTGGAAGAAGGACGGGCCGCAACTCACCGTCAACTACGGCTGGGAGACGATGACCGGGCTCGACTCGACCAGCGCACACGTTCCGAGGAACAAGAGGATGGTCTTCAAGTACTTCCCCTCGAAGAACGGCGAGTCCGCCTGGAACCAGAGGCTCACGGACCGGGCGGCGGCGCAAGCGGCACGGGCGGCGCACGAGGCGGCGCAAGCGGCGCTGGCGGCCGAGGCCAATGCCGTCAACGCGGTCAACCAGGGGATCAAGCCGATGTCGGCCAAGGCGGTCACGGCGTTCGCCGTGGCCTACCGGGGCAAGCCCGAGGACTTCGTCACCGAGCTGCACAAGAAGATGCAGGCGGGCCACCTGGCGTGGATGAAGAAGATCCCCACCGAGTTGCAGGAAGCCCTCCTGCTCTGGTTCAAGAAGGACCCGCGGCCCGACCTCACCGGCACGGCCTGACCCCGCGGCTGCCCCACCGGGTGAACGCGGTGCGCGCCGGGGGCCGTTGACCGGGTGAGGGTGCCCCGGTGGGGGGCCGCGGAGACCGGGAGCGGGACGTGGGACAGCAGCAGGAGCGGGCGCGGGAGTTCCGGCTGGCGGCGGTGTTCGACACGGTCGACCCGGTGGCCGGGCCGGGCTTCGCGCCGGACCACCCGCTGGTGCTCGACGCCGGGCAGCGGGCCGCCCTGCTCGGGTACCTGAGGTCCGGCGTGGAGGTGCTGGTGACGCCGATGCTGATGGACGACATCTTCGACACCTCCCGTCGGGGCGCCGTCCCGATGAACTACCGCACCGACGGCGAGTGGATCTGGACCGACACCGTCGCCTACTACCTGGAGGAGTACGACCTCGCGCCCGAGCCCGCTCTGCTCGCCCATCTGCGCGAGCGCACCGGGGCGCTCGCGCGGCCGTCGGCGGAGACCGTGCGGCGGGCGGTGGACTTCGTGCTGAACCCGCCGCGCCCGGCCGGGCCGGCCTGGCGCCCGCGGACCGGCTGAACCCGGCGCCGTCCGCCGTCCGTCGGTCTGGGGGAGGGGTGGTTTTCGCCGCGCGGCCGCACGGTCGCGCCAGGCGGCCCCGGTGGGCGTCGTCGAGGGCCAGGGAGCGTGGGTGGGCAGGGAACGTAGTGCGCAGGGCAACGGGTCCTCAGGCGGTGGCATCCAGCTGCCCGCGGTGGCCTGGGAGGTACCGGAGCCGGCCGCCGAGACCCGGACACCGGCCGCCGAGACCCGGACGCCGGCCGCTGCCGGCGCTCCCGCGGCGGTGGGCGCCGCCGGTGCGGTGCCCGCACTCGCGCAGGGTGCGCCCGGGCAGGGGACGGCCGGGCAGGGCGCGACGCGCGCCGAGGCGGCCGGGCAGGCCCGGCCCGGGGTCAGCGCCGCCCCGGCGCCGGCCGCCGCGGCCGAGGAGGAGAGCGCCGGGCGGCGCATCCCCAAGCCGATGGTGGCCGCCGCGGTGATCGCCGGCCTGGTGCTGGTCGGAGTGCCGCTGGGCATCGCGGGCTTCGGCGGGGACGGCCCCGGCACCCCCGGTGCCGACGGGCCGCCGCCGGCCGGCTTCTCCCAGCCCGACGGCGGCGGCAACGGCTACGTTCCCGGCGCCGACGCGCCCGGCAACCCGCCCGGTGACCAGCCGCTGCAGCCCGGCCAGCCCGGTGAAGGCGGCCAGCCCGGCCAGCCGGCCGGCGCCCAGCCCGGCGAGGGCGCCGTGGTGCCCGCTGCGGCGGCCGCCGGGGCCGCGCTGCCCGGCATCGGCGCCGACCAGGGCACCGGACCGGGCAGCACGACCACCAACCACGGCGCCGCCGGAGCGCCCGCCGCACCCCAGGGCGGCGGCCAGAGCACCGGCCAGGGCGCGGGCCAGGGCAGCGGCCAGGGCGCCGGGCAGGGCGCGGGGCAGGGCGGCGGCGCACCGCAGACCCAGCCCCAGCAGCCCGCCAAGCCCCAGCAGCCCGCCCCGCCCCCGGCCAAGCCCACCCAGCCCGCCCCGCCGCCCGCGCCCACCTACCACGCCGTCGCCGGCCCGGGCTGCGGCGGATCCACCTCCCTGCAGCAGAACGGCTGGTACGACGACGGGCAGAAGGGATGGCGCAAGAACTCCGGCGGCTACACCGGCGACGGCTGCGGCGGCGGCTTCACCTCGGTGCCGATGTCCGGCAGGGCCGACCGGGACGACACCAGCAACTCCGTGGTGTGGACCTTCAACACCGGCTCGCTCACCACCGGCAGCTGCCGCCTGTCGGTGTACGTGCCCAACGGCGACCTCAAGGCCGTCGGCGGCGCCCCCACCTACTACACCGTCCAGAACCAGTCCTTCACCGTCAACCAGGTCTCCTCCCGGGGCCAGTGGGTCGCGGCGGGCACCTTCCCGCTCAGCGGCGGCCGCATCGCCGTGGTGATGCACAGCCGCGGCCAGGACTGGGTGGGCGACAGCGTCAAGACCTACGCCCACCACGCCGCCTCCGCCGTCCGCGCCGACTGCACCGGCTGACCCGGCCCGCACCACCCGCACCACGACACCACCCGCACCACGACACCACCCGCACCACGGCGCCAGCGCCCGCACCACCGGCACCAGCGCCAGCGCCAGCACCACGGCACCACCGGCACCACAGCCACGAACGACGGAGGAGAACGGCCCATGACCCGCCATGTGCTGACGGTCGGCGCGCAGCCGGGCGAGGGCGGCTACCGCACGATCGGCGCCGCCCTGGAGGCGGCCCGCAGCGGCGCGGTGATCAGCGTCCGCCCGGGCCGCTACGACGAGAACCTCGTCATCACCAAGATGGTGACCATCACCGCCGAGGAGGCCCGCGGCAGTGTGCGCCTGTCCCCGCGCCGCGGGGCCGTCGTCCAGGTCGTCGCGGAGGCCGTCCAGCTCACCGGCCTGGTCCTGCACGGCCAGGACGAGGAACTGCCCACCGTCGACGTCCCGCGCGGCCAGGCCGCCCTCCAGGACTGCGAGGTCGCCGGCAACTCCTGGACCGCCGTCCTCACCCGCGGCCAGGGCTCCCTGGCCATGCGCGGCTGCCGCGTGGTCAACCCCGCCGGCGCCGGCATCGTCGAGACCTCCACCGGCACCAGCGTCATCGAGGACACCGTCATCGAACACCTCGGCAGCTCCGCCGTGGTGATCGGCGAGAACGCCAACCCCGTCGTGCGCAACTGCGTCCTGCGCGACGCCCGGGGCAACGGCGTGTGCGCCAACGGCGAAGGCCGCGGCTCCATCGAGGACTGCGAGATCTCCGCCACCGACAAGCCCGGCATCGCCCTGGAGGAACACAGCGCCACCCGGGTGCTGCGCACCACCGTGCGCGACGCCGCCATCGGCGTCTACCTCAGCTCCGCCGCCCAGGTCCTCCTCGAGGACTGCACCCTGGACAGCACCCGCGGCCACGGACTGGTCCTGGCCGGCGGCACCGACCCCCTGGTGCGCCGCTGCCGCACCACCCGCACCAAGGGCCACGGCATCCACGTCACGGCCCGCTCCCGCGGCCGCTTCGAGGAGTGCGCGGTCGCCGACGCCCAGGGCACCGGCATCCTCGTCGACGAGTCCGCCAGCCCGGTCCTGACCCGCACCACCGTCACCGACGGCGGCGGCGACGCCGTCGAACTGACCGGCGAGAGCGCCGCCGAGTTCGACCGCCTGGAGGTGCGCGGCGCCGCCGGCACCGGCGTCCTGGTCCGCGACGGCGCCAACCCGCTGCTGCGCCGCCTGGACGTCGCCGAGGTCGGCGGACACGGCGTCGAGGTGCTGCGCGAGGGCCGCGGCCGCCTGGAGTCCTGCCTGCTGGGCACGGGCGGGCGCGCCGCCCTGCGGATCGCCGACGGCGGCAACACCCAGGTCGGCGCCACCACCGTGCGCGGCGCCGCCACCACCGGCGCCCCGGCGGTGAACGGCGTCGAGATCGGCCCCGGCGGCGTCGCCTCGCTGCGCGACTGCGACATCGCCGGCTGCGGCGGCGACGGCCTGCTGGTCGAGGACGGCGGCGAACTCACCGCCGCCCGCACCCGCGTCCACGACAACCGCCGCCACGGCGTCCTCCTCGCCACCGGGGCCCGGGCCGCGCTGACCGGCTGCGAACTCACCGACAACGCCCACGACGGACTGCGCGTGGACTCCGAGGAACCGGTGCGCGTCACCGGCTGCACCGTCACCGGCAACCGCGGCTCCGGACTGCGCCAGAGCAGGCCGAGCACCCGCCTGGCCGTCCAGGACCTGACCAGCCGCGACAACGCCCACGCCGACAGCCACGGCAGCGGCGCCGCGCACCCCGGCGCCGCCGCCACCGCCGCCACCCGCCCCGCCGCCACCCCGGCCGCCCCCGGCGACCCCGACCGGGCCGGCCCGCACGGCGCCGCCACCCAGGCGCCGCCACCGCCGCCCGAGGGCCCGCAGGCCGCCCTGCAGGCCCTGGTGGGCCTGGAAGGCGTCAAGGAGCAGGTCGCCACCCTGGTCAACCTCAACAAGCTGGCCCGGCGCCGCGAACTCGCCGGCATGCCCGCCCTCCCGATGGGCCGGCACCTGATCTTCGCCGGCCCGCCCGGCACCGGGAAGACCACCGTCGCCCGCCTCTACGGCAGCATCCTGGCCGAACTCGGAGTGCTGCGCAGCGGCCACCTGACCGAGGTGGCCCGCGCCGACCTGGTCGCCTCGATCGTCGGCGGCACCGCCATCAAGACCACCGAGGTGTTCACCGAGGCCCTGGGCGGCGTGCTGTTCATCGACGAGGCGTACACCCTGTCCGCCGGATCCGGCGGCACCGGACCGGACTTCGGCCGCGAGGCGATCGACACCCTGGTCAAGCTGATGGAGGACCACCGCGACGACATCGTGGTGATCGTCGCCGGCTACTCGGAGGAGATGCGCGACTTCCTCTCCTCCAACCCGGGCCTGGCCTCCCGGTTCAGCCGCACCGTGGAGTTCCGCAACTACTCGGCGCAGGAACTGGTCACCATCGTCGAACGGGCCGCCGCCGCCCACGGCTTCGAACTCGCCGAGGCCACCGTGGAGGCACTCGCCGCGCACTTCACCCGCATGCCCAAGGGCCCGGACTTCGGCAACGGCCGCGCGGCCCGCAAGGTCTTCGAGGAGATGGTCGACCGCCAGGCCTCCCGGCTCGCGGCCCTGGCCGAGGTCACCGACGCCGACCTGCCGCTGCTGCTGCCCGAGGACCTCGGCGCCGACGCCGCCCGCGCCAACGGCCCCCGCCCGGGCACCGACGGCCGCGGCGAACTCCTGGAACGGCTGCGCGCGATGGTGGGCCTGAGCGCCGCCAAGGAACAGGTCGAGAACCTGGTCAACCTGATCACCCAGGCCCGCCGCCGCGAGGAGGCCGGCCTGCCCGCCGCCAGGATCAGCCACCACCTCGTCTTCGCCGGCCCGCCCGGCACCGGCAAGACCACCGTCGCCCGCCTCTACGGCGCCCTGCTCGCCGAACTCGGCGTCCTGCCCACCGGCCAGCTCGTCGAGACCGCCCGCGCCGACCTGGTCGGGCGCTACATCGGCCACACCGCCCAGCTCACCAAGGAGGCCTTCGAACGCGCCCGCGGCGGCGTGCTGTTCGTCGACGAGGCCTACACCCTCACCCCGCGCGGCGGCGCCGCCTCCGGCGACTTCGGCCAGGAAGCCGTCGACACCCTGATGAAACTGATGGAGGACCACCGCGACGAGGTCGTGGTGATCGTGGCCGGCTACCAGGAGGAGATGCGGACCTTCCTCGCCTCCAACCCCGGCCTGGCCTCCCGCTTCCCCCAGCAGATCGCCTTCGACCACTACAGCGCCGACGAACTCGTCACCATCGTCAACCGCCAGGCCGGGGAAGCCGGCTACGTCTGCGCCCCCGAGACCCTCACGGCACTGGCACGGCTGTGCGAGGCCGTGCCCCGGGACCGCAACTTCGGCAACGGCCGCTTCGCCCGCCAGACCCTGGAGGCGATGGTGACCCGCCAGGCCGGGCGCCTGGCCCGCCTGGAGGTCGGCGACGTCTCCGAACTGAGCCTGCTGCTGCCCCAGGACGTCCCCGCCCTGCTCCAGGCGAGCACGGTGTGAGCGCCCGCCGGACCGCCGCCCTCGCCGCCGCCCTGTGCACCCTGTCCACCCTGTCCACCCTGGGCACCGGGGCCGCGCCGGCCGCGGCGGCCGGCAGCGACCCGTCGGCGCTGCCCGTCATCGGCCAGAGCCGCCAGGCCACCCGCGCCGGCGACTGCCTCAAACCCTCCGACAAGGGCACCGACCGCACCCCCTGGGCCCAGACCTACCTGCGCCCCGAAGCCGCCTGGCCGCTCAGCCGCGGCGCCGGGGTCACCGTCGCCGTCGTCGGCTCCGGCGTCGACCCCGCCTCCGGGGTCCTGGGCGAACGCCTGCTGCCCGGCCCGCGCGAGTACGGCGCCGGCGGCGCCACCCGCGACTGCGTCGGCCACGGCACCTTCCTCGCCGGACTGATCGCCGCCCGCCACCAGGACGGCACCGGCTTCGCCGGCATCGCCCCCGAAGCACGGATCCTGGCCGTCGCCGTCACCGACGACACCGGCAACACCACCCCCGCCCTGCTCGCCAAGGGCATCCGGGACGCCACCGACGCCGGCGCCCGGATCATCGCCTCCGCACTGCCCCTGCCCGCCGGCGACAGCACCCTCGACGACGCGCTGCGCCACGCCGACACCCACGGCGTCCTGGTCGTCGCCCCCGCCACCCCCGACCAGGGCGCCACTGTGCCCTCCGCCCCGCCACAGGTCCTCACCGTCGCCGCCCTGGCCCCGGGCGGCGGCGCGGCGGCGACCGGGGCGGACGGGGGAACGCGGACGGGGACGGGGACGGGGGCGGGGACGGGTGTCGGCATGAACCCGGCCGGCACCGGTGCCCGGGTCGACCTGACCGCCCCGGGCGAGGCCATGATGAGCACCGGACCGGCCGGAAAGGGCTACTTCACCGGCAGCGGCCCCAGTTTCGCCACCGCCGTCGTCGCCGGCACCGCCGCCCTGCTCCTCGGCCACCACCCCGACCTCGACCCGGCCCACCTGCGCGAACGCCTCGAAGCCACCGCCTACCACCCCGGCACCGCCCTGCCCGACCCCCGCCTGGGCTACGGCAGCGTCGACCCCCTGGCCGCCCTCACCGCCACCGTGCCCCCCGCCGCCGCCACCCTCCCCGCCCCGCGGGCCACCCTCCTGGCACCCCCACCCCCGGACCCGGCCCCGGGCCAGGCCGCCACGGTGGCCGTCGCCGTCCTGACCGTCGTCACCCTCACCCTGGGCCCGGCCCTCCTGTGCACCGCCGCCCGCCGCCGCGCCTGGCGCCCGGGCCGCTGGCAGGCCTGACCCGGCGACACCGCCCCGGCACCGGTTTCAGCCCGCGCCGCCCCGCGCCGCCCTGGTCCGTGCCGCCGGGGGTGCCGCCCGTTCGCGGTCAGGCGCCGGCCGGGCGGATGCCCTCGGCGACGAGGGCGGCGAGGTCGAGGTAGGCGCGGCGGGTGCGCTGGTGGAGCCTGGCGGGCTCGAACGCGCCGCCGAGGGCGAGGTGTTCGTCGAAGGGCAGCACGAGGGCGCCCCGGCAGCGCTGCCCGAAGTGGGCGACCAGGTCGTCCGCGTTGATCGCCCGGCTCTTGGCGCGCACGCCGGAGATCAGGGTGACGCTGCGCCGGGCCAGTTCCCCGTAGCCGTTGGCGCACAGCCAGTCCAGGGTGGTGTCGGCGCCGCTGGCGCCGTCGACGCTGGTGGTGGCGGTGATGACGAGCTGGTCGGCGAGGTCGAGCACGGCGCCCATCGAGCCGTGCAGCAGGCCGGTGCCGCAGTCGGCGAGGACGATCGGGTACTGGCGGCTCAGCAGGTCCACCAGCCGCCGGTAGTCCTCGCCGCCGAAGGCGTCGGCGACGGTGGGGTCGGCGTCGTTGGCCAGGACCTCCAGCCCGCTGGGGGTCAGCGAGGTGAAGCGGCGGATGTCCATGTAGCCGGTGATCGAGGGCGCGGCCGCGAGCAGGTCCTGGACGGTCGCCGGGCTCTCGCGCCGGATGCGCCGGCTCAGGGTGCCGGTGTCCGGGTTGGCGTCGACGGCGACGACCTTGTCGGACCGGGTCTCGGCGAGGACGGTACCGAGCCCGAGCGTCGCGGAGGTCTTGCCGACGCCGCCCTTGAGGCCGATGACCGCGATCCGGAAGGAGCGGTGCAGCGGGGTGCGGATGAGGGCCGCCAGCCGTTCCCGCTCACGCTGCTCGCCCCGGCCCAGGCCCAGCCCGGCGCCCAGCAGCCGGGGGCGCCGGGCCGGGGCCGGCGCGGCGACGGGCGGCGGCGCGGCGACGGCGGGCGCCGCCGCCGGCACCGGCAGGGGGGCCGGTAGCGGGGCCGGCAGGGGCGGGGCGTACGGCGGGGGAGGCGGCGCCAGGAGGGCGGGCGCGGTGGGCGCGGTGGGCGCGGTGGGCGCGGGCCGGGCCTGCGGGGGGATGAGCACCGTGCCCAGGGAGTCCAGCGGCCGCCGCCAGTCGGGCTCGGCCGGCCGGGCCGGGGGGAGCAGCCCGTAGTCGGGGGAGAGGTCCCGTTCCGGGCCCTGCCCCAGCCGCCGCACCTGCTCGATGACCATGTGGTCCGCCGCCACGTTCCGCCTCCTGTCGCCACGCCGGCGCCCTGCCGGTGCCGTACGGGGTCCCCCACCTGGCACAACGGCCTGGGCCGCCGTGACCGTTCACCGCCGGGCGCCGGGGGGCGATCGCCGTCAGGGCGGCGGGAGTTCGCCGGCCGCCGCCACCAGGGCGGGGCAGCTCGCGCATGCCGTCGAAGGTGCGGGCGCCGGGCCCGGCGAGCCGGGTCACCAGCTCGATGGGTAGGGGCAGGCCGTCACCCCGGAGCGCCGGTGATCATGAGGGCGGGCCGGTCCGGGGCGGGCCGGCGGCGGGTCAGGCGACCGTGGGGGGCAGGTGGGCGAGCAGGACGGCGACGGCCTCCTCGGGGGTGGCCGTCTCGGCCAGCAGGCGTTCGTGGCGCGGGGCGTAGACCCGGTAGGGCGGGCCGAAGCAGCCGATGGACGGGATGTCGTCGGCCCCGAAGCGCGGCGGCGCCTCGTGCAGCAGGTGCAGGGTCCCGTGGGAGGGCCAGGGGTAGAGGCCGCGCAGCCGGGGTTCGGCGTACGCGGCCCCGACGACCAGGGGGTCGCCCTGGCGGGCGCCGGTGCCGTCCAGCAGGAGGCGCCAGGCCGTGGGGATGTCGCGGGTTTCACTCACGACGGGCGATCATGCGCGAGCGCCCCGGCGCGGGGCAAACCGGCGCGGGGCAAACCGGCGCGGGGCAAACCGGCGCGGGGCAAGCCGGCGCGGGGCGAGGCGCTGGGGCGAGCCGGTGGGCTCACCGCTCCTCGGCGGGGGTGTCCAGGTGCCCGGACAGGCGCCCCAGCAGGGTCATCAGGGTGGCGAACTCCCGCGGCGTCAGACAGGCCGTCAACCGCTCCCGCAACCCGGCGGCCTGCCCGGCGACGCGCCGGTGGGCGGCGCGGCCCCGCTCGGTCAGGGCGGCGGAGCCGTCCGCGTCCAGCGCGACCCAGCCGCGGGCGGCGAGCCCCTCCAGGCACGGACGCACGGTCGGCTCCTCGGCGCGCAGGAAGGCGGCCAGCGCCGCGTCGACCGCGGCGGTGGTCGTCGGCCCGTGGGAGAGGGCGTCGAGCACCTGCCAGTCGCGCCGGCTCAGCGCGTCGGCGGCGAACAGGCGCGCCATGGACTGCTCGATGGCGCCGTCGACCTCGCGCAGCCAGTACCCGAGCGGGCGCTGCCCGCGCGCCTCGGGCAGGCCGGTGGCGGCGGGCGTGGCGGCGGTTGCGGCGGCGGGCGTGGCGGTTTCGGGCATAACAGGTCCCCCCTGATGCATGTCCTTTGACAAAAGTTGTAACCTAGCATGCATGTCTGAGCGGGAGAGGAAGCATCAGGAACTCGGGCCCGACACCGCCGCCGAGGACGCGAACGCCGCCGAGGACGCCCCCGGCACCGAGGACGTGTCCGCCGCCGCCGTCGAACGGGCCATGGTCGCCCTCCGCCACAGCCAGACCCGCCGTTCGCTGGGCCGCCTCGCCCGGCCCGAGGGCGCCGGCGCGATCGACCCCACCCTGTTCGGCGTCCTGGACGCCGTCGAGGCCCACCCCGGCCCGTGCGCCGTCACCGACCTCGCCGCCGCCCTCGGCGTCGACCAGCCCCGGGCCAGCCGCCTGGTGCTGCGCACCGTCGAGCAGGGCTGGCTGGAACGCGGCAGCGACCCGCGCGACGCCCGCCGCACCCTGCTCGCCCTCACCCCCGCCGGGCGCGCGCAGGTGGCGGCCGCCCACCGGCTGCGCCGCGTGGTCTTCGCCCAGGCCATGGCCGGCTGGAGCGAGAGCGACCGCACCGCGTTCGCCCGCCTGATCACCGCCTTCGTCGCCGACTTCGCCCGCACCGTCGCCGACGGGCGCTGAGCCGGGCCCCGACGGCCCGGCCCTGGGCGGTCCCGGGTCAGCGGTCCTGGGTCAGCAGCACCGGAAGCGACCGGTGCCCGTTGGAGATCAGCGAGTCCACCGGCTCCAGCTCGACCCCCGGCAGCAGCGCCAGCCGCGGGAAGCGTTCGAACAGCGCCCGCAGTGCCGTGCGCCCCTCCAGCCGGGCCAGCGGCGCGCCCAGGCAGAAGTGCGGGCCGTGTCCGAAGGCCAGGTGGTCCTTCACCGGCCGCGTCACGTCGAACACCGCCCCGGTGCTCCCGTAGCGGGCCGGGTGGCGCCCGGCGGCCGCGTAGGCGGCCAGGATCGCCTCGCCCCGGCGGATCGTCACCCCGCCGGGCAGCGCGATGTCCTCGACGGCGTAGCGCAGCGGCAGGTGCGCCACCGGCGCGTCGCGGCGCAGCGACTCCTCGACCACGTCCTCCCACCCGGCCTTGCCCGCGCGCACCAGGTCCAGCTGCTCGGGGTGGGTGAGCAGCAGCGTGATCGCGTTGTCGATGAGGTTGACGGTGGTCTCGTAGCCGGCCGAGACGATCAGCAGCAGGGTGTCGCGCAGCTCCTCCTCGCTCAGCGCGCCGCCGTCGCCCTCGGTGTCGCGCACGGCGATCAGGGCCGAGGTCAGGTCCTCGCCCGGCCGGGCCCGCTTGGCGGCGATCAGCCGGTCGAGCATGCCGTAGAACGCGGCGGCGTTGGCCGCGGCCTCCTGCGGGGTGAGGGTGGTGGCGAAGACCCGGTCGACGTGGTGGCGGAAGCTCTCGCGCAGGGTGTCGGGCAGGCCGAGCAGGTGGGCGATGACCCGGATCGGCAGCGGGTGGGCCAGGCGCTCGCGCAGGTCCACCGCGGTGCCCGCCGGGGTGGCGGCGACGGCGTCCAGCAGCTCGTCGGTCAACTCCTCGACGCGGTGGGCCAGTTCGGCGACCTGACGGGTGCTGAACGCGGCCCCGGTCAGCCGGCGCAGCCGGCGGTGGTCGGCGCCGTGCGCGGTGAACATGTTGCGGGCGCTCACCCACAGGGCCAGCGGCCAGTCGGGCACCAGGCGTTCGAAGTCCGGCCAGTGCAGGAGGGGGTCCTTGGACACCCGGGGGTCCTTGAGCAGTTCCTCCAGCAGCAGCGGGTCGGCGACCGACCAGGCCGGCACGCCGAGGATGTCCACCGGGGTGGCGGGCCCGCGCGCGCACAGCTCCTCGCTCTCGGCGTCGCGGGCCCGCCCGGTGGGGTCCAGGACGAGGCGGTGCTCCACCGGGCACCCGGCCGGCCGGTTCGACTCGTCGTCCACGAGGGCTCCTTCACGCGGGTTCGAGGGTTCGTGCGGGTTCGCGGGTTCGCGGGTTGGTACGGGCTGCGCGGCGTGCGGCGTGCGGTGTGTCCGCCACGAGGATGGCCCGCCCGCGCGCCGCCGTCGAGACCGCCCCGCCCCGACCCGCCCCGCCCCGACCGCCCCGCCGCCGCCTCCACCGGCCCGGGCCCGCGCCCGGTCACAGCCCGGCGGCCGGCCAGACGGCCACGGCCGCGGCCGCGGCGAGGGCGAGCCCGGCGTTGAGGACGATCCGGCGGTCCCCGCCCGTCAGGTGCACGGGGATCGCGCCGGCCTGGAGGAGGACGAGGCCGACGGCCGCGGCCGGCGCCAGCACGGTGGCGACGCCGGTCAGCGGCGGCAGCACCAGCCCGGCCGCGCCGAGCACCTCGACCGCCCCCAGCGCCCTGAGGGCGGGCAGCGGCACGCGGTCGACCCAGGCCATCATCGGCCGCAGCCGGTCACGGCCGCGGACCGCTTTCAGCGTGCCCGCGTAGGCGTAGAAGAGCGCGAGCGGCCCCGCGACGATCCAGTAGGCGATGTTCACGCTTCCCGTCCTCAAGCAGGTTCGGCGGACGGGCCGTTGACGGTCCGGGCGGTGCCGTCGGCGGGCTCGGTCGCGTAGCGGCTCATCGCCTCGACGTTGGCCCGCGCCGTCATCGGCCGCCCACCGGCGAGCACCTCCTGGAGGTCCCGGAAGTACTGCACGTACAGGTCCGGGGTGAAGGTGCTGAGCATGACGGCGGGCCGGTCGGTCGGGTTGGCGAAGGTGTGCGGGGTGCCGGGCGCCACCATCACCAGCGTGCCCGCGGGCGCGTCGTGGTCCTGCTCCCCGACGGTGAAGCGCACCGTCCCGGACAGGACGTAGAAGCCCTCGTCGTGCAGGCCGTGGCGGTGCTGCGGCGGCCCCTGGGTGTGCGGGGCCAGGACGGACTCGGCGATCGCGAGGCGGTGCCCGGTGTGGCTGCCGTCCTCCAGGACGCGCATGCGCGTGGTGCCCAGCACGATCGTCTCGCCCTCACCGGGACCCACCACCGACAGGGCGGGAACGGACGGTGACGCGCCGGACTTCACTTCTTCGGTCATGCCCACCAGTGCACCGCCGCCCACCCGCCCGCGTCCAAGACCCGTCCCGTCACCCCGATACCCGCTCGGTATCGTTGCAGCGTGGAGCTACGCACCCTGCGCTACTTCGTGGCCACCGCCGAGGAACTCCACTTCGGCCGGGCCGCCACCCGACTGCACATGAGCCAGCCGCCGCTGAGCCGGGCGATCAGGCAACTGGAGGCCGACCTCGGGACCCGGCTGCTCACCCGCTCACCCACCGGGGTCACCCTCACCCCGGCCGGCACGGTCCTGCTCGACGAGGCACGGGCCCTGCTGGAACGCGCCGACCGCCTCCGCGCCCTGGTGGCCACGGCCGCCGGCGCCGCGAGCGTCACCATCGGCATCCTGGGCGACAGCACCGACCCGTCGGCGGCCGCCCTCGCCGCCGCCTACCGCCGCAACCACCCCGGCATCGACATCCGCATCCGCGACACCGACCTGACCGACCCGACCTGCGGACTGCGCGCCGAACTCGTCGACATCGCCCTGACCCGGGCACCGTTCGACGAGACGGCCCTGACGACCCGGACCCTGCGCACCGACCCGGTCGGCGTGGTCCTGCGCGCCGACGACCCGCTCGCCCACCGCGACGCGCTGCGCCTGGCCGACCTGGACGAGCGCCGCTGGTTCCGGTTCCCCCAGGGCACCGACCCCGCCTGGCAGTCGTACTGGAACGGCGGCACAGCGCGCCGGGGCCCGGTGGTGCGCACCGTCCAGGAATGCCTGCAGACCGTGCTGTGGAACGGCACCGTCGGCCTCACCCCGCTCGGCCACGACCTGCCCCCGGAACTGGCCGTGGTACCACTGGTCGACATGCCGCCCAGCCGCGTGGTGGCGGCGTGGAACGAGGGCGACACCAACCCGCTGATCCACTCCTTCGTCCGGGCCGCGACGGCCGCCTACCGCCGCCCCGCCGGGTAGCCGCCCGCCGGGCCGTCAATCCCCCAGCGCCAGAGGCCAGTCGTCGGAGCGGACCGGGTTGCCCGGCGGGTACTCGAAGGCCATCTCGCCGACCAGACCGACCCCGCCCGGCGGCACACCGCGTCGGAGCCCGCCCGCGGCAGGTCCGCGTACCGGTCGGCGATGCCGTCCCAGGAGTCGCTCATCGGGGCCCGGGCGTCCAACGGGAGGTCACCGAGGCGTCGGGGGCCAGGGTCAGGCCCGCCGCGGTGAGGAAGTCCGTGAGGGTGATCTCGCCGCCGCGGGTGCCGTCGTGCCACTCGACCAGCAGGCCCGAGCGGCCCTCGATCCAGGACTGCGGGGTGTCGTCCTCGACCCCCGGGCCGGGATGCCACTCGACGCTGCCCTCCCCGTGCCGGTAGCGCAGGTACAGGTACTGGCCCCGCGCCGTCCAGGCGTCCCACTGCGAGGGGCAGGCGGAACAAGTCTGCACCACCCGCGCCAACTGCCGGTCCCCGTCCGTGTCCACCCGGCGATCGTCCCCCACCGGCACACCCGCGGGCAACCGACTTCCGCCCCCCGGCCCGCAGACCGCGGCACGACCCGCCCACCCCCGCCGTCCGGCCCCCGCGAAGCCCGCCCCGGCGGGGGTGGGGGACGGCGCGCGAACCGGCTTGATCTCAAGGGGACTTGAGCCTCTACGGTGATCGCGTCCCGATGACCCGACCGACCCGAGGGGGCGCACCGCCGTGACGCTCGAGGAGTACCCGCACGAAGTCCTGGCCGCCCAGCCCATCGGCGCCTGGAGCGCCGAGGTGTTCCACCGGGTGGTGGGCGCCCTGCGCGAGCAGCTCGCCGTCGAGGACCTCACCCAGCCGCACTGGTGGACGCTCAACCACGCCGCCGGCGCCCCCGGCCGCTGGAACCGCACCACCCTGGTCCAGCGGCTGGCCCGCTACGACGACCTCGGCACCGACTTCGACGCCGTCTTCGACGACCTCACCGCCCGCGGCTGGCTGCTGGAGGACCCGGCCACCGGCGCCATGTCCCTCACCGAGGACGGCGAGGCCGCCCGCCTGCGCGCCCGCGACCGCAACCACCGCGTCCACCTCCAGGCCCACCGGGGCGTCGACGAGGCCGACTTCGTCACCACGATCAACGTGCTGCGCCGCATCACCGCCAACATGGGTGGCGAGGGCAACCTCCCCGACTGACCCGACAGACCCGACCGACGGACCGACCCGACCCGACCGGACCGACCGACCCGACCGGCCCGGCCCGCCCGTACAGGAGGTCGACGGGGGTGATCTCCTGTACGGGCGGACCGGGCCGGCGTCCGTCCGGCGACCGACGTTCGCCGAACGCCCGCACGGACGGGGAACGCCCGTCGGGCCCCGCCGCCCGCCCCGCCGCCCCCGCAGGGCGGGCGGCGGCCCGCGCGCGGGCACGGACCCGGCGGTGACCGCCGCGGCGTGCGCCGGGGGTGCTCCCCTTTGCGCTCTTCCGCAGGCGCCGCCGGGTCCACCACGCTGGGCCCGGACCGTCCACGGGGGCGCCGACGGTCCTCGCCCGGGCCGTCAGGCCCCGAACCGGTCGGGAGTGCGGAAGGCGTATGCCCCAGGACGTCGAGTTCACGGTGCCCCTCGAGAGCCGGGTCAGCCCCGACCTTCCCCGGGCCCGCCGCCACCACCTGGCCTGGGTGAGGGAATCGGGCCTGCTGCGCGACGAGGAGGCGCTGCGCCGCTACGAGTCCTCCCGGGCGGCCGACAGCGCCGCGTACGGCTTCCCGTACGCCGCCGGCGCCGACCTCGACCTCTGCTTCGACCTGCTCGGCTGGCTCTTCCTCCTCGACGACCACTTCGACGACGGGTCGGGCACCCGGCCCACCGCCGCCGCCCGTACCGGGGACGCCGTCGCCCTGTGCCAGGAGCTGGTGGACCACCTGCGCTACGGAACCCGCCCGGGCGCCGGGGCCGCCCCCCTCGTGGCCGCCTTCGCCGACTGCTGGCAGCGGATGAGCCACGGCATGTCCCAGGAGTGGCGCCGGCGCACCGCCCACGACTGGGTCGACTACCTGGCCGGCTGGCCCACCAAGATCGCCGACCGCGTCCTGGGCGACCTGCCCGACCCGGCCGCCCACCTGCGCGCCCGCCGCCGCACGATCGGCCTGCGCCCGCTGCTCGCCCTCGCCGAGCGGGCCGGCCACTACGAGGTCCCGCTGCCCGCCTGGTGCTCCAGCCACCTGGAGGGCATGCGGATCGCCGCCTGCGACGCGATCATCGCCATGAACGAGGTCCACGCCCTGGAGCGGGACGAGGCGAGCGGGCGCCCCAACCTCGTCCTGAGCCTGATGCGCCACCAGGGCCGCGCCCGCCCCGAGGCCCTGCGCGAGGTCGGCGACACGGCCCGCCGCTCCGTCGAGACCTTCCTCCAACTGCACGCCGGGCTACCGCAGTTGGAACGCGACCTCGGCGGCTGCGTGCCCGAACTGGCCCGCTACGCCGACGCCCACGCCGCCTGGATCCGCGGCTACCACGACTGGGGGCGCACCGCCCCCTGCTACGAGGACGTACGGCGTCCGGGCTGAGGTGTCGTGGGCCGTGGGCGGCCCCTATCATGGGCGCGCTCCGCTTGATGATCACCGCTGCTGAGGGACTGTTGATGACCGGTACCGTCGTCGTGCACGCCGAGTCGCCGGTGTTCGGCCTGACGAGGCACACCTTCGGCGTGGTGGTCGACGGGGTACGGGTCGGCGAGGTCAGGCAGGGCGACACCGCCCGCTTCCCGGTGCCGGCCGGAGCCCGCGCCGTGCGGCTCGCCACCCGGGACCTCACCCGCTCCAACACGGTGACCGTGGAGGTCGGCGAGGACCGGGAGTTCCTGGTCGCGGGCCGGGGCACCGGCCTCGGATTCGCCGTCCTGGTGCCGGCGCTGGCCCCGTTCGCGATGGTCCCCTGGCCCTACGTGGTCGCGGTCATGGTGCTGACGGCCGTGGTGCTGTGGACCGTTCCCGGACTGCTGTTCCGGGTACGGGCCGTGGGCGACTCCTACCTCCCGTCCGTCCACGGCGAGGAGCGCGCCGGATCCGCCGGGAGCGCCGGGAGCGCCGGGAGCGCCGGGAGTGCCGAGCGGGAGAGCGTCGGCAACGGCCTGTGGTGGGAGTCGGACCCGGCCCTGGCCAAGCGCTTCCGCAAGTCCGCCGGTTCCTGAACCCGCCCCGGCCCGCGGCTTCTTCGAGGCCCGCCGTCGTGGGCAAGAGCCCCGGCCCCCGGGTCGGGGACGGGTCTGGCGGGGACGGCACAACGCGATATACCGTATCGCGATATAGCGTAAGTTGCTGTCCGTGCGCCGCTCACCCCGGCGCGCGGACCTTCGCCGAGCTCAGGACGGGAACCGCAACCATGCCTGGAGAGATCTCACCGGCCCCGCGGCCCGCCGCCCCGCCCGCGCTGCGGGCCTCGCACGCCGACCGGGACCGCGTGGTCTGCGCCCTGGGTGTGGCCGCGGGCGACGGCCGGCTGACCGCCGAGGAGCTGGACGAGCGGGTGGAGGCCGCGCTGTCGGCCCGCACCGTCGCCGAACTGGCCGAGCTGACCGCCGACCTGCCGCCGGTGTCGGTCTCGGCCACCGGGGCGGTGGCGCAGGGCCGGGACGTCCTGCGGATCGAGCAGAACTTCACCAGGACCGAGCGGGTGGGCAGTTGGGTGCTGCCGCGCCGCCTGGAGATCGCCGCGCAGTGGTGCCACGTGAAGCTGGACTTCACCCAGGCGGTGCTCACCCACGACACCCTGGAGATCGACACCGACATGCAGGGCGGCACCCTGACGCTGATCGTCGGCCCGGGCGTCGTGGTCGACCCCTACGGCCTGGCCCTGGAGTTCTGCAAGGTGAAGGGCCACCAGGACCCGGCCCCGGGCACCCCGGTCAGGCTGCGGATCGAGCTGATCGGGAGGAAGAGCTTCGGCCGGGTCGTCGTACGCCACTCCCGCCGCCGGCGGGGCCGACGCGACGCCCTGCCCGCCGGCGACTGACCCCCCCGCGCGGTCAGTTCCTGGTCGACTCCCTCGAGGGCGTCGGCTCCCGTCGGATGCGCCGGGAGTACCCCGAGCTGGTCGAGCACTGCTGGCGCGCACAGCGCCTGTGGTCCGGCTCCTACTTCGCCGGATCAGTCGGGGGTGCCCCGCTGCCGGCAGTCCGGCAGTCCATCGAGCCGCAGAACAGGCCCGTCCGAGCCGAGGCTCACAGTGCGGGAGGGTGCTCCGGCTCAAGGTCGGAGCACCACTCGGAACCGCTTCACCACCGGGCTGAGCCCGGTGCACCGCGATGGGATCCGGTAGCCGAGGGTGAGGTTCCCCTCGTCCGCCACGGCCTGCGGCAGTCGGTCCAGGACGTGGCGCAGCAGCGCGTCCAGCGCCGCCCGGCGTACGGCCTTCGCGCTCGTCCCGGTGTCGGCCTGCGCCTGCTCCGGCGGGCGCCCCGCACCGCCCGCCGCACCGTCGCCCGCCGCACGGCCCTCACGGCCCCGCGCACCCGCCGCCACCGCGCGGCCCGGCCGCCTCCCAGGGCCGCGCGGCGGCCGTCAGGACAGCTGGTCGAGGACCCATTCCACCAGGACGCCGGAGACCGCGCTGTGCTCGGTGTTCTCGGTGTCGAAGGCGACCGCGTCCAGGTGGAAGCGCTCGGGGCCCTGGTCGAGGAGGTTGAGGTTCGGGTCGACGTCCCAGGCGATCGGGTCGTAGACGAGCGCGGAGGCGCTGACCGCCGGGACGAAGGCGCCGCTGCGGTGGTCCTCGCTGATCTTCGCCTTGATGGCGTCGGCGACCTTGCCGAAGGAGTCCAGGGTGCCGCCGGGCACCCCGTCCAGGGCCGGGACCTCGGTGGTGGTGGAGCGGCGCAGCTCCAGGCCGACGTGCATGCCGCCGATCCGCTGCCCGGCGCCCCGGTCGGGCTGAAAGCGGGCGGTGGCGCTGGCGACCAGGGCCTGCCAGTCGAAGGCGATCTCACCGGAGGGCAGCGGGCGCCCGGTGCCGTCGCCGCGGCCGTTGGCGACGCCGAGCAGGCGCGGGCGGCGCGGGAAGTCGCCGAGGCCGGCGAGCTCGCGCACGAAGTCGGTGCGCAGTTCGCTGGCGGTGGCCACCTCGCCCGAGTACTTGGCGTCCGGCACCCAGGCCCAGAGCAGCTGCTGGGCGGCGGGGCTGCGGATCAGGTCGGCCTGGGAGGGCTGTCCGGGCTTGGGGGGCGTGAGCTTCTCGAAGAAGTACGCCATCTGCTGGAGGATCAGCGGGATCCAGGCGCCGTTGTGGGGGGAGTCCCAGGACAGGTAGGTGGCGGTCTCGTGCTCGAAGTCCTCGCTCTCCAGCTTGGCGAGCGCGTAGCGGGTGATGATGCCGCCCATGCTGACGCCGCCGACGGTCAGCGGCTCCTCGCCGACGCGCTCGGCGAGGGCGCGCCGGATCGCCTGGATCGCGACGTCGGCGTTGTGCTGGAGGTGGGTGTGGCGCTCGTCGAAGCCGATCAGGACGACGTCGTGGCCGCGGGTGAGGAGCTGGTCGAGGAAGCCCGGACGGCCGTCCTCGTAGGGGGCGTTGAAGTGGTGGAACAGGGCGGGCAGGTCGCTGGGGCCGTAGTTGAAGCCGTCGGCGAACAGGAACGGCTTCTCCAGGTGGGTGCGGCCGTTGCCGTAGTAGACGGCCGCGGTGCCGCTCGCCCGCTCGCCCGGCAGCTCCCAGGTCGCGTCGGGCACGCGCACGCCCGGCAGGCCGATGTCGGTGGTGAAGAAGATGTCGGAGACGATGGTCGCCGCGAGTTCGGCGAGTTCCTCCGGGGTGAGGTCCGTCCCGCTGGTGGTGGAGAGGGAGGTGGAGACGTCGATACGGGGGGTCACGGCCATGGTGTACCGCCTCGGTCGGGGAATGGTTCGTAGCCGACCGTAACGGTACGGTCACTCACCGCACCAGGCGTTGACCGCTATTGGCCGAAAGCGACCGGGACGGACCGCTCGGAGGCGGAGGCCCCGCGCACCACCGACCCCTGGCACGCGCCCCCGTGAGCCACCGGCCGCGCCGACCTGCCAGGACACCCTCGCCCCACCACCTGGCACCGGCGCGCCGCACCCCGGCCGTCGACCCCGGGGCCCGGAGCCCGTCCCGCACCGGCGACACGCGGCCCCGCCGCCCCGGAGCGGGCGGCAGCTCCCTCAACTACGGTCAGTGGAAGTCGAATTCGGGCCGCGATCAGACCAGGAGCAGCGTCTTGCCCAGAGCACTGCGACCCTCGATCACCGCGTGCGCGTCGGCGGCCCGCTCCAACGGGAACGTCTGCCCGATGACCGGCCGCACCCGGCCCGCGACCGCCTGCGCCATCACCTGCTCCGCCCACGGACGCATCCGCGCCCGGAACCCGAACAACTGCTCCACCCCGATCACCTCCACCCCGCGCCGCTGCGCCTCCTCGGGCTCGATCGCCGTGAGTCGGCCGCTGGAGGCGCCGTGCACGGAGAACCGGCCGTGGCGGGCCGTCACCTCGAAGGCGGCGCGGCCGATCTCCCCGCCCACGCCGTCGAAGACGACGTCGACGCCCGCGCCGCCGGTCACCCGCAGGACCTGCTCGGTCCAGTCCGGGGCGGAGTAGTCGATGGCGGCCTCGGCGCCCAGGCCGCGGACCAGGTCGAGCTTGCGCTCCCCGCGGGCGATCCCGATGACCCTGGCCCCGGCGGACCGCGCCAACTGCACCAGCAGGCTGCCGAGCCCGCCGGCCGCCGCCTCGACCAGCACCCACTGCCCGGGGGCGATCCGGGCCCCCTCGACCAGGCCCGTCGCGGTGCTGCCGTCGGAGTGCAGGGCCGCCGCCTCGCGCAGGCCCAGCCCGTCGGGAACCGGGATCAGACTCTGCGCGTCGGCCGCCACCCGCTCGGCGAAGGCACCCGTCGATCCGGCGTCGGCCAGCACGGACCGGCCGGTCCAGCCCGGATCCACGCCGTCCCCGACGGCGATCACCCGCCCGGCCACCATGCCGCCCGGCACGTAGGGCAGTTCGGGCCTGGGGTGCCACTGGTCGACGCCACGGCGGATCTGCGTCTCGACGAACGTGATGCCCACGACGGCGACGTCGACCAGCACCTGCCCCGGCCCGGGGACGGGCTCCGGTGCCTCGCTCGGAACCAGAACCTCCGGACCCCCGAAACGCACTGCCTGCACGGTCCGCATGCTGATCACTCTCCTGTTCGGACGACGGCGACTTCGACGCCCCGGATTCTTCAACCTCAAGCGGACTTGAGGTCAACCGCCCTGCGGTTGACGGGTCAGGAGGTGCCACGGCCACGGCCACGGCCGCACGATCGGTGCGCCCGGCACGCCGGTTCGGGCCGGGCGCGCACTGTCCCGATAGCGTTGCTCGTCGTCGCGCCCACCGGGGGTGCGCACGAGGGGAGAACCCACGGTGTCCACGAGCGTTCTGATGGTCGAGCAGCCGCTGTCGGCGACGGATGTCGACTTCGTCACCGGCCTGCACGACGACTCCACGTCGTTCGTCGTCCTCATGCAGCCGCGAGGAGCGGAGGACCGGCTCCTGCGGTCGATCGACGATGTCGCACTCGGAGAGCTGGAGGAGGCGGTCCACGAGGGTGACGAGCCCGAGGGCGAAGCCGCGCGGCGACCTGCCGCGCTCGCGCTGGAGCACTCGCTCAGGTCCTTGCGGGCGGCGGGCTGCGAGGCGGTCGGCCGGCTCGTCGAAGGTCATCCCCTGGACGTGCTGCGGTCGGTGGTCGACCAGACGCATGCGGACGAGGTGATCGTCCTGACCGCCCCGCACCTGGTGGAGGAGTTCTTCCACCGCGACTGGTCGAGCCGGGCCCGGCACAAGGTGGACGTCCCGGTGCTCAAGCTCTACGCGCACGCCGATGAGGAGCCGACGGGCGGCAAGTGACCCTTCCGGTCGCGGATCCCCCAGGTGAGACCGCGGACGGTGGGGGAGCGGGAAGTCGGAGGGGCCGACTTCCTGTGCCTCCACCGGGGCGGTGCTGCGGTCAGCGGGCGTCGAACTCGCCGGTGCGGACGGCGGTGATGAAGGACTGCCAGGCGGCGGCGGGGAAGACGAGGGCGGGGCCGGAGGGGTCCTTGGAGTCGCGGACGGGCATGACGCCGGTGAACCCGTCGGCGACCTCGATGCACGCACCGCCGCCCCCACTATGGGAGCTCTTTCGCCAGGTGGTGATGCGCGTGGTGTCCATCGCGGGTTCCTCGTGATCGGGCCTACTGGGCGTCGAACTCGCCGGTGCGGACGGTGGTGATGAAGGACTGCCAGGCGGTGGCGGGGAAGACCAGGGCGGGGCCGGAGGGGTCCTTGGAGTCGCGGACGGGCATGACGCCGGTGAACCCGTCGGCGACCTCGATGCACGCACCGCCGTTCGCGCTGCTGTACGAACTCTTGCGCCAGGAGGCGTCGGTCAGGTCGACATCCACTCCAGGTCTCTCCTTACCGCTCTGATGAAAGCCAGCGATTCGGCTTGGCCGAGGGCCTCGACCGCCAACCGATCGTACTGCTTCGTCAAAGCGGCAATTGACTTGGTGTCACGGTCGATGTAGCCGCGAACCTCAACTTCGCCGTAAGCGAGAAGTTTACGGTTTGGCATGGTAAGGAGGTGCAGCATGTGGGTGAGGGGCCGGTGCTCGCCCAGGGAGAACGGCGCTACCTGGATGACTACGTGCGGACGTTCGGCCAACTTCTCAAGATGAAGCAGCTGTTCGATCATGACGTCGCGGCCGCCGACGACTTTCCTGAAACAGCTCTCGTCCAACACCGCGTGGATGAGGGGAGGCGGGGTCCGGTCCAGAACTTGCTGCCGGGCAAGGCGGAAGGCGATGCGCTCCTCGGCCAGTTTCTCGCTCGAAAAGCCTTGCATGACAGAGGCCCTCTGGAGGGCGGTCATATACGCCCGGGTCTGTAGGAGCCCGGTGATGAAGTCGTTCTCGAAGATCCTGATCGTTTCGGCAAGACCCTCATAGCGGGCGCACTCCGGGAAGCCCTCCAGGATCGCCGCATTTTTCAGCTGATACCACATCAGCAGCATCGTGCCGCCGGTGTCGAGCGCGATGTCCGCCAGTTCCGCGAGCCTGCGACTCGGCGGCCGGTGCGCAAGTTCGATGTAGGAGAGGTGCGACGGGGAGCACTCCAGGAGCGGGGCCAGATCCTCCAGCACCATCTTCCTGGCCTCGCGGAAGTTGCGGAGTTGGATCCCGAAGGGGGCCCAGGGGCTGGACTCCGGGTCAATCTTCTTCTTGTTCATGGCAGTTCCTCAACTTCCAAGGCGCCCGTAGGCAAGTCGCATGCCACTTCCGATGCTAAGCGACGCTGGGCCACCATGTGCAACAGAACGTGAAACTCCCATCGCAGAGAGTTCCCTTGCTATGACCCAAGACCAAGCCCCCCGCCTCCACGGTTACGGTGTCCGGTGGGACACCGAGGCCCGGTGCTACCGGGTGCGCAACGAGTGCACCGGGGCGTGGCTGTGCAAGCCCAATGGTGAGCGCAGCGGCTTCTCCTCCTTCACCGAGGCCTTCTCGGCCTGGCGCCTGTTCGAGGTGCACAAGCGGCCGGGGGAGTAGTGACCCTCTCCCGCGTCACCGCCGAGCAGCGCCGGCAGGCCGCCGCCGTCCTGGACGACCTCACCACCGTCCTCGCCCTGGGCCGGGTCAAGTTGCCGACCCTGGAAGTGGACTGGGACACCGGCCGCTCCACCTGCGAGTACCTGCTGCACCTCACCGCCCGCCCCCTCGACCTCCTGCGGATCGTGGACCTGCTCCGCAAGGGCCTGCGCTACGAGCGCCTCACGTATGACGACTGAACTCCTCGCCCGCCTGCTGTGGTGGGCCTGCTTCGCCCTCCTGTTGTTCTGCGCTCTCAGGAAGTGAACTCCCCGTGCACGACCCCCGCCTGCTCGCCAAGCCCCCCATCTGCCGCCTCGGCTGCCTCGTCCTGGTGCGCAACCAGCGCGGCGACGTCCTGCTCGTCGACCCGGACTACCTCGACGGCATGATCCTGCCCGGCGGCCCCGGCAAGGCCAACGAGCCCCCGCACCGCGCCGCCGCCCGCCACCTCCACGCCCAGACCGGCATCATCCTCAGGCTCACCCACGCCGTGGCGTTGGACTACACCCCCTCCGACCGCTACCTGGAGCGCTTCAACCTCGTCTTCGACGGCGGCACCCTGCGCGACGACCACCCCATCACCGTCCCGTCCCAGAAGCGCAGCCGCCTGCTCGGCGCCCGCTTCGTCCCCGTCCACGAACTCCCCAACTACATGGCCCCCTCCCAGGCCGCCCGCACCACCGAAGCCCTCACCGGCCGCGCCCTCCCGCTCCTCCTCCACGGCCAGCGCCCCGACTGAGACGAGCAGCAGAGGCGTTCCCCGGGCTCATCCCCGGCGCGGCCCGACCGCTCACCCGGTCGGGTGAGGGTCGCGCCGGACGGCGAGGTTCTGTAGCAGGCTCCTCCCTGGCTGACGCATCGTCAGCGAAACGCCGTCTCACGGAGAACGCCATGGCTTACCCGAAAGACCTCAAGTACACCGACACGCACGAGTGGGTGCGGCGCACCGGCGACGGCAGGGCCCAGGTGGGCATCACCGACTACGCCCAGCGCCAGCTCGGCGACATCGTCTTCGTCGAACTCCCGAACGTGGGCGACACGTTCGAGGCCGGACGGCCGTTCGGCTCCCTGGAGTCGGTGAAGTCGGTCAGCGAGCTCTACGCCCCGGTCTCCGGGAAGGTCGCGGCCGTCAACGGGACCTTGGGCGACGAGCCCGAGGAGGTCAACGCCGACGCGCACGCCACCTGGTTCATCGAGCTCGACCTGAGCAAGCCCGCCGAGCTGGACACCCTCCTCACGGCCGCCCAGTACGAGGCCCTCATCAAGCAGTAGGAGGGCCTGTTGGAAGCGCTCTCGCGTGCGGGTCGCCGTCACGCGAGCAGCGCCTCCAACTGCGCGAGCCGGCCGAAGAGGTCGGGCAGGCCGCGCAGGCCGTCGCGTACGGACTCGTGCGACAGCGCGAGGTCGGGGCCGGTGCCCGGCTCGACACCGGCGAGGCAGCGCAGGACGTTCCACCGGGTGTGCCCCAGCCAGCCGCCGATCATGTACGCGAACCAGCTCGGACCGAACGGCGGCAGTGCTGCGCCGCCCGCGACGTAGCCGTCGAGGACGGCACGGAAGACGGCGGGTCTGATGTCGTCGAGGCCGGGGCCCTTCGCGATGCCCAGCGCGGTCGAGCCGAGTTCGCCGGACAGGTCGAGCAGCCCGGACAGCTCCCAGTCGAGCAGCACCGGGCGGCCCCGGCGGGCGAGCAGGTTCCACGGCTGGACGTCCCGGTGGGTCAGCACGAGGGGGCCGGGCCGTTCGCAGGTGTCGAGGAAGTCGGCGATCGCCAGGAACGTCCCGACGCGGGAGGCGAGTTCGTCGGCCCACGGCTGTCCGGTCGCCGCCGCCCGCGCGGCGAGGGCGGGCCAGTCCCGGGGTGTGGCCTCCTCGACCGGCTCAGGGGTCCACGGGACGTCGAGGGCGTGCAGGCGCGCGAGGATCCCGCCGATCTCGAACGCGAACGCCTGCGGCACCGGCTCCTCCGGGACCTTCTCGCCCTCGACCCAGCGGTGCACGAGCGTGTGCGCGTCGGCCGCGACCGGCTCCGGCATCGGGACACCGGCGGCGAACGCCGCCCGCTCGAACCCGAACACCTCCTCGACCCGGTAGGGCCGGCGCCGGTCGGCGACGTTCAACTCCTTGACCGCGAAGGACCCCTGGTCGGTGTCGAGCCGGTACATCCGGTTGGCGAACCCGCCGTGGACACGGATCATCGGCCCGAGCGGCACGCCGAGGGGGGAGAGGTTCACCCGCGCATGCTAGTGCTGTGACCGCCTGGGTTCACCGGGTTTCTGCCCCGGGCGAAGGCTGGGGCAGATCGGATGGGGGCTGACGACCTGCTCACCCTCTCCCTTCGGTTCCTCGAAGTCGGCCAGGTAGCGGTTGAACAGCGCCTCATCCACGGTGACGGCGTTGGCACCCTCCACACCGCTCCGTACTGCGAGGCGGCGCTCCATCGGGCGCACCGGACTCTCCCGTGGACGCCGGCACCGGCCGGCGTCCACGGGGTGCCGGTGTCAGCGAGTGCTGAAATCGGCGTTCCAGGAGGCCGCGCCCGTACGCGCCAGGCCGACCTCGTTGTAGTCGCCGACCATGATCCGCAGGTGGTCGGGGGAGTTGATCCAGCCGTCGACGGCCGCGTCGATGGTGGTCGGCCCGTAGAAGGCGATCTCGCCGAAGCCCCGCCCGGTGTAGCCCAGGCCCGCCGCGATGCGGCCCGAGTCGCAGAAGTGGCCGGAGACCCGGCGCTGGTCCATCTGGTCGGCGTTGCACTGGGCGGCCTGGGAGAGCGTCGCGTTGAACCGCACCGGCGCCTTGCCGTACTGGGCGCGCAGGGCGTTCAGCCGGTCCAGGAAGCGCTGCTGGTCGGAGGTGACCGGGCCGGGGCCCGGACCGGGGCCGGTGCCGCCGGAGGGGACCAGGTCGAAGCGCTGGGACGCGCTGCCGTCGCAGCCCTCGACGGTGACCTCCCGGTCGAGGCCGTGGTACGTCAGGCAGCCGCTGCTCTGGGCGTTGCGCAGGTAGGTGCCGCCCTCGGCGGCGGTCTCCAGGGTCCACTGCTGGTTGGCGCCCGCCCACCAGTGGACGAACTGGGTGGTGCGGTTGTCCCGGGTGTCCATCTCCAGCACCCGCTCGGTGCCGTTGACGTTGCGGGCGAAGTCGACCCGGTCACCGGGCTTGTTGGATATCCAGAACGAGGTGGAGGCGTCCTGGTAGCCGCGGGCGACGATCCGCGAGCCCTCGCCGTCGGAGCTGGCCAGCGAGTGGTGGTTCTGGTGGTCCTGGATCGTGACCATCTGCTCGACCACGCCCGCGGTCGCGGCGTTCGCCGGCGCGGCCAGCAGCGTGGCACCGCTCGCGGACAGCGCGGAGACGGCGAACGCCAGGGCCGCCAGCCGGGTGCGGCGGCGGGCGCCCGTGCCCGGACGGCGGGTGCGAGTGGACGACGGGTGGGACACGGGGATCTCCTACGCTCGGTGGACCGCGTGCCGGCGGGCAGGCGGGGCGTAGGACAGGACAACAGCGCCGGGTAGACAACCGATCAACGGCCCGTCACCGCCGCCCCCAGCCCGCCGCCCGCCCCGTCACCGCCGCCCGCCCGCCATCGGCCACCGGCCCGCCCGCCACCGGCCACCGGCCCGCCCGCCACCGGCCCGCCCGCCGGCGCATCGGGGCAAAACCGTTTGGCACGGCGCGGCGGCCGCTGCTACCTTTCGGCCAGGCCGTGCGAGAGAACGAGGAGGTGGTACCCGTGAACACGACGACATGGGTGCTCTCCTCCGGGGTCACGGTCGGGCGATAGGTCGTCGCCCGGGAGCGCCGTTCAGCAGCTCTCCCGAAAGGCACGACCGTGCACTTCACCCCCTCCGCCTCCCTCGTCTTCACCGCCGAACAGCACCTCGCCGACGGCGTCCTGGAGCGTGAGTTCCTCCTCGGCGACACCCCCGGCACCCTGTGGACGCCGCCCACCGCCGCGCCCGCCCCGCTGATCCTGATGGCCCACAACAACGGCCTGCCCCGGCGCGAGCCCCGCCTCGTCGCCCGGGCCCGCTACACCGCCGCCCAGGGCTACGCGGCGGCCACCATCGACGCCCCCGGCTGCGGCGACCGGCCCCGCACCCAGGCCGCCGAGCAGGCCCGCGCCGAACTGCGCCGGGCGATGCGCGCCGGCGAGCCGACCGACGAGATCTTCGAAGCCCTCGTCGGCCCCCTCGTCGAAGCCGCCGTCCCCGAGTGGCGGACCACCCTGGACGCCCTCCTCACCCTGCCCGAGATCGCCACCGGCCCGGTCGGCTACTCGGGGTGGGCGGCCCTGGGCATCCGCCTGACCGCCACCGACCCGCGCATCGCCGCCGCGGGCCTGTTCGCCGGCGGCTACGTCCCCCGCGCCCAGCGCGAACAGGCCCGGCAGGTCACCGTCCCGCTGCTGTTCCTGCTCCAGTGGGACGACGAGGGCAACCCCCGCCGGCGCGCCCTCGACCTGTTCGACGCCTTCGCCGCCACCGAGAAGACCCTGCACGCCAACCTCGGCGGGCACACCGGCACCCCCGCCTTCGAACTGGAGGACAGCAGCCGCTTCTACGACCGTCACCTGCGGTAGGGCCGCGCCGCCGGGCCCCCGCCCACACGGCGCGGGCCCGCGGCGAACACCGGCTCGCAGCCCGTCAGTTCGCGGCTGGCCTCCCACAACCAGGCCGCCGCCCCCGGGTCGGCCAGCTGCTCCCACAGGGGTTCGGGCCGCGGCTCGCCGCGCAGCCCGAACACCCGCGGGCTCCACAGCACCGGGCCGCCGTGCACCCCCGGGTCCAGCACGGCCCGCACCGCCGGCCAGGCGGCGGCGTCCTTGCCCTGGACCACCAGGCCCAGCGGCAGGTGGGCCAGGTGCGCGCCGGTGGTACGGGCGTGCAGCGGCGGGCGCGCGGGGGTGAGGGCGTCGAGCGCCCCGCCCGGGTGGACCAGGACGCTCAACGCCGTACTGCCCGCGGCGCGCAGCCGGCGGCCGAGCTCGACGGCGAACAGCATCTGGGCCAGCTTCGAGCGGGCGTAGGCGCGCTTGGGCTTGTAGTCGCGGGCGCTCTGCAGGTCGGCGAAGTCCAGGCGCTCCGACTTGGCGGCGAAGCTGCCGGTGGTGACGATCCGGGCGCCCGGGGCGGCCGACAGCAGCGGGGCCAGGTGGGCGGTGAGCGCGAAGTGGCCCAGGTGGTTGGTGGCGAACATCAGCTCGTGGCCGCCCGCCGTGCTGCGGCGCGGCGGGTCGTCGAGGGCGATGCCCGCGTTCAGGACGACCGCGTCCAGACGCCCCGGGCGCTCCAGGTCGAGCGCGCCGAACGCGCCGGGGGCCGCCTCGACGGAGGCCGGGTCGGCCAGGTCCAGCGGCAGGTGCAGCAGCCGGGCGCCGGGCACGCGCGCGCCGATGGCGGCCACCGCCGCCAGGGCCCTGCCCCGGTCACGGCTGCCCAGGACGACGGTGGCGCCGGTGCCGGCCAGCTGCTCGGCGACGAAGTACCCGATGCCCGCGTTGCCGCCGGTGACCAGAACGGTCCTCCCCTCGGCGCGGGGCAGCCGGCGGACGTCCCACGGCGGGCTCTGGGGTACGGAGTTGGGCATCGGGTGCTCCCTGGGGTGTGCGGCGGACCGGGGGCGCGTCGATCACGCCCCGTCCCCGAGGTTCCCGCAGGCCGCTCACACCCCACCGGCAGACCGCTGTCCCCGCTGTCGGCCGACCGTCGCCGCCGTCGGCCGACCCTCCCCGCTCTCGGCCGACCCTCCCCGCCGTGCCCGGGCGGCCGCGCCGGGGCTCAGTCGACGCAGAACTCGTTGCCCTCGACGTCCAGCATCGGGATGCACGAGTCATGGCCGTCGTACAGCACCTGCACCTGCTGGGCGCCCAGCGCCTCCAGCCGTGCCGCCTCGGCCTTGAGCACGGCCAGCCGCTCCTCACCCACCAGCCCGGTGCCCACCCGCACGTCCAGGTGCACCCGGTTCTTGACGGCCTTGCCCTCCGGAACGCGCTGGAAGTACAGCCGCGGGCCCACCCCGGACGGATCGGTGCACGCGGACCAGGAATCCCGCTCCTCCGGCGCCCGGGAGGCCTCGTACTCCTCCCACGAGGCGAACCCCTTCGGCGCCGTCATGACGTAGCCCAGCACCTCGCACCAGAACCGGGCGACCCGCCCGGGCTCCGCACAGTCGAAGGTCACCTGGAACTGCTTGATCGCTGACCGCTTGATCACTGACATCCGGGCACCGTAGCAGGGCACACTCACGCGCTTCCCGGAATATCGGCCGTCACCGTCCAGTCCGCGGCCGGGCCGGCGCCACCGGGCCGGGCACCCAGGCCGCCCTCCCGCGTCTGCGTCAGGTACAGGTCGTTGTCGTTGAGGTCCGATGCCGAACGGACCCGGGACCGGCCGCCGTCCGCCACGCTCCACGCCGACTCCGTCGCCCGGCACTGGCCGTAGCGGATGCTCCAGTTGTCGCCGATGGCCACGCACCCCCAGGTGCCCTTCTCCGGGTCGAACGCCGCCACGTTCACCGCCGCACCGACCGCCCGCAACTCCCACCGCTGCCCGGCCGCCGCCGCCTCGCACGGCTCCAACCGCACCTGGGCGGTGCCGGCGACGTGGTGCAGACAGGTGCCGGCACGGGCGTTGCGCAGGCTGTACGTCACCGGCTGCTGCGCCGCGCGGGCGGCGGCGGCCGGGAACGGCGACAGCGACAGGAACAGTGCGGCGGCGAGGGCGGCGGCGGCCGCCGCGCGCCGGGAGCGAACGGGCATCGGGTGACTCTCCGTCGAGACGTGGTGCAGCGCTCAACGACCGGACGCACGGCCAGGAAACGAACCACCCCGCCCGACTCCCGGGCACGCGCAAGCGCGGGACGTCGGCCCGGCCGACGTCCCGCGCCGCGCTGCCGCCTACGCCACGGTGAGGGCGGCCGGCGGGCTCTGGTTCCCCCAGCGGTTGCTCACCACCACGTCCACCTGGCCGGAGACCCCGAACGGCACCTGGGCGTCGATCCCGGTGTCGGAGGTGACCGCGATGCCCGCCGCGCTGGTACCGGCGAAGGAGACGTCGTCGGCGCCGTCGAAGCCGCTGCCGGTCAAGGTCACGGTCTGACCCGCCGACGCCGGATCCGGGCTCACCGAGTCCACCACCGGTGACGGCAGGACGGGGTTGGAGGGGTCCAGGCAGACCGCGCTGTCCATGTCCACCGTCACCAGCTGCCTGGGCGCCCCCGAGTCCGTCCAGTTCAGGGTGATCGCCCCGTTCATGCTCTGCCGGTACTGCCAGGCCAGCGCCGCCCCGAAGCCGGAACCGGCCGGGTCGGGCGCGGTCTCGGCCGAGAGGTCGATCTGGGACGGCCCGCCGTCGACGACGCGGAAGGCCCAGACCGGGATGCTCCCCACCGCCGTCACCACCTGCTGCGCGGTCTGGAAGAACGAGCAGTAGACACCCGCCCGGAAGGCCGGCAGCTGCATCTGGGCGACCCAGGCGGTGACATAGGCCAGATGGGCCGTCGACAGGGTCCCGCCGGCCTCGATGTCGAGGTAGACGACGGAACCGGGCTCCAGCCCGGCGCTCTGCGCGAGTGCCCTCGCGTCGAAGGCGTCGGCCGTTCCCTGGGCGGCGGTCAGGACGTGCGAGCCCGGGCCGTCGGCCGCCTGCTGCCCGACGTACAGGGGTGCCAGGCCCCAGCCCATGCCGCGCAGCGTGGCCACCGTCGACATCCAGCTGGTGTTGGGCTGGCTGGGCGACGGGGCGAGGTACATCCCGGTGAAGGCCATCGGTGTCGCATTGAACATGGACTGCATGAGCGCGTCGCCGGGATAGTCCAGGCGGTCGAATCCGAGGTGCATGAGGGTCCCCGTTCTCGAAATCCCGTGGGGGACACGGCGGGTACGCGGGAACGGGGCCCTGCCGGACGGCACTGCGGCGGCCGCCCCGTCGTCCCGCTCGCCCACCCGGCCACCGACGGCGCGGAGCCCGCGGGCCGGCCGGCCCGTCCGGCCGTCCGGCGGTGGGATCGTCGGGTCGTCCCTTCCATTGAAGCACCGAGCGCACGGGTGCGGCACTGCGCCGAAGGGGCCGCCGGCCACCGCCCGCTACCGAGCGCGACCGCCGCCCATGCGCTGCAGCGCCTCGGCACAGGGCCTCGGCACGGCGCCTCGGCACAGGGCCTCGGCCGGGTCGGCGTGGCCGTAGGCGTGCACGGCGACCACGTCGCCCCCGCGCCCGGCCAGCAGCAGCGCGAACACCCCGGTGCCGCACCCGAGGTCCAGCACCCGGCGCGCGCCGAACTCCGCCACCATCGCCAGATAGGCGTCCAGGTCGCCGCGGTCGGGGTCCAGCGCGTCGTAGAGCGCGGCGAGCCGCGGATGCGTGAAGCACTCGTCAGCCAGCCGACCACCCTAAAGGCTGTCCCGTATTGAGATTTTGGACTGTGTGCCGTCGTGGGCCTGGACACACAGTGAGCGCCCGGGGGACGCTTTCGATCATGGAGTCCAATGAGGTGCTGTCTGAGGAAGACCTGTCCGCGATCGAGCGGCGCGTTGCCGCCGCCACTCCGGGGCCGTGGGTCGGCTGTATGGAGAGCCGGCATGGAATCGGCGGCACGAGTTTCATTCAGCTCCGCGCTGACGCGGAGAAAGACGACGAGATCTACCTGACTCGCGCCACCGGTGGCCGCGAGGTGGTCGGGGTGGACGCCCAGACCGACGCGGACATCGAGTTCATCGCTGGCGCGCGCCAGGATGTGCCGCGCCTGGTGAACGAGATCAGGCGGCTGCGGGCTGTGCTGGATGAGGCTCCTCCGGCTGACTGACCAGCGCGCCGGATGTGCCTCAGCCGGTTATGGCGAGGTTGTTAGGCCGCGATCGTCCTGTCCCGGGTGGGCACCAGGGTGCCGTCCACGATCAGTACGGTGTCCTGCCTCGGCCGCCGTGCGGGCGAGATCGCCAGTAACGGTGCGAGGTGGTCCAGCACCCGGTCCATGGCTGACTTCGAGATCCCGAAGAGCGGGGCGACCTGCCGCAACGTCAGGTTGGTCCGCCAGTATGCGGCTACCAGCAGCACCCGGTCCTCCAAGCAGAGCCGCCACGGCCGGCCGCGCTGCATGTCACCGCCACGACGGCGGACCAGCGTGACCAGCTTGCGGAACTGCAACTCGCTCAACCCCGAGAACGGCTCGATCCAGATCGGATCGCTCGCCGAGATCACCCCACCCATGCTGTGACCAACGCGGAACCGAGCCAGCAGTTATGGGACAGCCCTTAGGGGCGTGCCTGGCCCGCGCGTCGGCGGCGGAAACCCGGGTGACCCCGCCCGTCGCAGCGGCGACACTGGCGCCATGACCGCCCCCACGCCCCCGCCCCCACTGCTGCGCCCGCGCGCCCTGGCGCCCGGGGACCTCGTCGTCATCGCCGCGCTGTCCGGCCCGCTGTCGCCCGCCCACGAGCCCAACGTCGAGCGGACGGTGGCGGTGCTGGAGCGGATGGGATTGCGCGTGCGCCGGGCCCCGCTGCTCGCGGCGGGGCGCCGCCACTGGTGGAGCGCGGCCACGCCGGCGCAGATCGCCGCGGAGCTCAACACGCTGCTGCGCGACCCCGAGGTGCGCGCGATCGTCGCCAGTGACGGCGGGCAGACGGTGCTGGGCTACCTCGACCTGATCGACGTCGAGGCGGTCCGTGCCGACCCCAAGCCGATCCTCGGCTACAGCGACATCTCGCTGCTGCACCTGGTGCTCCACGCGCGCACGGGCCTGGTCGGCTTCCACGCCGACATGGCCGTCCCCGGCTTCGGCGGGCACTGGCCGTGCGCGTCCGCGGCGCGACAGGCGCAACTCGAGGAGCTCTACGCCAGGTTGCTGACCGGCACCGGGGCGATCGGCGCGCTGCCCGCGAGGGATTCGTGGGAGTGCTGGCGTCCCGGCCGTGCCGAGGGGCCGCTGATCGGCGGGGTGATCAACCGCATCGTGCTGGCGCAGGCGACGCCGTTCGCGCTGCCGCTCGAACGCTTCGACGGCGCGGTGCTGTTCTGGGAGGAGATGGGCGGCCTGGCCTCCTACGTGTGGAGCTACCTCCATGTGCTGCGGCACAGCGGCATCCTCGACCGGATCGGCGGCATGGTCGTGGGCGTTCCGCGCGAGATCGGCGGACTGGAGCCCGGCGCGTCCCCCACCCTGCGCGAGATCGTCCTCGACGTCCTGGGCGAGCGTGACATCCCGGTCCTGGGCAACGTCGACTTCGGCCACGCCGGCCCGAACCTGCCGCTGCCGGTGGGCATCCGCGCCGGCCTCGACGCGCGGCGGCGCACGTTGGCGCTGCTCGAACCGGCGGTGGGTGCGCGGCCACCGCGCCGGGTGGCGCTCAACTAGCCGTGTTCCGTCGTCGGTTCGGGCGATTGCCGTATCCGCCTCGGCGCCGGGAGGATCCTCCGTGGAAGCACCGCTTCGTGGCGGTGCGCCCGAAACGAGAGGATCGCTCCATGCGCCGCCGGTTCTTCGCCCTCGTCCTGCTGGCCTCCGCCGGGATGCTCGCCCTGGCCGTCCCCGCCCAGGCCGCCACCGGGCTCCTGGTGGTGAACGGCGTGCCCCACGAGAACCCGCAGCGCGGCTGCTACCCGGCCACCTCTCCGGTGCGCGTGGAGAACGTCACGAACTCCACGGTCCTGGTGCACGCCGCCGCGAACTGCCGGGGCCCGGTGACGCTGGAGGTGGAACCCGGGCAGTCCGCCACGGCCTTCGGGACGAGCTACTTCGTCGAGTGACCCGGTTCCGCTTCCGTGGCCCCGGCCGCCCGTCCCTCGAACGGCCTCACCGTCGGCTGCCGGGTACCGCCGTCGTCGAGCCCGGCGATGACCCTGAGGTCCGCCTCGGACATGTCCAGGGCCCCGGCGATCAGGCGGACCAGCGGCAGGTCCGGGTTGTCCCCGCGGCGGAGCATCCGGACGGTGGGGATCGACAGTCCGGCGCCCCTGGCCACGTCCCTGACCGGAATCCCGCGCAGTTCCATCAGCCCGGTGAGCACCCGTCCGAACGGATGCGGCTCCGGCCGGCCGGCAGGGGAGACGGCCGGGCCGATCACCACGTCACCGACCTTGGCCTGGAAGCGGACCAGCCGGTCGCCCCTGAACCCGACCTTCGCGACGAACGGCAGGCTCTCGCCGTCGCCGGAGACGACCGTTCCCGGGACCGACACCTCGGCGAACCTCACGGCGGGATCGCGGCGGTGGTCCCCGGTCTCCACGGGAGTCCCCGGCTCGACGCGGTCGACCCTCCAGTCGCGGTTCCACCACGGAAGGTCCCGCAGCAGCCCGTTGAAGAACGGCGGTAGGACGGTCACGTCCACCGGGTCCGGAGGATGCTTCTGTCCACCCCAGATGACGCCGGGCCAGTACGTCAGGGCCGCGATCACGTTCGCCGTCAGTGGGCGGTCGGTAGTCTCCACGGCCACACTCTCCCACCGCTCGACAGCTCAGTCGCCCGGAGCCCCCGGCCGCTCGTCGGGGCGCGTGGGTTCGAGGGCCGCCGGGTCCGCGCGGCACTCTCCTGCCGGCGCTCTCCTGCCGGCACCGTGTGCGGTCAGTGCCAGGGCCGCAGGTCGTCGCGGAAGGCGGTGGCGGTGCCCGCCAGGCGCCAGGAGCGGCTGTGCCGGGAGAAGGTCCAGGTCTCGGGCGCGGTGCGGGTGGCGTCGATCCAGGCGGCGAGTTCGGGCAGGGCGCCGTGCCGCAACGCGAGGCGGGCGGTGGAGCGTTCGGCGGCGGGCAGCGGGGAGACGCCGACCCGTACGGTCGACCACCAGGCGGGGTGGAAGCCGCCCACGCCGTAGTTGGAGCGCACCGGCGGGATCCACTCCACGTGCAGCAGGGTCCCGTCCCCGCGGGGGCGGCTGCCGAAGTCCAGGCGGACGGCGTCCGCCCGCTCGGCGCCGAGCGCGCCGCGCACGTCCGTGGCGGTGAGCGGCCACGACAGTCCGCTCGGCAGGCGGCGGTTACGGGAGGGCACGGCCCGAGGATGGCACGCGCCCGGGCCGGGGCGCACCCGGATTCGCGCGGCCGGCGAGCCGCCAGGGGCCGGTGATCCACGCGGTGCCGGTGATCCACGAGGGGGCGGTGATCCACGAGGGGCGGTGATCAACAGCGGTCGGCGGGCGCCTAGGGTCACCCGCATGTCCAGGACCACACCGCCGCGCCCGCTCGATGTCGAGGCGCTCTTCCCGGAGCTGACGGCCCACCGGGGCACCACCACCCGCCTCCACCCGCGCCCGGGGCGCCCCGACGCGACGGTCGGCTCCGTGGGCGGCCCGCTGCTGTGGCCCTGCGACGAACCCTGGCCGGTGTGCACCGACCCCCACGACCACGGGCGCGGCCACCGTCCGGCCGACATCCACGAGCGGCGCCGCATCCTGGCCGCCGCCTGGCGCCGGGACCCGGCCACCGGCCCCACCGACGAGGAGCGCCGGCGGCTCAAGGAACTCGAACGGCGCCACCGCGTCGAAGGGGCCACCGCGGCCGACCCGCTGCCGCTGATCGGCCTCGCCCAGCTCTACCGGGCGCAGATCCCCGACCTGCCGGCCGGCCCGGACGGCTGCGACCTGCTCCAGGTGTTCTGGTGCCCCTTCGACGCCCACGGCCCCGGCCGCACCGGCATGCTGCTGGACCTGCGCTGGCGCCGCTCCTGGGAGGTCACCGACGTGCTGACCGACCCGCCGCGGCCCGAGGTCGTCGGCTACGAGGGGTACCTGCCGGAGCCGTGCGCGCTGCACCCGGAGCAGGTGGCCACCTACCCGTTCGCCGGCCTCCTCCCGCAGGACCTGGGCGAGCGGATCCACGCCTGGGAGGAGGCGCGGGAGCAGGAGGCCGAGCAAGCGGCGGACGCGGACGGGGACGGGGACGGCGAGGAGCCGGTGGGCTACCAGTACGACCTGTCCATCCCGCCGGGCTGGCGGGCCGGCGGCTTCGCCTCCTGGCACCTCACCGACCCGGCCCCGATGGACTGCCCGGCCTGCGCGACCCCGATGCACCTGCTGCTGAGCGTCGACAGCTCCGAGTGGGACGGCGGCACCGGCAGCTGGAGGCCGCTGGAGGAGGAGCAGGACCCGCACTCCTCCAGCAGCCCGACCGAGGTCACCGTGGGCCGCTGGGGCGAGCTCAACGTCTTCGCCTGCCCCGACGACCCCGCCCACCCGCACCGCTGGAGCATCCAGTAGGACTTCAACGGGCCAGGTACGACCGGCTGCGATGCGACAGGACAGCCGGAGCGCGACAGCCCCACGCGGAGGGGGCGACCTCGGTGACAGGTCGCGTGCCGGGGGGAGGGCTGTCGCGCGTCGGCCCGTACGCCGGGCGGGCCGTACGGGCGGGCCGTTCTGGCACAATCGACCGCATGTCCGAACAGCAACCCCCGGATCCCCTGCGCGAATTGGCGGCGCTCCACCCCTCGGCGGCGGAAGCCGGGTCGGTGTGCGAGGCCCTGCGGGCGGCGGCCGAGCGGGCGGGACACGTCCTCGCCGTCGAACCGGCCGAGGCGCCGGGCCTGGGCCTGCTGGGCGCGAGGGCGCACGCCGAGGGGCGGACCGCGTACGCCACGCTGCTGCGCGAGAACGAGAACGAGAACGAGAACGAGAACGAGAACGAGAACGAGGGCGCGGGCGCGGGCGAGGGCGACGGGGGCCGGGTGCTCGCGGTGGACTGCTGGGGCTACCAGGCCTGCGCGGCCACGGGCAGCACCCGGGACCCGGCCGAGGCCGCCGACGTGCTGCGCGCCTGGGTCGGGGGCGCCGGGGTGGACGAACTCACCGCCCGGTGGCCTTTCCTGCGCACCCACGACCTCGCCGAGGCCGACCAGCGCGGCGAACGGGAGATCGTCGCCCGGCGCTGGCAGGGCCGGCTGCGGGGCCCCGCGCGGGGGAGGGCCGGCGAATGGCGCAGGCTCGCCGTGGCCGCCCATGCCGAGCCCCGGTTGCGGGTGCTCTCGCCCGGGCGGGCCATGTACTGGTTCACCCTCAGCCGCCGCGCCACCCCGCCGATCAGCCAGGACCTGCCGCAGACCAGGCCGCTGGGCCGCGGCCGCTACGAGGTGACGCACGCCGACGGGCGGGCGCGGACGGTGGAGGGCGCGGCGGCGGCCGTCGCGGCGATCCTGGAGGGCCTGCCCGGTGACCTGCGGTGACCGGGCAGGACCGTGGCACACTCGGCCGCATGCCCGAACTTCCTTCCGAGAACGCCGACATCCGCACCGACACGGACTCCGACACGGACTCCGGCACGGACACCGACACTGACACTGACACGGACCCGCTGCGCGCGTACGCGGCGCTCTACCCCGAGGTGGTGGCGGCCGGCTCGGTGCGCGCCGCGCTCCAGGCGGCGGCCGACCGGGCGGGCCTGGAGCTGGCCGTCGAACTGACCTCCTCGCCGGGCTGGCGCCACGTGGCCGCGAAAGCCGAGGCCGAGGCCGACGGGCGTTCGGCGACCGTCATCATCACGCGCGGCGAGGAGCGGGTCTTCCTGGTCGACTGCTGGCTCGGCAGCATCCACATGGCCAAGGGCCGGGCCCTGGAGCCGGCCGACGTCGCCGCGGTGTTCCATGCCTGGGTGCGGGGGAGCGGGGTGCGTGAACTCACCGCCCGGTGGCCCTTCCTGGAGACCTGGGACCTCGCCGAGGCCCACGAGCGCGGCGAGGCCGAGGCCGTCGCCGCGCGGTGGCGGATGATGCAGCGCGGCCCCCTGCCCCACCGGGACTCCGAGCTCCTGGACCTGATCCGGGCCGCCCACGCCCAGCCGCAGCTACGGGCCCTGTCGCCGGGGAAGTCGATGTGCTGGTTCACCCTCAGCCGCCGGGCCGCGGACCCCGTCGTCCGGGACTTCCCGCGCACCAGGTCGCTGGGCGGGGGCCGCTACGAGCTGATGTTCGCCGACCGCAGCGTGCGGGTGGTGGAGGGCGCGGAGGCCGCCGTCGCGGTGATCCTGGACCAGCTGCCCCCTGACCTCACCCCCTGACCTCACCCCCTGACCCGCCGCTGGCCGGGGGCGCGTGCCCGCTGCTCACCCGGCCTGGCGGGCCAGTTCGGCGTTCGCACGCTCGGTGATCACGGCCAGCGCCCGGCCGGCGGCGGCCAGGTCCGCGTCCGGGATGCCCGCGTACAGGCGGGCCGAGATCCGGGCCGTCTCGGCGCCGGCGCGCTCGTACAACTCACGCCCGGCCTCGGTGAGTTCGAGCCTCCCGTCCGGGCGCTCGGCCAGGAGGGCGGCCGCCGTCAGCTCGCCGACGACGGCGCGCACCGCCGCCTCCGGGGCCTTGAGCGAGCCGGTGACCTCGGCGACGAGCTCGCCGGCCCCGACCGACCCGCCCGCGGCGGTGACGGCGCGCAGTGTCACGTTCTGTTCGAAGGTGGCGCCGTGGCGGGCCAGGACGCCCTCCACCAGGGCGCGGGCGGCGTAGTGGGCCAGGGCGATGGAGCGGGGGTTGAGCACGGGGGCGGTTGCGGTGGTGGTCATGACTGGTGCTGCTCCTCGTCGTCGTCGGTGTGCGGGGCCAGCGGTACGTCGAGCAGGGCCGTCAGCTCGCGGGTGAACTCCCGGGCGCGCGGGCTGCGTTGGCCGCCGAGCGGTTCCAGCAGCTGCTCCAGCAGGCCCTGGATGACGGTGACCGCGCGGCCGGTGACCTCGCGGCCCTGCTCGGTGAGCGAGAGCTGCATCGCGCGCGGGTCCTTCGGGTCCCGGGTGCGCTCGACGAGTCCGGCGGCCTCCAGGGCGCGGGCGAGCTTGGAGACGTAGAGGGCCTCCAGGCCGGTGTGGTCGGCGAGTTGGCGCTGACTGGGGCGCTGCCCGGTGCGCGCCAGGCCGTACAGCGAGCCCAGTAGCGCGTACTGGGCGTGGGTCAGGCCCAGTGGCGCGACCGCCCGGTCGACGGCGACCCGCCACTTCATGGACAGGCGCCAGACCAGGAATCCGGCGGTGGCGCTCTCGACTGCCTCGCTCATGACGGATACCGTACATGGCTACTATGTCCATGGCTACTGTTTTCCCGGCCGGGCACAAGGGGAGCCGGACACCCCTCGCCCTCGGCTCGACCGCCGAACGCGCCTGCCGGATCTGGCAGTTGACGGCCACTGAGCTCCCCGCCGCGCCGGAGGCCGTCCACGACGGGAGCCGCTACGGCCTCGACGCCGGGGAGCAGGGGAGCCGGGAAGCAGGGGAGCAGCTGATCGCGCTCCTCGCCGGGCTCCCCGACCCGGTTGCCGCCGTCCTGCAGCCGCACTCTCCCGCCCACGGTGGCGGGCACGTGCAGGGCCTGCGGGGCGCGCTCGCGCACCAGCGTGTCGGGGCCCTCGGCGACGGTCGGCGACAGGTGGCCGCCGCGAAGCAGGAAGCTGCCCCTCCAGCGGGCGGCCTTGCCGCCGAGGCCGTCCCAGGTGATCGTCCAGCCGCCGTTGCCGCCGCCGTCCGTGCGCACCTCGACCGTGCCGGCCGTCGGCTTGCCCTGGGAGCTGCGGGAGTTCACCTTCCAAGTGCCGCGCACGAAGGCGTCGAAGGCGCGGTCGGCGATGGTGGGCTTCGCGGCGTCCGCGACCGAGGTGGGGCCCTGGGCGGCGCCGTCGCCGCTCGCCCTGCTCCCGGCCCCGTCGCCGTTCGTGTTGCCGGAGCAGGCGGCGACCAGCGCCGCACCGGCCCCGAGGGCCAGGTGGCGCAGGGCGTTGCGGCGGCCGGCCTATGACGCGGGCGGCGGTGCCCGGATGACGGATGCTCGTGTGCTTCCCGTTCGACGCGCGGTGCGCGGCGTGCGGCGTGCGGCTGATCGAGACGGGGCGTGTAGGCGACCAGCGCCCCCGGCCGCCCTCCGGTGTCCGGGTCGGAGGGCGGCCGGGCGGCCGGGGTGGCAGCCGCGAAGGCCCGCACCGGTACGGGCCTTCGCGACTCCCGGAGACGGGCTACCCCCGCCCGGCCCCGCCGCCACGCCGGGGCGGGGTGGTTCACCCGAACGGGATCCGCAGGCCTACCGTTCCCGCACCCGCCGCAGCCCGATGTCGGACACCTCGCCCAGGTGGCCGAGCTTGTCGGGGTTGGACACGGAGTGCAGCGCCCGGATCGCGCCGTCGACGATGTGCAGCTCCAGGACGGAGGCGACGCGCCCCTGCGGGTCGTAGGAGACCGCGCCCGGGCGGCCGTTGACGATCGCCGGGTGCAGGGTGATGCCGAGTTCGCGGCCGCGGCCGAAGCCGAAGGCGAGCAGGTGGGCGACGCGCGCCCGGCCGGTGACCGAGCGGCCGACCGCCTGGGCCTTGCCGCCGCCGTCCCCGTGGAAGACCACGTCGGGGGCGAGCAGGTCCAGCAGCTGGGTCAGGTCCCCGCCGGCGGCCACCGCGAAGAAGCGGCGCGCCAGTTCGTCGCCCTCCGCCCGCCGGGCCGTGGGCGCCGGGGCCTGCGCGCCGCCGGTGGCCAGGCGCTTGCGGGCCCGGGCCAGGATCTGACGGCAGTTCGCCTCCGACTTGCCGGTCAGCTCCGCGACTTCCGGGTAGCCGTAGCCGAAGGCCTCGCGCAGCAGGAACACCGCCCGCTCCACGGGGGAGAGGGCCTCCAGCATCAGCAGCAGGGCCATCGACAGCGAGTCGGCCAGCTCGGCGTGCTCGGCCGGGGCGTCGCCGGGGCGCTCGGCGAAGGCGACGACCGGCTCGGGCAGCCACTCGCCGACGTAGGACTCGCGCCGCACCCGCGCCGAGCCGAGGTGGTTGATGCCCAGGCGGGTGACCGATGTGGTCAGGTACGCCTTGAGGTTGGTGACGGTGGTGCCCGCCCGCTGGGCGCGGGTCAGGTTGAGGAAGGTGTCCTGGACGAGGTCCTCGGCGTCGCCCACCGAACCCGTCATGCCGTAGGCGATGGAGAACAGCAGCGGCCGGTACCCCGCCGCCTCCGTCGCTCCCCTCGCGCCCGCCGCTGCCGCCATGGCCACCCGTCCCGTCCCCGGCGCCGCCCCGGCCCGGGGTGGCGCGCGTCACCGCGGGCGGCTGTCACGGGCCGCCCGGCCGCCCTGTCCCAGAGGGCAGCAGCGGACAACGTACCGAGGAGAACGAACACCATGAACCCTGCCCTGTGGACCGTCACCGCCCTGCTGGCCGCCGCCTACCTGCTCGGCGGCGCCTTCAAGGTGCTGGTGCCCAAGGAACGGATCGCCGCCGCCGGGCGCAGCGGCCGCTGGGTCGAGGATTTCAGCGCGGCGGGGGTGCGGGCGATCGGCGCCCTCGAAGTCCTGGCCGCCTTCGGCCTGGTGCTGCCCGCGCTGCTGCATGTCGCGCCGGTGCTGGTGCCGCTGGCCGCGCTCGGCCTGGTGCTGCTGATGGCCGGCGCGGCGGCGGTGCGCCTGCGCCGCCGCGAGTACCCGCTGGTGGCGGTGGACGCGCTCTACCTGCTGCTGGCCGCCTTCGTGGGGGGGGGGGGGGGGGGGGGGGGGGGGGGGGGGGGGAGAGAAGAGAACGCCCCACCCCACAAAAAACAAAAAA
>NZ_JBVIWC010000033.1:0-84057 GCF_055594965.1 Kitasatospora sp. NPDC040550 | reverse complement strand
TGGCACGCTGTTGAGTTCTCAAGGAACGGACGCTTCCTTCGGACCGCCTTCCAGCGGGCCCTCCGGGCGCTTCGTTCTTTCGTGTTTCCAGCTTACCAGATGTTTTCCGCTCCGTTTACCGGGGCTTTTCGCATCTGAAATCTGGTGTTAACCGCCGAGTTGCGGCGACTCGACCAACCTTAGCGGGTCGGTTGGCGGAGCGCGAATCGGGGCTCGCCGTGGGTCGCCCGGACGGCGGCATGATTTGTTGCTCTCGCGAGCATATACAGCAATGGTCCTGATTCGCCAAGATGCCTGTAGAGTGCGGCGCATCGACCAAGAGGACTAGACCAGTCGCGAGTCGATGTGACGCCGGTCGGTAGACGGGCGGGGGCGTGGGTCTTCGCCCGGGAATGTCGACAGATGTCCGAAGTTGACATGATTTAGGCTTCGGTTGATCGTGTGCCGCACCTCGCGGCCGCTCGCTGTATTGCGCACTTGGGAGGCACAACCATGACCATTGTGACGTCGCCGCTGACCGGCCGGGCTGTCGGGCTGGCCAACGTGCCCGACCCGGTGTTCGCGGGCGCGATGGTCGGTCCGGGCACCGCGATCGACCCGGTTCGCGAGCCCACCGAGGCGGTCGCTCCGGTGGACGGCGTCGTGGTCTCCATGCACCCGCACGCCTTCGTGGTGGTGGACGCGGACGGGCACGGTGTGCTGACCCACCTCGGGATCGACACGGTGCAGCTGAACGGCGAGGGCTTCGAGCTGCTCGTCAACAAGGGCGACACGGTGACCCGTGGTCAGGCCGTGATCCGGTGGGACCCGGCCGCGGTCGAGGCCGCCGGCAAGTCGCCGATCTCGCCGATCGTGGCGCTGGAGGCCGCCCCCGACTCCCTGGGCGGCCTGGTCGAGTCCGGCGAGGTCCAGGCGGACGACCAGCTGTTCAGCTGGAGCTGACCCCTCAACCACTGACACACACCCGCCCCGCAGGAGTTGACGGGGCGACCCGGCACTCAGCGGTTCCCGGCGGGGCCGCTCCTCTCAGCGGAGAACAGGTACATGGAGAAGACACTGCGCGGCGTGGGTGTCAGCCACGGGGTCGCGATCGGCCAGGTGCGGCACATGGGCACGGCGGTCCTGGAGCCCCCGGCCACCCAGATCCCGACCGAGGAAGCCCCGCGCGAGCAGGCTCGCGCCCAGGCGGCCGTCGAGGCGGTCGCGGCCGACCTGATCGCGCGCGGCAACCTGGCGGGCGGCGAGGCGCAGGCCGTGCTGGAGGCCCAGGCGCTGATGGCGCAGGACCCGGAGCTGATGGCCGACGTGTCCCGCCGGATCGCCGTCGGCAGCAGTGCCGAGCGTGGCGTGTACGACGCCTTCGCGGCCTACCGGGCGCTGCTGGCCTCCGCCGGGGACTACCTGGCCGGGCGCGTCGCCGACCTGGACGACGTGCGCAACCGCATCGTGGCGCGCCTGCTGGGCGTGCCGATGCCGGGCGTGCCGGACAGCGACGAGCCGTATGTGCTGTTCGCGCGGGACCTGGCGCCGGCCGACACCGCTCTGCTGGACCCGACGCTGGTGCTCGGCTTCGTGACCGAGGAGGGCGGGCCGACCAGCCACAGCGCCATCCTGGCGCGGGCCATGGGCGTGCCGGCCGTGGTCGCGCTGTCGGGGGCGACGGACGTCGCCGAGGGCACCGTCGTCGCGGTGGACGGCAGCTCGGGCGACGTGCTGCTGGACCCTTCGCAGGAGAAGCAGGACGAGCTGCGGGCGGTCGCCGCCGAACGCAAGGCCGCGCTGGCCGCCTCCTCCGGCCCGGGGCAGACCTCGGACGGGCACCGGGTGCCGCTGCTGGCCAACGTGGGCGGCCCGGCGGACGTGCCGGCCGCGCTGGAGAACGGTGCGGAGGGCGTCGGCCTGTTCCGTACCGAGTTCCTGTTCCTGGACGACTCGGCGAAGGCTCCCAGCGAGGAGAAGCAGGTCGAGGCGTACCGCAAGGTGCTGGAGGCCTTCCCGGAGGGCCGGGTCGTGGTCCGGGTGCTGGACGCGGGCGCGGACAAGCCGCTGGACTTCCTGACCCCGGCCGACGAGCCGAACCCGGCGCTGGGCGTACGTGGTCTGCGTACCCTGCTGGAGCACCCGGAGGTGCTGCGCACCCAGCTGCGGGCGCTGGCCACGGCGGCCGCGGGCCTGCCGGTGCACCTCGAGGTGATGGCCCCGATGGTGGCCGACCGCAAGGACGCCGCGGACTTCGCCGCCGCGTGCCGCGAGGCCGGGCTGGACGCCAAGTTCGGTGCGATGGTGGAGATCCCGTCGGCCGCGCTGCGGGCCCGGTCGATCCTCCAGGAGGTCGAGTTCCTGTCCCTGGGGACCAACGACCTGGCCCAGTACACCTTCGCCGCCGACCGTCAGGTCGGTGCGCTGGCCCGGCTGCAGGACCCGTGGCAGCCGGCGCTGCTGGACCTGGTCGCCGCGGCCGCCGAGGCCGCGCAGGCGACCGGCAAGAGCTGCGGCGTCTGCGGTGAGGCCGCGTCCGACCCGCTGCTGGCCGTGGTGCTGACCGGTCTGGGTGTCACCAGCCTCTCCATGGGCTCGGCCTCGATCCCCTACGTGCGGAGCACGCTGGCGAAGTACACGCTGGCGCAGTGCCGCCGGGCCGCCGAGGCGGCTCGGGCCGCGGACAGCGCCGAGGAGGCGCGGGCCGCCGCGCAGCAGGTGCTCTCCGGCGAGTAGGAACCGGAAACGCCGAAGGGGCGCTCCCACCAGTGCGGTGGGGGCGCCCCTTCGGCGTTTCCCGGATCGGTCGGGTCCGGCGATCAGGCCTGGCGGTCGACCCGGAGCTGCTCGAAGAAGCGCAGGTGGTCGAGGTTGTCGACCGAACCGGGGTTGACGGCCTGCTCTAGCGGGGTGCCGGAGAGGATCCGCTTGACCGGGACCTCGATGCGCTTGCCGGTCAGCGTGTGCGGCAAGCCGCGGACGGCGATCACCTCGTCGGGGACGTGGCGCGGGGAGAGCTCGGTGCGCAGCGAGCTGCGGATGCGGCCGATGAGGTCGTCGTCGAGTTCGGCGCCGGGGGCGAGGACGACGAACAGCGGCATCCAGTAGCCGCCGTCGGGCTCCTCCAGGCCGATGACCAGGGACTCGGCGATCTCGGGGAGGCGCTCGACCACCTCGTAGATGTCCGAGGAGCCCATCCGGACGCCCTGGCGGTTGAGGGTGGAGTCGGAGCGGCCGTGGATGACGACGGTGCCCCGGGAGGTGACGGTGATCCAGTCGCCGTGGCGCCAGATGCCGGGGTAGGTGTCGAAGTAGCTGTCGTGGTAGCGGGTGCCCTCGGGGTCGTTCCAGAAGCCGGTGGGCATCGACGGGATCGGCTTGGTGACGACGAGTTCGCCGACGGTGTCGGTGTGCGGGTGGCCCTGGACGTCCCAGGACTCGACGGCGGCGCCCAGGCAGGGGGCCTGGATCTCGCCGAGGTGCACCGGCAGGGTGGGGACGCCGCCGACGAAGCAGGAGCAGACGTCGGTGCCGCCGCTGACCGAGGCGAGCCAGACGTCCTGCTTGACCTCGTCGTAGATCCAGCGGAAGCCGTCCGGCGGGAGCGGGGAGCCGGTGGTGCCGATGCAGCGGACGGCGGAGAGGTCGAGTTCGCGGCCGGGGTGGAGCTCGGCCTTGCGGCTGGCGATGACGTATGCGGCGGAGGTGCCGAGGACGGTGGCGCGGGTGCGGGCGGCGACGGACCACAGGGCGCCGGTGTCGGGGTGGCCGGGGCTGCCGTCGTAGGTGACGATCGTGGCCCCGACCAGGAGGCCGGCCAGCAGGAAGTTCCACATCATCCAGCCGGTGGAGGTGTACCAGAGGAAGCGGTCCTGGGGGCCGAGGTCGAGGTGGAGGCCGGCCTGCTTGAGGTGTTCGAGCAGGATGCCGCCCTGGCTCTGGACGATGGCCTTGGGCAGGCCGGTGGTGCCGGAGGAGTAGAGGACCCAGAGCGGGTGGTCGAAGGGGACCGGCTCGAACACCGGCGCCACGTCGTCGGCGACCAGGTCGTCCCACTGGAGGGCGCCCTCGGGGGCCGGGGCGCCGAGCAGCGGTACGTGCACCACGGTGTGCAGGCTGGGGAGTTCGCGGCGCAGCTCGGCGACGACCTCGGTGCGGTCGTGGTCCTTGCCGCCGTAGTGGTAGCCGTCGACGGCGAAGAGGACCGCGGGTTCGATCTGCTGGAGGCGGTCGAGGACGCTGCGGGCGCCGAAGTCGGGGGCGCAGCTGGTCCAGATCGCGCCGACCGCGGCGGTGGCGAGCAGCGCGACGGCGGCCTGCGGGATGTTGGGCAGGTAGGCGCTGACCCGGTCGCCGGGGCGGACGCCGCGGGCGCGCAGGGCGGCGGCCAGCGAGCCGACCTGGCGGCGCAGCTCGGACCAGCTGAGGGCGGCCGGCTGCTCGGTGGTCTCGTCCAGGTGGAGGATGGCCGGGCGGTCGGCGTTGGCGGGGTCCTCGGCGGCGCGCAGGGCGTGCTCGGCGTAGTTGAGGCGGGCGCCGGGGAACCAGCGGGCGCCGGGCATGGCCGGGTCGGCGAGGACGGCCTCGGGGGCCTCGGTGAAGCGGACGTCGAACCACTGGGTGACCGCCGTCCAGAAGCGGTCCAGGTCGGCGGTGGACCAGGCGTGCAGGTCCGCGTAGCGCTGGGCGGCCTGCTGGTCGTCGGCGGCCGGGGCGAGCGGGGCGGCCGGGGCTCCGTGGTGTTCGGCGGCCCAGGCCTGGAAGGCGACCAGGCTGGTGGCGGCGGCGCGAGCGGGGTTGGGGCGCCAGAGCGGCTGGTCCTGGGAAGGGGTGCTCACGGTGGTGGTCTCCCGGCCGGTGGTGGGGACGGGTGAGCTCGTGGCCAACCCGTCCGGTTGGGCTGTCGGTGCAGACCATGCCATGCGAGCGGCCGCTGCGCCAGGGTCGGCCGGGCGCTGCGGCGCCCCTCAGCGGGCCGTGAACTCGCCGTCGAACCAGCGGCGCAGGATGCCGTTGTGGAAGTCCCAGACCAGCGCGGTGTCGGCGGTGGCGAGCAGCCAGCCCTCGGTCTCGTCGGTGGGGAGGGAGGGCGGTAGCTCGGCGAGCGGGCGGGCGGGGAGGAGTCCGCAGAGCATGACGAAGCGGCCGTTGGGGTCGGAGGCCGTGTGGATCAGGCGGACGTCGGCGGCCTCGGCCAGGATGCCGGTCTCCTCGGCGAGTTCGCGCACGCAGGCCTGCTGCCAACTCTCGCCGAAGTCCATGTAGCCGCCGGGGAAGGCGAGTTCGCCGTAACCGGGTTCGATGGTGCGGCGGATGACGACCAGGGCCGGGTCGGCGTCGGGCCGGGTGACGGGCAGGACGGTGACGGCGACGGGCAGCGGGTTGCGGTAGCTGATCTCGGCGCAGCCGGGGCAGGTGCGGGGCCAGGCCTCGGTGCCGGGCGGGTACGGCGTGCCGCAGAAGTGGCAGTGGGAGAACGGCCGGTGGGTGGTGCGGGTCGCTTCGTCGGTGGTCATGGGCGGATGGTAGCCCGGGGCTCAGCGGGGCCGGTCGGTGGTGGCTGCTCCGAGGCCCTGGCCGTCCTCGCGGGCGGGGCGGAGCAGGGCGGGGTGCAGCAGCTGGGCGTCGCCGGCGTGGTAGGTGCGGGCGCGGGGGCCGCCGCGGGCGCCGCCGCGCTCGGTGGTGGTGCCGGTGCTCTCGACGAAGCCGGGGACGGAGAGGACCTTGCGGTGGAAGTTGCCGGGGTGGAGCTTCTCGTCCCAGACGGCCTCGTAGACGGCGCGGAGGTCGGGGATGGTGAAGTCGTGGGGCAGGAAGGCGGTGGCTAGCGGGCTGTACTCCAGCTTGGCGCGCACCCGGTCGAGGCCGTCGGCCAGGATGCGGGCGTGGTCGAAGGCGAGCCGCATCGGGTGCGGTGCGGCCGGCGGGGGGCCGGTGTGCCCGTCGACGCCACCCCCGTGGGTGTCGGCGGGCACACCGGCGGCTGGGGCGCGGTCCGGGGACCGCGGGGCCGGGTCGAGATCGGCCACCGGGTGCCAGGCGGCGGCCGCGGCGTCCGTGCCGGCCTGCGGGTCGGGCAGGTCCGGGGCGAAGGCCAGGTAGGCGACGGAGACGACGTGCATCCGTGGGTCCCGCTCGGGGGCTCCGTAGGTGCCGAGCTGTTCGAGGTACAGGCGGCAGAGCGCGGCCTCGGCCCCGGAGACGCCCTGGAGGCCCGTCTCCTCGGCGAGCTCGCGGGCGGCGGCCTCGTCGAGGCCCTCCTCCCCCGCCCGCAGGAAGCCGCCGGGCAGCGCCCAGCAGCCCTGGTAGGGCGGGGCGCCGCGTTCGACCAGCAGCACGTGCAGCCGGCCGCCGCGCAGCGTCAGGGCCACCACGTCGACGGTGACGGCGATCGGGGCGTAGGCGCGCGGGTCGTACGCGGCGAGCCACTCCTGCTCGGCCGTGGGCCCGGCGGCGGGCTGGGGGGACGTGTCGTCCGCTGCCATCGCCGGCTCCTCTCCGCGCCCCTGGGGCACCTGGTGCTGTCGTTCTCGGGATGAGCACAACGTAACGACTCCGTTCCCCGGCGGCAAACGGTTTTCCCGGTCGGCGGAGGGCTCCGGCTTCTAGGCTGTGACCAGGAACGACCGTGCCCGAGGAGGCCGAGATGCCCACTGCTCCCCCGCCGGACTTCGCCACGGCGCTGGCGGCCGGCCCGCTGGTCCTGGACGGCGGGATGTCCAACCAGTTGGCCTCCGCCGGGCACGACCTGTCGGACGCGCTGTGGTCGGCGCGGCTGCTCGCGGACGACCCGGACGCGGTGGTGGCGGCGCACCGGGCGTACTTCGCGGCGGGGGCCGACGTCGCGATCACGGCGAGCTACCAGGCCAGCTTCGAGGGCTTCGCCCGGCGCGGGGTGGGGCACGCGGCGGCGGCCCGGCTGCTGGCCGGCAGCGTGGAGCTGGCCCGGGAGGCGGCGCGGGCCGAGCCGGGCGGGCGGCGGCGCTGGGTGGCGGCCTCGGTCGGCCCGTACGGGGCGGTGCTGGCGGACGGTTCGGAGTACCGGGGCCGGTACGGGCTGGACCACGCGGAGCTGCTGGCGTTCCACCGGCCGCGGCTGGAGGTGCTGGCGGCGGCCCGGCCGGACGTGCTGGCGCTGGAGACGGTGCCGGACGCGGACGAGGCGCGGGCGCTGCTGGAGCTGGTGCGCGGGCTGGGGGTGCCGGCCTGGTTGTCGTACAGCGTGGCGGACGGCCGGACCAGGGCCGGGCAGCCGCTGGAGGAGGCGTTCGCGCTGGCGGCGGAGGTGGACGAGGTGCTGGCGGTGGGCGTCAACTGCTGCACTCCGCGGGACGCGGACCTGGCGGTGGCGGTGGCCGCGGCGGTGACCGGGAAGCCGGTGGTGGTCTACCCCAACAGCGGGGAGCAGTGGGACCCGGACCACCGGGACTGGCGCGGGGAGTCGACCTTCCGCTCGGCGCGGGTGGGCGGCTGGCTGGCGGACGGCGCGCGGCTGGTCGGCGGCTGCTGCCGGGTCGGCGCCGACGGGATCGCCGCGCTGGCGGCCGAGGTGTCGGTGCGGCGCGGGCTGCTCAGCGGGGTGGAAGGGTAGCGGGCGGGCCGGGCGCGGAAGGTTAACACCGGGCCGAGTGCGGGTTACCGAGGGGGAAGGTGCACGGACGGACGGCGGCCTGGCAGACTCGTCCCGTCACCCCTGCGGTCGACAATGTCGACCGCCTCTCAGCCCGGAGGTATCCATGCCCGGCCCGATCCAGTCGCTCTCCCGGGCCGCCGCGATCATGCGCCTGCTGGCCGGCGGCGAGCGCCGCCTGGGGCTGTCCGAGGTCGCGACGGCACTGGACCTCGCCAAGGGCACCGCGCACGGCATCCTGCGCACGCTGCAGCAGGAGGGGTTCGTCGAGCAGGACCCGGAGAGCGGCAAGTACCAGCTGGGCGCCGAGCTGCTGCGGCTGGGGCAGAGCTACCTGGACGTGCACGAGCTGCGGGCACGGGCGCTGGTGTGGGCGGACGACCTGGCCCGGGCGGCCGGGGAGACCGTCTACCTGGGGGTGCTGCACCAGCAGGGGGTGCTGATCGTGCACCACGTGTTCCGGCCCGACGACACCCGGCAAGTGCTGGAGGTCGGCTCGATGCAGCCGCTGCACAGCACCGCGATCGGCAAGGTCCTGGTGGCCTACGACCCGGTCGCGCGCGGGGAGTTGGGCGACGGGCCGTACGAGCCGTACACCGTGCGGACGCTGACCGAGGCGAGCGACCTGGACGCCGAGTGCGCGCTGATCCGCGAGCGCGGCTGGGCGGACTCGATCGAGGAGACCTGGGAGGGCGTGGCCTCGATCGCGGCGCTGATCCAGGACCGGCGGCGCAATCCGGTGGGCGCGGTGTGCATCAACGGGCCGGTGGAGCGGGTCTGCGAGGACGGCTTCGTGAAGCCCTCGCTGGTGGCCTCGGTGCGCAGCGCGGCGCGGGCGATCTCCCGCGACCTGGGCGCCGGGCGGTTCTGAGCAACGCGGTCGATTCGTCACGCTGAGGCGCGGACGGGCGGTGAGCCTGTCCGCGCCTTGGCGTTTTGCCCCGTTTCGGGGCGCTCCGCTGGGTAACTTCGGGGGACCTTCCGAGGGAAGGGTCACAGCTGCGTAACCCCGCCTTGACGCGGGGCCGACCTGGGGAGGAAGCTTCCGCATGACGGTCGACATTGTCGAACGATGGCCGGGAAGATCACTCCCCCAGCGCGCTCACCCGCACAGGGATCGACCGGCCACCCGCCCCCACCCACGCTTCGGGCCATGACAAGGGAGTCTTTGTGTCCGCCATCTCCAACGGCGACGTCTTCGTCGGCGAAACCCTCGGCACCGCCGCCCTGATACTCCTCGGCGGCGGCGTCTGCGCCGCCGTGACCCTCAAGAAGTCGAAGGCCTTCAACGCCGGCTGGCTGGCGATCACCTTCGGCTGGGGCTTCGCGGTCCTCATCGCCGCCTACATGACCGGGGCCAAGTCCGGCGCCCACCTCAACCCGGCCGTCACCATCGCCATCGCCGTCAAGACCGGCGAGTGGAGCCAGGTGCCGCTGTACATCGGCTCCCAGCTGCTCGGCGCGATCATCGGCGCCGTCATGGTCTGGCTCGCCTACCTCGGCCAGTTCCAGGCCAACAAGGAGCCCACCCTCGGCATCTTCTCGACCGGGCCCGAGATCCGGAACCCGCTCCAGAACGTGATCACCGAGGTCATCGGCACCTTCGTGCTCTGCATGGCGATCCTCACCCTCGGCACCACCAAGGGCCTGGGCGACAGCGGCATGGGCACCCTGATCGTCGCCCTCACCGTCGTCGGCATCGGCCTCTCCCTCGGTGGCCCGACCGGCTACGCGATCAACCCGGCCCGTGACCTCGGCCCGCGCATCGCCCACACCTTCCTGCCGATCCCGAACAAGGGCGGCTCGGACTGGTCGTACGCCTGGATCCCGGTCGTCGGCCCGATCCTGGGCGGCCTCGCGGCCGGCGGCGTGTACAACGCCCTGTTCTAAAGGCCCGGTTGGAAACCGCCGAGCACGGGGACTGACCGGACGTACGGGTAACGAACGTCCGTGTCAGGCCCACCCACCCCGTAACCCCCGAACTTGAGCCGAGGACCCTCCACATGACCTCCACTGGCAACTACATCGCCGCGATCGACCAGGGCACCACCTCCAGCCGCTGCATCATCTTCGGCGCCGACGGCCGGATCGTCGCCGTCGACCAGCAGGAGCACCGGCAGATCTTCCCCCAGCCCGGCTACGTCGAGCACGACGCCGCCGAGATCTGGACCCGGGTGCAGTCGGTCGTCCGCGGCGCGCTGGAGAAGGCCGGCCTGACCAAGGACGACATCCGCGCGATCGGCATCACCAACCAGCGCGAGACCACCGTCCTGTGGGACAAGAACACCGGCGAGCCGGTGCACAACGCGCTGGTGTGGCAGGACACCCGCACCGAGGGCCTCTGCCGCGAGCTGGGCCGCAACGTCGGCCAGGACCGCTTCCGCCGCGAGACCGGCCTCCCGCTGGCCAGCTACTTCGCCGGCCCGAAGATCCGCTGGCTGCTGGACAACGTCGAGGGCCTGCGCGAGCGCGCCGAGGCCGGCGACATCCTGTTCGGCACCATGGACACCTGGGTGATCTGGAACCTCACCGGTGGTGTCGACGGCGGCAAGCACGTCACCGACGTCACCAACGCCAGCCGCACCATGCTGATGAACCTCAAGACCCTCGCCTGGGACGAGAGCATCGCCGAGTCGATGGGCGTGCCGATGGCCGTCCTCCCGGAGATCCGCTCCTCCGCCGAGGTCTACGGCGAGGCCGTCGGCGACCTGGCCGGCGTCCCGGTCGCCTCCGCGCTCGGCGACCAGCAGGCCGCGCTGTTCGGCCAGACCTGCTTCAACGAGGGCGAGGCCAAGTCGACCTACGGCACCGGCACCTTCCTGCTGCTGAACACCGGCGAGAAGATCGTCAACTCGTACCACGGCCTGCTGACCACGGTCGGCTACCGGATCGGCGACCAGGCCCCGGTCTACGCGCTGGAGGGCTCGATCGCCGTCACCGGCTCGCTCGTCCAGTGGCTGCGCGACCAGCTCGGCATCATCTCCACCGCCGCCGAGATCGAGACCCTCGCCAGCACCGTCGAGGACAACGGCGGCGCCTACTTCGTCCCGGCCTTCTCCGGCCTGTTCGCCCCGTACTGGCGCTCCGACGCCCGCGGTGTGATCGCCGGTCTGACCCGGTACGTCACCAAGGGCCACCTGGCCCGGGCCGTCCTGGAGGCCACCGCCTGGCAGACCCGCGAGGTCGTCGACGCCATGCAGAAGGACTCCGGGGTCGAGCTCACCGCCCTCAAGGTCGACGGCGGCATGACCAGCAACAACCTGCTCATGCAGAACATCGCCGACGTCCTGGACGCCCCGGTCGAGCGCCCGTACGTGGCCGAGACCACCGCCCTCGGCGCCGCCTACGCGGCCGGTCTCGCCGTCGGCTTCTGGAACGACCTCGACACCCTGCGGGCCAACTGGCACCGCGCCGCCGAGTGGACCCCGCGCATGGACGAGGACACCCGGGAGCGCGAGTACAAGAAGTGGCTCAAGGCCGTGGAGCGCACCATGGGCTGGGTGGAGGAGGAAGAGACCAACTGACCGACCCGCCGGTCGGGGCCCCGTGCCCCGGCCGGCCGCCCGCTGTTCCGGCACCGGGCGCAACCGTGTTTCACCGGCCCGCCGCACCGGGCCGACCGGCCTCTCCAGCAGGGGCCGCACCGCACCCGAGAGGAGTAACGGCGCAGCCGGAACAGCGCGCCGTACACAACCACCATGGCAACCATCCCGACCCTGGGCGCCGAGCGCACCGCCGGCCGCACCGCTTCCCGCGCCGAGACCCGTGAGCTGCTCGGCAAGGCCACCTACGACCTGCTGGTGATCGGGGGCGGCATCCTCGGCACGGCCGTCGCCTGGACCGCGTCCCAGGCCGGCCTGAAGGTCGCCATGGTCGACGCCGGCGACTTCGCCGGCGCCACCTCCAGCGCCTCCTCCAAGCTCGTCCACGGCGGTCTGCGCTACCTGCAGACCGGCGCGGTCAAGCTGGTCGCCGAGAACCACAAGGAGCGCCGCGCGCTCTCCACCGACGTGGCCCCGCACCTGGTCAACCCGCTGACCTTCTTCGTGCCGGTCTACAAGGGCGGCCCGCACGGCGCCGCCAAGCTCGGCGCCGGCGTGTTCCTGTACTCGGCGCTGTCCGCCTTCCGCGACGGCATGGGCCGGGTCTCCACCGCCGCGCACGCCGCCCAGCAGGTGCCCGCGCTGCGCACCGAGGGCCTGCGCTCGGTGGCCGTGTACGGCGACCACCAGATGAACGACTCGCGCGTCGCGGTGATGACCGTGCGCGCCGCCGTCGACGCCGGCGCCGTGGTGCTCAACCACGCCGAGGTCACCGGCCTGCGCTTCACCGGCGGCCGGGTCACCGGCGCCGAGCTGCGCGACCGCCTGGACGGCAGCGAGTTCGGCGTGAACGCCCGCCTGGTGCTCAACGCCACCGGCCCGTGGGTCGACCACCTGCGCACCATGGAGGACGCCGGCGCCGCGCCGTCGATCCGCCTCTCCAAGGGCGCCCACGTCGTCGTCAAGCGCCGCTCGCCGTGGCGCGCCGCGCTGACCATCCCGATCGACAAGTACCGCGTCTCCTTCGCCATCCCGTGGGAGGACCACGTCCTCCTCGGCACCACCGACGAGGAGTACACCGGCGACCCGAAGGACGTCCGGGCCACCGACGCGGACATCGACCAGATCATGGGCGAGGCCGCGCACGCGATCCGCGACGAGCACCTCGACCGCGACCTGATCACCTACTCCTTCGCCGGCCTGCGCGTGCTGCCCGGCGGCCCGGGTGACACCGCCGCCGCCAAGCGCGAGACCGTCGTCACCGAGGGCCGCGGCGGCATGCTGTCGGTCTCCGGCGGCAAGTGGACCACCTACCGGCACATCGGCCGCGCGGTGCTGGAGAAGCTGGCCCACGTGCCCGGCACCGGCCTCGCCGAGGACATGTCCCCGATCGCCCCGACCGTCCCGCTGCCGGGCGTCGGCGCGCCGAACGCCGTCGCGCACCGCCTGCTGATCGACCGCGAGCCGGGCTCGCGGATGGAGCCGCTGGTCGCCAAGCACCTGGCCAGCCACTACGGCACCCTGTCCTTCGACATCGCCCGCATGATCGACGAGAACCCGGAGCTCGGCCGTCCGATCCACGAGGACGGCCCGGACGTCTGGGCGCAGGTCGCCTACGCGGCCGAGAACGAGTGGGCGTACACCGCGGACGACGTGCTGCGCCGCCGCACCACCATGACGGTGCGCGGGCTGGACACCCCGGAGATCCGGGACGAGGTCGAGGCCTTCCTCGCGAAGCGTGGGAACAAGTAGGCACAGCCTCGCGAAGCGCGGGAACAAGTAAGTAAGCAACTGCTTTGCAGTGGGCGGGCGTTCGGGGTCCCCGGACGCCCGCCGACTTTTCCACACCACGGCGCCCGCCTTGACCACGTGCCGGAGGCCGCAGGGCGCGGTCGATCGCGCGCGGGTGGCGGGCGTGCACGGTGGACGTAGCGGTGGTGGCGACGCCGCAGGGGCGGCGCCCGTACGGTACGGGTGCCGCCCCTGCGGACGAAGGTGCGCCGGGCGCTAGACGATCAGGCTCAGCGGCATGATCAGGGCGATCGCGACCACCGAGATCACCGTCTCCATCACCGACCAGGACTTGAGCGTCTGCCCGACGCTCATCCCGAAGTACTCCTTCACCAGCCAGAAGCCGGCGTCGTTGACGTGCGACAGGAACAGCGAGCCGGCTCCGATCGCGAGCACCAGCAGGGCCGCGTGGGTCGAGGACATGTTCGCGGCGAGCGGGGACACGATGCCGGCCGCGGTGATGGTGGCGACCGTCGCCGAGCCGGTGGCCAGGCGGATCAGTACGGCGATCAGCCAGCCCAGCAGCAGCGCGGAGATGTGCCACTTGCCGGACCACTCGCTCACCGCGTTGCCCACGCCCACGTCGATCAGGGTCTGCTTGAAGCCGCCGCCGGCGCCGACGATGAACACGATGCCGGCGATCGGGCCGAGCGACTTGCCGACGGTGTCGGAGATCCGGGCCTTGTCGAAGCCGGCCGCCCTGCCGAGGGTCAGCATGGCGAGCAGGGTCGCGGCGAGCAGGGCGATCAGCGGGGAGCCGATGAAGTCGAAGACCCGCTGGCCGACCGCCTTCGGGTCGTCGATCACCACGTCGGCCAGGGCCTTGCCGAGCATCAGCACGACGGGCAGCAGGATGGTCGCCATCACCGCGCCGAACGACGGGGTGCGCTCGCCCTTGGCGGTCTCCTCGGGGGCCGTGGCGGCCGGGATCTCCAGCGGGCCCACCCAGCGCTCGGCGACCCGGGCGAACAGCGGGCCGGCGATGATCAGGGTCGGGACGGCGATCAGCAGGCCGAGCGCCAGCGTGATGCCGAGGTCGGCCTTGAGCGCGTCGACGGCGACCAGCGGGCCCGGGTGCGGGGGCACCAGGCCGTGCAGCACCGACAGGCCGGCCAGGGCCGGGATGCCGACCCGCATCAGCGGCACGTTGCCGCGGCGGGCGACCAGCAGCACGATCGGGATCAGCAGGACGACGCCGACCTCGAAGAACAGCGGCAGGCCGAGCACGGCGGCGATCAGCGCCATCGCCCAGGGCAGCGCCTTGTTGCCGGTCCGGGACAGCACGGTGTCCGCGATGATGTTGGCGCCGCCCGAGTCCGCGAGCAGCTTGCCGAGCATCGCGCCCAGGCCGATCAGCAGGCCGACGCTGGCCACGGTGGATCCGAAGCCCGTGGAGAAGCTGCTCAGCAGCTTGTCGAAGGGGGCGCCCGCGACGGCGGCCAGCAGGCCGGAGCCGAGTGTGAGGGCGAGAAACGGGTGCAGCTTGAGCTTGGTGATCAGCAGGACGATCGCGCCGATGCTGAGCAGCACCGCGATCAGCAGCTGGGAGTCGCTGCCGGTGTGCGGCAGGGCCGGTGGGGCGGCCGCCAGGAGGGTCGGAGCGAGGGTGGGGGCAATACTCACGCGAGGTCTCCATTGACGGGCCGCAGCAGCGCCACGGCCATCTCGACGAGTTCTTCGGGGGACGGGCCCACGTCCAGGACGGCGCCGCGCTCGTCCGCACCCAGGGGCTCCAGGGTGGCGTACTGGGATCCGAGCAGCGACGACGGCATGAAGTGGCCGGTGCGGTGGGAGAGCCGGTCCTCGACCAGCTCGTGACCGCCGCTGAGGTGCAGGAAGAAGGCGTCCGGGGCGGCCGCGCGCAGGATGTCGCGGTAGCCGTGCTTCAACGCCGAGCAGGTGACCACGCCGCCGGCACCGGACTCGGTGCGCTCCTTGAGCCAGGCGCCGATGGCGCGCAGCCAGGGTTCCCGGTCCTGGTCGTCGAGCGGGGTGCCGGCGGACATCTTGGCGATGTTGGCCGGCGGGTGGAACTCGTCCGCCTCGGCGAAGGGGAGATCGAGGCGGTCGGCCAGGAGACGGGCCAGGGTGGTCTTGCCGACACCGGAGACGCCCATCACCACGACGGTGAGGGGGGTGCCCGGGAGGGCGCGGTTCTCGACGTTGAGAGCCATCGGTGGTGCTCCTTCGTTGCAGGCCGCCACTATCGCTTCAAAGATATGACGTATTCAAGTACCGGAAACCAAATCGTCATACTTTTGGGGTGTGGGGTAGGTCGCAGGGCGATGCGCACCGCACGGGGGCGGCCGACTACCCTGGGCGGATGGAGATCCAGGGGCTGCCCGGCCGGGTGCTTGCCGAGCTCGGGCCGGCGATCGCGTCCGGGGAGATCCCCGAGGGCGCGGTGCTGCGCGGGGAGGACCTGGAGGAGCGGTTCGGGGTGTCCCGGACGGTCGTCCGGGAGGCGGTGCGCGTCCTCGAGGGGATGCGCCTGGTGGCGTCCCGGCGGCGGGTCGGGATCACCGTCCAGCCGAAGTCGCTCTGGGACGTCTTCGACCCCATGGTGATCCGCTGGCGACTGGCCGGCGCCGACCGGCCCGCCCAGCTGCGCTCGCTCGGCTCCCTGCGGGTGGCCGTCGAACCGGCCGCGGCCGCGCTCGCCGCGAGCCACGCCAGCGACGACGACCGGCGCGAACTCAGCTCGCTGGCGGTGGAGTTGACGGTCGCCGCCCGGGAGGCCGACCTCACCACCTTCCTCGGGTACGACATCGCCTTCCACGCCCTCGTCCTGCGCGCCTCCGGGAACGAGATGTTCGCCCACCTCGGCGACACCGTCGGGGCGGTGCTCACCGGCCGGACCGAGTACCATCTGATGCCCCATCAGCCCGAGCCGTACGCGATCAGGCTGCACCGGGAGGTCGCCGACGCGATCTGCGGCGGCGACGCCGCGCACGCCGAGCGGGCGATGCGGACGATCGTCACCGGTGCTCTGGAGGAGCTCGACCAGCAGTTGGGGTGAGCTCCCGCCGCCGCCTGCCCGGATGGCACGGTTTGACGGCAGTTCGGTGGATTCGGACGCATGGTCCGGGTTCGGCGGGGGCAGAGTGAGGTGAAGGGGGCGCAATTCGTGTGCGCCCGTTCCCCGTTCCAGCACCGGATCCGCGCCTGGGGGTCGCCCGATGTCCGCGCCACGCCGTCGCCGCCGCCTGCCCGACGAGGTGCGCTCCGCCGCAGTCCGGGCGGTGCTCTGCCTCTCCTTCACGCTGGTGGGCGTGGTCGTCGCGACCCTGGCCTCGTACGCGGGCAGTTGGCTGATGACACCCGCGCTGATGGCGATGGGGCTGGGGGTGTTCGGCACGATGTGGTGCCTGCTGGAGATCCTGATCTCCCGCCAGGTCGCCGCCCAGCGGATGCGCGGGCCGAACTCCGCGCACCCGATGGCGGGCAGCCGGGTCGCCCCCGAGCCGCTGGCGCCCCGCCCGTTCCCCCGGCCGGGCGGCGCGCCGCAGCAGTCCTACCGGTCGCCGCAGCCGTCGCAGGCCGCGCACCCGCCGCAGCAGGCCGGGCGGCCCGGCCCACCGCCGTACCGGGGGTCCCAGCCGCCGCCGCAGCTGCCGACCGGGTGACCGGGCGACCGCCGGCGGGCCGTCAGACGACGATCCGGTAGTGGGTGGTGAGCCGGCCGTCGTCGTCCAGGACGTGGAAGGCGAGCATCGGCGGGTGGTCGAAGGTGATGCCGCTCCCGCCCTCGCAGGGCAGCGTGGTGGTGGAGACCACCCCGGGGGCGACCAGTACCGGCAGTCCCGCGAAGGTGGACGCGGCGGGCGTGTGGGAGTGGCCGCAGAGCAGCGCGGTCACCCGGGGGTGCCGGCGCAGCACCTCCGCCAGCCGGGCCTCGCCGAACTGGCGGATCCGGTCGACGCTCGGGATGTACAGCTCGACCGGCGGGTGGTGGAAGGCCACCAGGGCCGGCGACTCCTCGCGGCCGGAGGCGAGTTGGGCCTCCAGCCAGTCGAGGGTGGCGTCCGCCAGCAGGCCGTCGTGCTGCCCGGGTATCGAGGAGTCGAGCATCAGCACGTCGACGCCGGGCAGCCGGTGCAGCCGGTTGACCGGGTCCGTCGACGGCGCCTCGCCGAGCAGCACCTCCCGGTACGGCTCCCGGACGTCGTGGTTGCCGGGGCAGGTGAGCACCGGGTACCGGGACTCCAGCACCTCGGCGACCTGGCGGTACTCCTCGGGCGAGCCGTGGTCGGCGAGGTCGCCGGTGACCAGGACCGCGTCCAGCGGGCCGGGCAGGGCGTCGAGGTACGCCATCACCTGCTCGGCCCGCCGCCGGGCGCGCTCGCCGCCGTCCCGACGGTGGACCTGGCCGAGGTGGATGTCACTGAGGTGCGCGATCGTCAGCATGGCGATCACGCTAACCAGTTCACGGCTGGACGGGAACCTCCGCCGGGCGCTTGAACATCCGGGTGGCGGTGATCTCGCCGTGGATGGTCGGGCCGTCCGGGTCCTGCGGGGCGGGCAGGCCCGGGCGCAGGTGCTCCTCCACCGAGATGTACTTGAGGCCGGCCCGCAGGTCGGCGTCGTTGCGAAGCCGGATCACCAACGGGAACTCGGCGAGCGCCGTGGTGTCGAACAGGCCGGTGGTGTAGATCAGCTGGACGCCGAGCGCGTCCGCCACCGCGCGCTGGAGCTCCAGCAGGTAGGTGGCGTTGGCGCGGCCGATCGGGTTGTCGAGGAACAGCGTGCCGGCGTGCCGCAGTTGGGACTGGCCGCGGTCGTTGGCGCGCAGCGCGGCCATCGTGCAGTAGAGCGCGATGGCGGCGGTGAGCAGCTGGCCGCCGGAGAAGACGTCGGACATCTGGCCGACGCTCACCCGCTCGGCGCGCAGCACCGCGTCGGGCTTGAGGATCTCGACGCTGACGCCCTTCGGGCCGATCGCGGCGGCGACGCCGCGCAGCAGCAGGGACATGCCGTCGCGGCGCAGGTCGCTGTTCTTCCGGACGGCGGCGCGGGTGGCCTCGTCGATGACCTCGCCGAGGCGCTCCACCAGGGTGGCGTGGTCCGGGTCCTCGAAGCGGATCCGCAGGAACTCCTGGCCGGACCACTCCCCCAGCCCCTCGGGCAGCCGGGACAGCCGCTGGGCGGCCCGCAGGGTGGTGAGCGAGGACTCGACCAGTCCGCGCAGCCGGTCGACGATCGAGCCGCGGTTGCGCTCCAGCTGGGTGAGCTCGTCGGTGAGCACCCGCAGCCGGGGGGCGAAGGCGGCGGCCCAGGCGGCCGCGTGCTCGGGCAGCGCGGCGGCGGGCAGTTCGCGGATCTGCTGGCGGGCGGGGGTGCGGACGGCCTCGTAGCGGGCCGCGTTGGCGTGCCGGACCAGCGCGTCGGAGGCGTCCCGGACGGCGAGTTCGGCGGAGGACAGCTCGCCGACGGCCGTACGCAGGGCGCGGCGGGCGTCGGTGGAGGCGTTGCGGGCCTCGGGCAGCGAGCCGAGGTAGGGCTCGACCGACTGGCCGTCCTCCTCCTGCTGCTCGCGCAGGCCGTCGCGCAGCTGGCCGGCCAGCTCGTCGAAGTCGGCGGCGGCGGACTGGGCGGCGTCGAAGGTGCGCTGGAGGTCGGCGTGCGCGGTGCGGGCGGTGTCGACGGCCTCGCGGCACTCGGCGAGCCGGCTGGTGGCCGTGCGCAGCAGGACCTGGGCGTGCTCGGGGTCGGTGGGGACGAGGTCCTCGGGCAGCTCGGTGTGCGCCTCGCCGTCGGCGGGGGCGGAGCGCTCGGCCTCGCCGCGCAGCCGGCCGAGCTGTTCGCTGGCGGCGGCGGAGCGGGCCTCGATGGTGGCGACCAGTTCCTCGGCCCGGGCGGCGGCGGCCTGGCGGGCGGGGCCGTCGGCGCCGTCGGGGCTGCCGAGGAGTTCCTCGGCGCGGGTGCGGACCTTGTTGGTGAGGCGGTCGAGCTCGGCCGCGGCGGCGGCCTCGTCGCCCTCGGCACGGGCCTGCTCGGCGCGCAGGTCGGCGCCGACGCCGACCTTCTCGTACAGCTGGGCGGCGGCCCGGTAGGCCTCGCGCAGGGCGGGCAGCGCGGCGGGGGCGGTCTGCTCGGCGGGCTCGTCGGCCTGCTCGGCGGCGGGGATCTCGGCGCGTTCGGCGCGCAGCGCGCGCACGGTGCGGCGGGCGTCGTCGGCGGCGCGCTGGGCGGCGCGGCGGTCCTCGTCGCAGGTGCGGGCGCGTTCGGCGCAGACGGCCTGGCGGCGGTCGCACTCGGCGGCGTCCTCGGCGAGTTCGCGCTGGCGGCGGGCCCAGTTGGCGCGCTCGCGCAGCCGGAAGGCGAGGCCGGAGAGGGCGTCGGCGCGGCGGCGGGCGCGCTGGGCGGTCTCGCGGTGCTCCTCGTGGGCGGAGGCGGCGGCCGCGTGGTCGGTCTCGGCCTCGTCGTGGTCGGCGCGCAGGGTGGCCAGGGCGGCGGCGGCCTGCTCGGCGTGCTCGCGGGCGGCCTCGGCGGCGGCGGCGAGTTCGGCGAGGGTGCCGGGCGGGCAGCTGGCGTGCCAGGAGGCGAGCCGGGCGGCGAGGGCGCGGTCGGCGCCGAGCCGGCCGGCGAGTTCGCGGATGTGCTCCTCGCGGGCGGCGGCGCGGGCGCGCAGTTCGCGGCGCTCGCCGTCGGCGGCGGACTCGTCGTGCATGGCCGGGTTCGGCGGCACCAGGAAGAAGGCGGGTTCGTCGGTGATCGGGGCGATCAGCGAGGCGGCGGCGCCGACGGCGACGGTGGAGCGCGGCAGCAGGGCGGCGGCCTGGAGGGCCTCGCGGGCGCGCTCCAGCGAGGCCGGGTCGGTGACGACCACGCCGTCCACCAGTTCGGGGCGGGCGGCGAGGATCGCCTCGTGGTCGGTGGGGTCGACGGACTGGGCGAGGTAGCGCCAGCCGGGCAGGGCGGGGATGCCGTGCTCGGCGAGGTACTCGACGGTGGCCAGCACGTCGGGGCCGGGCGGCAGCAGGCCGCCGTCGCCGAGGGCGGCGAGGATGCGGGAGTCGTCGGCGGCGGCGGTGCGCAGGTCGAACAGGGTGCGTTCGGCGGTGGCGATGGCCTCGTCGAGGAGTTCGCGCAGGTACTCGGCGTTGCGGTCGAGCACGGCGGGGGTGAGGAAACCGGCGTCCTCCTCGGCGCCGTCCTGGTACGGGGTGAGGGAGAGCAGGTCGGCGAGGCGCTGCTCGGTGGCGAGCAGGGCGGCGGTGCGCTGCTCGGCGGCCAGCGCCCGGGCCGCGTCCTTGCGGGCGTCGCCGGCCCGTTCGGCGGCGAGTTCGGCGCGGGAGGTGGCGGCGGCGGCCTCGCGCAGCCGGGTGGCGCAGGACTCCGTGACGGTCCGGGCCTGGGCGAGGGCCGCGGCGGCGGCCTGTTCCACGTCGGCGGCGTGCAGGGCGGCGCGGGCCGGGTCCACGTCGCCGTCGGAGTCGATGAAGCCGGCCTCGACGGCGGCCTCGGTCTCCTGCTCGACCTCGGCGAGGCGCTGGCGCAGGTGCTCGGCCTCGCTGCGGGCCTTCTGGGCGGCGGTGGCGGCCTCGGTGGCGTCGGACTGGGCCTTGCCGCCGTCCTCCTGGAGCTCGCTCGCGCGCTGCTCCTCGGTGTCGGCGCGGGTCTCGGCGGCCGCGGCGGCGGCTTCCAGGGCGCGGGCGAGCGCGCCGGCGGCGCGGGCGCGGGCGGCGAGCGCCGGGGCGGCGTCCAGTTCGGCCTCGCGGATGGCGACGGCGACCCGGGCGACCCGGTCGGCGGCGGCGCGCTGGCGCAGCACGGCCTCGGCGGCCTGCCAGGCGGAGTGCAGGGTGCGGGCGTCGATGAGTTCGCGGCGCAGGGTGGCGGCCTCGGCGGTGGCCGCGGCGAGGCTCAGGGTGGCGTGCCGGTGGGTGAGTTCGTCGGCGATCAGGCTGTGCCGGGTGCGGTCGGACTCGGCGGCGGTGACGGCGCTGACGGCGGCGGCGACCTCGATGGCGAGGTCCTGGGCGCGGTCGCGTTCGGCGGCGGCGCGGGAGGTGAGGGCGTGGGCGAGGCGGCGGGCGCGGCGTTCGGCGGTGCGGTGCGCCTCGCGGACGGTCTCGCGGGCGCCGGTGGCCTCGACGATGCGTTCCAGCAGGTCGAGCGAGCCGGCGGTGAAGTCGCGTTCGGCGGTGAGTTCGGAGCGCAGGCCGAGCTTGGCGGCGAAGCCGTGGACGAGGTCGGCCAGGCCGTCGGTGTCCCGGGTGTCGGTGACGGCGCGCAGCAGGAGGTCGGTGAAGTCCTTGTCCTGCTTGACCGCGAAGAGGCCGGCCGCCTCGCCCTCGTCGGCGTTCATCTCGCGCTGGTAGCGGAAGAGTTCGGGGTCGAGGCCGAGTTCGCCGAGGTGTTCGGTCCAGCGGTCGTGGCCGTCCTCGAAGACCAGGTCGAGGTGGGGGTGGGCCTTGCCGGCCTCGGTGAGGGCGTCGCGGAAGCCCTTCATGGTGCGGCGGCGGCCGCGGGCCTTCTGGTCGCCGGCCAGGCTGACCCGTTCGGCGACGGGGAGCGAGTCGAGGGTGAGGCCGGGGCCGGGGCGGAAGGAGTACCAGGTCTCGGCGAACTTGCGCGGATCGGAGGAGACCTGGCGGCCGCGCCACTCGCTGACCTTGCCGACCACGATCAGTTCGCCGGTGACGGTGTGCTGCCACTCCAGGGCGACGTGGCCGCAGTCGTCGGCGAGCAGGAACTTGCGCAGCACGCCGGAGCTGGCGCCGCCGAGGGTGTTGCGGTGGCCGGGGAGCATCACCGAGAAGATCAGCTTGAGCAGGACGGACTTGCCGCCGCCGTTCTCCAGGAAGAGCACGCCGGCCGGGGCGGGGCGGCGGACCGGGCCGTCGGTGTCCTCGCCGAACAGGCCGATCTGCTGCGGGGCCGGGTCGGCGACGGGCTCGCCGACGCCGCGCAGGTCGAGCACCGTGTCGGCGTAGCGGGCGCCGGCCGGTCCGATCGAGTAGAGGCGGACCCGGTTGAGCTCGTACATGTGCGGCGGTTCTCCGTGCGTCTTATGGGGTTGTCAGAGCGATCAGAGCGAGTGGAACGGCAGGCCGGCGTCGGCGACCAGCTCGTCGCCGGTGTCCGGCGGCAGCAGGCTGGCGGTGCCGTCCGAGACCGGGACGATGCCGAGGTCGAGCAGTTCGGCCATCGCGGCGCTGCCGGCCAGGTCGCGGACCTGGAGCTGGTAGCGGGCGGTGGTGCGGTAGGTGCCGCCGGAGTCGTCGGAGACCTTCTGCAGGAAGCCGGAGTCGACCAGGAACATCACCGCCTTGGCCACGATGCCGATGGTGGAGCCGGAGAGCCGGCGGGCGTCCTTGGTGGCGCCGGTGGCGGTGCGCCGGGCCCAGACCCGCCAGGCGGCCTCCAGGCCGGGGGCGTCGCTGGCCGGGTCGGTGTTGGCGCCCTCGGCGTCGGCCTGCTCCTCCAGGCGGCGGCAGGCCTGGCGGACGAAGGAGTCGACGCCGTTGACGGTGATCCGGCCGAGGTAGCCGTCGTCGGCGAGGTCCTCGGGGCGGGGGAAGGCCATCGCGGCGACGGCGAGGTGGGCCAGCCCGTGCAGGAAGCGGTCGGTGGACTCGGAGGCGGCGCGGCGGGAGTAGTCGCCCATCCGGACGGCGAACAGCGACTCCTCGGCGGCGGCGACGGCCATGCCGGCCCGCGGCGAGACCTCCAGGACGACCAGGCCCATGCCGGTGGCGACGGCGTCGGCGAGGCGGGCGAACGGCGGGTCCTCGCGGTGGCGGCGGACGAGTTCGGCGTACTCGGCGTCGCGGGCGGGGAGCAGCTTGGCCTGGAGGCCGAAGGAGACCAGCCGGGCGGCGTCGGCGACGTCGGCCGGGGTGATCGGCGCGGGGGCCGCGGGTTCGGTCTCGGCCGCCCAGGACGTGTCGTGGTGGGTCGTCACGGGCGGTGCTCCTCGGGGGTGGCGCGGTGGTGGTGGGTCGTCAACGTGGTGCCTGGGGGTGTCGCGGCCGGGCCGGTCAGCCGGCGTCCTTGCGGTCGGCGGCCATGCCGACCGCGTCGAGCAGGGCGCTGCCGACGATCAGGTCGGCGCCGCCGAACTCCCGGTCGCGCAGCGGGGTGCCGTCGTCCACGGCGAACAGCAACCGCTCCTCGCCCTGGCGGTAGGCGGTGCCGACCGGCGGGCTGGCCGCGTGCACGGCCAGCAGGGCGACCAGGTAGGGGAGTTCCGGGTCCTGCTTGCGGGCGTCGGCGAGCAGGCCGGAGAGCCGGCGGGGGGCGTCCGGGGGCAGGTCGAGCAGTTCCTGGGCGGCTTCCAGCTGGGCCTCGGAGAAGCGGCTGTCGTCCGGGGTGGCGACGAGGTCCGGGTCGGGCAGTTCGGCGCCGAGGTGCTCGCGCTCGACCGGCGGGGTGAGCAGCAGGTCGACCAGGTCGGCTACCCGGACCGAGACGGGCGTGCGGAGCCCGGCGCCGCGGGCGAAGAAGGCGCCGGTGGGCCGGACGGCCTGCTCCACCGGCAGCCGCAGCACGGGGGCGAGCAGCTGGCCGTACAGGTCGATGCCGCTGCGGGCGCCGGGCGTGGCGAAGGCCTGCCGGTCCTGCTCGGCGCGGAACAGCGGCCCGGCCTCCAGCAGCCGGGTCTGGAGCTGGGTGTGGCGGCGGATGCAGTCCTTGACGATGTCGACGAGCTCGGCGGCGCGGCGCTTGTGCTCCTGGTCCTCGGCCTCGTCGCGGGCCTTGCGGATGTTGGTGAGAATCGCGTTCTCGTGCCGGTAGCGGTCGGCGATGTGGTCCAGCGCCTCGTCGATGAGGTCCGGGACGGCCTGCATCCAGTCGACCGCGCGGACGTTGCGGCGGGTGGCGTCGAGGGCGCGGCGCAGCGTCTCGGCGTACTGGACGGTGCGGTAGCGGGCCTGTTCGGCGGCGAGCTGGGCGTCGGCCAGGCGGCCGCGCCGGATCAGCACCTCCAGCTTGACCTCGGCGGCGATCTGGGCCGAGGTGACGTCGGTGTCGAGCGCGCCGACCAGGACGTTGACCGCCTCGTCGGTGGTGCGCAGGTAGACGCCGCCGTCGGGGCCGGGGACCTCCTCGATCAGCTTGAAGTCGTAGTCCCGGCGGACGTACTCGCCGTCGGCGCCGAAGGTGCCGTAGACGGCGCGGAAGCCGCGGTCCACGCTGCCGACGTTGATCAGCGACTCCAGCACCCAGCGGGCGACCCGCTCGTGCTCGGGGGCGGGCCGGCGCGGGGCCTGGGCGGCGACCCGGGGCAGCATCCGGGCGAGCACTATCTCGCGGTCGGCCCCGGTGTCGAAGTCCATGTGCAGGGTGACCAGGTCGATCGCGGCGAGGCCGACCTCGGCCATCGCGTAGCCGCCGTACTCGCCGGCCAGGTTGACCTTGCGGCTGTCCAGGTCGTGCAGCGGGGCGGTGCAGGCCAGCGCCTTGAGCCGGCGGGCCAGGCCCTCGTCGGCGGCGGGGCCGGGCGCGGGCCGCGGTGCGGGCACGGCGGCGCCGGCGGCCGGGCGGAGGCCAGGCTCGGTGGGCGGGTCAGCGATGACGGTCACGGTGGACAAGATTAGAGGTTCGCACCGACATCGACCGAAACGGACCTTGTGGACGGGCGGAGCGGCAGCTGGGGAGCGGCGCACGGGGCCGAATCGGAACGGGGTTTCGACGGGATTCCGCCATTCTCGAACGAACATGCGAGAAAACCGTGAGGCCAGCGCGATGGTTCGGTGATGATCGACCCATGATCACCCGACTGGCGAAAGCCGGCCTCGCCGCCGCGCTGTCCGTGACCACCCTCGTCACCGGCGCCGCCGCCGCCACGGCCGCGCCGACCGATACGACCGGCCCCTCGACGCAGCACGTGACGGTCTCACTGAACGGCTACCTGCCGCGCACCGCCCCGCCCGGACCGGGCCAGTTCTCGGTCGGCTGGACCTCGGCCGGCACGGCCGACCTGACCGGGCCGACCCACATCACGCTCGACCTGCCGCAGGGCCTCACCACCGACGGCGCGATGTTCTACTCCACGCCGTACGACTACACCTTCACCGAGACCGTCTCGCCGGACGGCCGCCACCTGGACGCCGTCCTGGTGGGGTCCCGACGGGTCGGGTTCTCCGAGTTCATGAAGCTCAAGGTGTACGGCGACCCGAGCAAGGCGTCCGGCCAGCTGGTCGCCACCATCGGCAACCCGAACGACACCGACCCGACCGGCCACGTCGCGATCGTGACGCTGGACGGCAGCACCCCTGCGCCGGTCGTCCCGAACGCGCCGTCCGTGACCGGCCTGGACACCGCCACCGGCCCGGGCGCCGGCGGCACCGCGGTCACCGTCAGCGGCAGCAGCCTGGCCCACGGCATGGTGCTGGTCGGCGGCGTCCCGGCGCCGGGCAGCTGCACCGACACCGCCTGCACGGTGACCACCCCCGGCGGATCCGGCAGCGCCCCGGTCAGCGTGGTCACCCCGGGCGGCACGGCCGCGGCCCCGGTGACCTTCGACTACACCGGTGCCGCCCCGCCGGCGCCGCCCGCACCGACGGTCACGTACCTCGGCCCGGCCGCCGGACCGGCGGCCGGCGGCACCTCGGTCTCCATCGCGGGCCGCAACCTGGCGTACGGCGCGGTCCGGTTCGGCGGGGTGCCCGCCAACCGCGTCTCCTGCGGTCCGCAGTACTGCACGGCCTACGCGCCGCCGGCCGGCGCGCCCGGGCCGGTGGACGTCACGGTCACCACGGCGGGCGGCACCAGCACGCCGATGACGTTCACGTACACGGCGTAGCCACTCCCCCTCCCGGTGCCCGGGTGCCGCTTCGGCGCCCGGGCACCGGTGCGTCCGGGGGGCGGTCACCGGTACGTCCGGGGGCGGGTCGCCGGGCCCTCGGCCGGGGTCGCGAGGGACCGGGAGGGTCATGTTGAACACGTTCAAATCAAGGGTCTAGAGTCAGCCGTACGCAGACGGGACAAGGCCCGCCTGCACAACCGGCATGGGCGCGCGCCCGGCGCGCGCGGGAGGTGTGCGTGATGGACGGCGATCCTGCGGTCATCCTGCGGCGGGTCCGGCGCTGGCTCGGTCTCTTCCTGGTCTGCCTGGTGCTGAGCGGCCTGACCGCCTTCCCGCTGGAGACCGAGACCGGCTGGCTGGTCGACCTCGCCACCGGCCCGGCCGCCCCGCTGGCCGACCGCTTCCCGGGTGCCACCGCCTGGTTCGAGCGGGTGCACACCGGCCTCGTGGAGACCAACCGGAGCTACCCCTTCCTCGCGCACGGCAGCGACTGGCTGGCCTTCGCCCACCTGGTGATCGGCGCCGCCTTCTGGGGGCCGCTCAAGGACCCGGTCCGCAACATCTGGGTGATCCGCTGGGCGGTGCTCGCCTGCGGCGCGGTGATCCCGCTGGCACTGATCTGCGGACCGCTGCGCGGGATCCCGCTGGCGTGGCGATTCATCGACATGTCGTTCGGCGTCTTCGGTGTGGTTCCGCTGCTGATCGTGCTCCGCGCCCTGCGTCCGCTGGAACGTTCCTTCCAGCAGCGCCTTGCCGCGAACTGAGCCGACCGCCCCGGGGAGCCGCCCCGGGGCGCGTACGTGAAGGCTGCGCGCCGGTGGGCCCGTCGGCCGTCCGGGTGACGGACAACGGGCTTCACCGCCAGGCCCTACCATCTGGCTCAACAGCTGCTGGGAGGCGGACGGGCGTGGCCGATGCGGTGATCGATCTCAATGCGGACCTCGGCGAGGGGTTCGGACGCTGGACCCTGACCGACGACGAGGCCCTGCTCTCCGTGGTGACCAGCGCCAACGTCGCCTGCGGCTTCCACGCCGGGGACCCGTCCACGATGCGCCGGGTCTGCGCCCTGGCCGCCGAACGCGGCGTCCGGATCGGCGCCCAGGTCTCCTACCGCGACCTCGCGGGCTTCGGCCGCCGCGCCATGGACGTCCCGCCGGGGGAACTCGCCGACGAGATCGCCTACCAGATCGGCGCCCTCCAGGTCTTCGCCCGGGCCGCCGGCTCCCGGGTCTCCTACGTCAAACCGCACGGCGCGCTCTACAACCGGGTGGTCTCCGACTCCGAGCAGGCCGAGGCCGTGGTGGCCGGGGTGCTGCGGGCCGGCGCGGTCTGCGACGGGCCGCTGCCCGTCCTCGGACTGCCCGGCTCCCGGCTGCTCGCCGTCGCCGAGGGGGTCGGACTGCCGGTGGTCGCCGAGGCCTTCGCCGACCGCGCCTACACCTGGGCCGGCACCCTCGTCCCGCGCCGCGAACCCGACGCGGTGGTGCACGACCCCGAAACGGTCATCACCCGGGCCGTCGGGATCGCCCGGGACGGCGCGGTGGAGGCCGTCGGCGGCGACCGGATCGCCGTCGAGGCCCGCTCGCTGTGCGTCCACGGCGACACCCCCGGCGCCGCCCAGCTCGCGTGGCGGATCCGTGGGGCACTGGCCTCGGCCGGGGTGCGGGTCGAGGCGTTCACGTGACGGGCGAGGCCGGGGGGCCGCACGGCGGGGACCCGCTCGGCGGGGAACCACGCGGCGCGGGCCCGTCGGTGCGGCGGGTCGGCGAGCGGGCGCTGCTGGTCGAGCTCCCGGGAACGGCCGAGGTCGCCGCGCTGTACTGCTGGCTGCGCGACCGGCAGACCGGCGGGGAGCTCGGCGCGGTCGGCGAGATCGTGCCCGCCGCCCGCACCGTCCTGCTGGACGAGGTCGCGGACGTCACTTCGGTGACCGCGCTGCTGCGCACCGCCCGTCCGGCGGCGGCCACGACCGCGGGCGGGCCGCTGGTGGAGGTCCCGACCGTGTACGACGGCGCCGACCTCGCGGAGGTCGCGGCGCTCTGGGGCGTCTCCACCGAGGCGGCCGTACGGATCCACACCGAGCCCGAGTACGTGGTCGCCTTCTGCGGCTTCGCCCCCGGCTTCGGCTACCTCACCGGACTGCCCCCGCAGTACGGGGTGCCGCGCCGGGCCACCCCGCGCAGCACCGTCCCGGCCGGCTCGGTGGCGCTGGCCGGGACGTACACCGGCGTCTACCCGAGCCCGTCCCCCGGCGGCTGGCAGCTGATCGGGCGGACGGCGCTGGCGCTCTGGGCCCCGGCCCGGGAGCCAGCGGCCCTGCTGGCGCCCGGGGTGCGGGTCCGGTTCACGGCGGTACGGGCGTAGCGGCGGTACGGGCGTAGCGGCGGTACGGGCGTAGCGGCGGGCCGACCGGGCGGTGGCGGAGTGGGGGCCGGGTCCACACCCGGTGGCGGCACCGGGCGCCCGTCAGCCCCGGCCCGACAACAGCTCCGCGATGACGCGTTGGCCCGGGTCGAGCGCCGTCTCCCCCTCCTCGACCGCCCAGACCGCGTTCTGCAGCACCCGGGCGAGCGTCCAGGAGACGGCCGCCTCCCGGTCCACCTCCAGCGCCTCCACCAGCACGTCGAAGCGGCGCCGCAGCACCCGGGCCGGGCTGCCGTCGGCCGTGACGTCCGCCCAGCGGTTGCGCAGCGCGGGCAGCAGTTCGAAGCCGGGGTGCCCGGCCAGCGGCTTGGGGTCGATGGCCAGCCAGGGCGCCCGGTCGGCGCCCGGCAGCGGGGCGAGGACGTTGCCGTAGTGCAGGTCCCAGTGCAGCAGCCGGTCGCCCGGCTCGGCGCGGACGGCACGGAGGGCGGCCGCGCAGTCGGCGAGCAGGCGCCGCTCGTCCGGGTCGGCGTGGGCGGCGGCCGCGGCCGGAGCGCTCCGCAGCAGGCCGTCCGCGACCTCGGTCAAGGTGCGCAGGCCGGGCGGCGCCTGACGGAGTGTCAGCTGTTGCAGCAATTCGGCGATCACCCGTACCGCCGCGAGGTCGTCGGCCACGGTGAGCAGCGAGCGGGACGGGTCCAGGCGCTCCAACAGCATGGCACCGGTGGCCGGTTGGTGGTCGAGCAGCCGGACGGCGCCGCGGCCGCCCCAGGCCCGGAGGGCGAGCGGTTCGCCCACCGTCTCCTCGTCCACCGGCTGGAGCTTGAGCGCCGCGGGCGTACCGTCGGCGCGGCGCACCGGCAGCACCAGCGCGACCACGCCGTGGGCCACCGGGCCGTCCGGGCGCAGCTCCCAGCGTTCGGTCAACTCGGCTGCCAGGGAGGGGAGTCGGGCCGCCCAGGCACGTCCACGCGCGCCGAGGGACCCGGCCAGTGACGCGGCCAGTGCGGGCGGGACGGCGACGGGCATCGTAGGGGCTCCTCTCCGGCGGTGCCGTCCAGCCTAGGGCGTCCGCGCCGGCTCCCCGAGCGCCGTGGCGACCGCCGTCGGCCGGCCTTCCTGTCCGAGCCGGCCAGCTTCTTCTACGAGGGCGACCGCCCGCGCAGCGCCGAGGAGTTCGCCGACCCGTTCCGGCGCGGCCTGCTGCTGACCGCCCGGGCCACCACCGAGGCCGAACTCGCCTGGCTGCGCGCCACCCTGGCCGAACTGGAGCTCCTGACGGGCTGACCGAAAGCCGTCCGGACCGCCTTCCCTCCCCGCCCCTCGCGTGTTCCGATGGCCCTCATGGGCAACGACCTGCACGAGAACGGCGACGCGCGCCAGGACGACGACCGGCGCGAGGGCTACCACGGCACGGGCGCGGGCGCGATCACCCCGGACGGCTGCGCGGTGGAGGTGTGGACCCGCCTCCCGGTCGGCGACGCCCCGGACGTGATCGGGGCGGCCGCCCCGCCCGGCGCCCGGATCCTCGAACTGGGCTGCGGCGTCGGCCGGATGACCCACCCGCTGGTCGAGCGCGGCTTCGCCGTGACGGCGGTGGACGAGTCCGCCGAGATGCTCGCCCGGGTGCGCCCGGAGGTCCGCACGGTGCGCAGCCCGATCGAGCGGCTGGACCTCGGCGAGCGCTTCGACGTCGTGCTGCTCGCCTCCTTCCTGGTGCACGCCGGCGATCCGGCCGTCCGCCAGGGCCTGTTGGAGACCTGCCGCCGCCACGTCGCCGGGGACGGCTGCGTGCTGGTGCAGCGCGAGGGCGAGGACTGGCACCGCAACGTGCCGCGGGAGAGCCGGATCGCCGGGACGGACGGGGTGGCCCGGATCCTCTCGGCGACACCGGTCGGTGCCGGGGTGAATTCGGTCCGGGCGGAGTACGTCTTCCCGGACGGCACCTGGACCCAGACCTTCCTGTCCCGGCCGCTCTCGACCGCGGCCTTCGAGGAGGCCCTGGCGGACGCCGGGCTGCGGATCGAGAGGTACCTGACGGCGGACCGCACCTGGGTCCGGGCCCGGCCAGCCGGCTGACCCGGCGCGGGCCGGGGGCGAACCCGATGCCACCTCGGTGCGAGCCCGAACCCGGCGCACACCGGACGCCGTTCCGGTGCAAGCCCGGTGCGCAAAGTCCGGTTAAAGGGTGAACAAAGAACTGTTACCTTCACCCCGTACCATCGGCCGCGCGCCGGGCCCGTGCGCGGCCCGGGGCCGCGCGGGTCGCGGTCGTCCGCACGCCCGCTCCGACCCGCGAGGACCCGCCCATGCCGCACCCCCGCCACGCCCGCCCGATACCCCCGGCGGGTGTTCGGTGATCGACTGGTTCCACGGGGCCGTTCTCGGCCTGGTCCAGGGGCTCACCGAGTTCCTGCCCGTCTCCTCCAGCGCCCACCTGCGGGTGTTCTCGGCCCTGTTGGGCTGGGACGACCCGGGCGCCGCCTTCACCGCCGTCACCCAGCTCGGCACCGAGGCCGCCGTGCTGATCTACTTCCGCCGGGACATCGCCTCGATCGTCCGCACCTGGGCGCTGTCGCTGTTGCGCCCGGCACTGCGCTCCGATCCGGACGCCCGGACGGGCTGGTTCGTGATCCTCGGGACGCTGCCGATCGGCGTCCTCGGCAAGCTGTTCCAGGTCTCCATCGAGACCCACCTGCGCGACCTGCGGATCATCGGCACCACGCTGATCGTGTTCGGCCTCGTCCTGGCATTCGCGGACCGCACCCGCGCCGTGCGCCACGCCCGTCCGATCACCGACCTGACCCTGCCGCACGCGGCCGCCTACGGCTTCGCCCAGGCGCTGGCGCTGATCCCCGGGGTCTCCCGCTCCGGCGGCACGATCAGCGCGGGCCTGCTGCTCGGCTACAGCCGGGAGGCGGCGGCCCGCTACTCGTTCCTGCTCGCGATCCCGGCGGTGCTCGCCTCGGGGACGCTGGAGCTGTTCAAGATCGGCGAGGGCCCGGCGCCGGCCTGGGGGCCGACGATCCTGGCCACCCTGATCGCCTTCGCGGTCGGCTACGCGGCGATCGCCTGGTTCCTCAAGTACATCTCGAACAACAGTTTCCTGCCGTTCGTGGTGTACCGGGTGCTGCTCGGCGTTCTGATCATCGGTCTGGTGGCGGGTGGCGTGCTGGCCCCGGACGCGGGCTCGGTCAAGTAGAACGCGGTTCCACCAGGGGCCGGAACGGCCCGGTGACGACGACGGGCCGGGGCACCGACACGGTGCCCCGGCCCACCCGATGCTGACGGACCTACCGCCCGGGCTCCCGGGCGGTCAGTCGGCCGCGTACGGCGGCGTGGACCTCGGCCTCCTCGGCCGGGTCGGCGGCGAGCCTGCGCAGTCGCTCCAGCACACGCGCGTCGCCGGTGGTGGCGACATGGCGCGCGGCGAGCTCGCGGGTGGACTCCTCGCAGTCCCAGAGGCACTCGACGGCGGGCCCCTCGGGGAAGCGCACATCGGTCACGGCGAGCGCCCGGGCGGCGCGGCCGCGCAGTTCGGAGGAGGCGGCCTCCCCGTAGACGTGGCGCAGGACCGGGACAGCGTCGGCGGCGGCCAGCCGCCCCGCACCGTCGACCAGGGACCCGAGCCCGGTACCGCTGACCCCGTGCACGGAGATCCAGCGGCGCAGACCGGCGACCACCAGCGGCGCGTCGGCCGGCTCCCCCGCGTCGGCGAGCAGGCGCACGGCGGTCTCGCCGAGCGCGCTGTCGGCGCCCCCGCTGGCCGGGTCGGCCCAGCGGCGGGCCTGCGCCAGCACCTCGGGGCCGCGCATCCGGCCGAGCAGCTCCAATGCGGCCCGGACGATCCGCTCGTCCACGTCAGCTGCGGCGGCCTCGATCAGTTCGAGGGCGGCCGGGTCGCGCTGGTCGACCAGGTAGCGCAGGGCGGCCCGCCGGGCGCCGGGCAGGCCGCCACGGGCGGCCTCCAGCAGGACCGGACGGTCCTCGGGACGGACCACGGCGGTCAGGCAGCGGGCGGCCGCGGCGGCCCTGCGGTCCACGGCGTCGGGACCCGAGCGGTCCTCGTCGGTGCGCACGGGCTCGGGGCGGCTCAGGAAGGCGCCGGCGCCGAGGTCGCCCAGCTGGCCCTGGTCGGCCCAGGCCAGGACGTCGGCGGTGGACCAGCCCGGGGTGACGCCGCCGCGGTTGAGCTGGCGCTGCCAGAGGTCGAAGGGGGACTGCTCGGCGGCGGCGGCCACTCTCGGGTGGTAGGCCGCCCAGAGCCGCCAGGGCCTGGGTTCGTAGGCGTTGCGGATGAAGTCGCGCAGCTCGGCGTCGCCCTCCGGGCCCGGCGGGAACCGGTCCAGCACGGCCGTCCCGAGCAGCAGCAGGCCCCGGTCGTCGTCGCGCAGGGCGAGTTCGTCGAGGGCCCAGGCCCAGTTGGCACCCGTGGCGGCGTACTCGCGCAGCATCAGCAGCGCGTCGCGCCGGCCGTAGGCGGCGAGGTGGCCCAGGACGGAGAGGGCGAGGCCGGTGCGGCTCTCGTCGTCGCTGACGAGGTCCTCGGCGGAGTGGAGGTGGTCCTCGATGCCGTCGAGGGAGGCCTCCAGCTCCATGTAGAGGCGCGCGTAGTAGAGGGAGCGGCTCTCGACCTGCCAGTCGGCCCGCGGATCCCTGGTGACGCATTCCTCCAGCGCGGCGATGGCCTCGGCACGGTCGGCGGCCAGCGCATGGAGCTGCCCGTCACCACGGCCTCGTTGCAGGAGGCCAAGGAGGCTGGCGCTAGGTGCTATCACTGGCTCGAACATGAGGTCAGCATCCGTTGCGGCGGTCGTAGTGGCAACGGGATTTCCGTCGCCGGGGTCTCTGGTCGGTACTGCGGTGGGCGCCCGGGCGCCGGAATCACCGAAGGTTACCGCCTCGGACCCCCTTCCGCACACAGGGCGACGAAGCCCGCTGCCACAGTGGCATATGCCAGGGGAATTTTGCCTGCGTTCTGTCCAAATCGCCCACACCGCCCCGAACGCTGTGCGACAGTCTTCTCACCACCACGACGCCCCGCGCACGAGGGGGCACACCGAGCGATGGACCCGTCATGAACATGCCCTTAGGCACCGCCCGCCCGCCGGACACCGCCACGGTGGACGGCGCCCGGTCGGGCACGGACGGCAACGCCGACGACGGCTCCGACCGCGGAACGGACGGCAGAGTGGACGGCACGGCGCAGGAGCCGTCCGGGCCCTACCTCGGCGGCGGCACCGGCGAGGACCGGCCCGTCGGCTCGGCCGAGTGGGACCTGCTGACCGACGCGGTCCGCTGGGACCAGGCGACCTACCTCCTCCTCGGCTGCGACCCGGGCCACGGCCCGCTCAGCCTGGACCGGCTGCCCGACCGCCTCCCCGAGGCGGACCGGCCGATGCTGCGCCGGATGATGACCGACGCCCTGGTGCACGGGCGCCCGGCCGCCGGCACCCTGCGGATCCGCCGCCCCGGCGGACGGCACGACCACGTCGAGTGCGCGGGCGAGCCCGTGCTCGACGCCGACGGCACCGTCACCGCGCTGCGGATGCTGCTCCGACCGGCCCCGCCGGCCTGAACCCCGAGCCGTTCCGGGTCGGCCCCCGCCCGACCGGCGCCTCCCGGACAGCCCTGCCCGGGCCGGCGCCTTCCCGACCGGCTCCGCCGCCGTCCCGTTCCGCCGCCGTCCCGCTCCGCCCCCGGACCGGCCGCCCGTCTCACGACGGCCGCGGCCGGTTCTTCGCGTCCGCCGCCCGCAGCTCCCGCCCGAGCTCGGCCCGCAGCTCGTCCACCACCGGCAGCCCCCGGTAGCGGGCGGTCAGCCGGTACATCTCGCGCAGCCGGTCCCAGGTCCGGTGCGAGGAGTTCTGGCCGATCAGGTTCATCACCATCTTGGCCTGGAACTCCGCCGCGTCCGGCTCCCCGGTGATCCAGTGCACCGAGGCCAGGGTGATTCGGTCGAACAGCGCCGACCGCAGCTGTCCGGTGCCCTCCCGCAGGGTGATCACCCGCTCCGCGTGCCGCCGCGCCAGCGGCGCCGCCGCCGGGTCGTGCTCGGCCAGGGTGCGCAGCACCAGCGCCTGCATGCCGCGCAGTTCGGCCTCGTCGAAGACCTGCATCCAGGTCGGCGGCGGCTCCGTCGCGTCCTCGGTGAAGAGGTCCTCCGCCTCGCCGAGCAACCGGTAGGTGTCCTGGGAGTGCCCGATCGAGGCGCGCGCCCAGGCCTCGACGGTGTTGAACATCGCCCGCGTTCTGGGCAGCAGCAGGCCGCCGCCCGCCTTGGCCGCCGACATCAGCTCGATCGCGTCGTCGGCCCGGCCGAGGTGCACCATCTGCCGGGCCGCCCGGGAGATCGCCTCACCGGCCCGCGGCCGGTCGCCGGCCTCCTTGGCGGCCTCGGCCGCCATCATGAAGTACTTCTGGGCGGTGGGCTCCAGGCCCACGTCGTGCGACATCCAGCCGGCCAGCACCGCCAGGTTGGCCGCGACCAGCCACAGCCGCTGCTCCACCGCCGGCGCGTGCCGGTGCGTCAACAGGCCGCCGACCTCGTTGAGCTGGCCGACCACCGCCTTGCGCTGGAGCCCGCCGCCGCGCGCGGCGTCCCAGGCCCGGAACACCTGCACCGAGCGCTCCAGCGACTCCACCTCGTCGAGCCCGACCGGGCCCGCGTCGTACACGTCGACCACCGGGCGCGCCCCGCCCCCGGTGACCACCTGGCGCGGGCCCGGCAGGGAGGCCGCGTACGCGACCGCGTCCCCGCCCAGCCAGCTCTTGAGGGAGTCGGCGACGACCGCCCCGGCCGTGAGCGCGGCTCCGGCGCCCACCAATCCACGTCGGTTCAGCATGAGGTCCATTCCCGTGAACTCGGTGAGGACCGCGGCTGTTCGATCCGGCGACCACGGGACTGCTGCGGACGGCTCCGCTCCGGACCTGGTGGGCCGGTGTCGTTCCAGACCGAGGTCCTCAGTGGTGACGACACGTCCGAGCCGCTCCGTGAACACGGCCGCCAGCACCCTCGGCACCGGATCGCGCGGGATCTCCCCCTGCTCGATCCACCTCCGTACCCTCGACGTGTCGGTGGACAGCTGCTGCTGACCCATCGCGGCACCCCGACGGTTGACCAGCCGGGCCAGTTCGCCCTTGGACCATCCGGTCAGGACGAACAGATCGGCGAGTCGGGTGTTGGGTTCCCTGCTCAAATGAAGCCCCCAGGTTCCTCGGCACCTCCGAGGCTAGAGGCTCCGGCAAGTGCCAGGCGAGCATTCGCCACCGTTCGCCAGGGCCCGCCAGACTACTAAGCCAGTGCCCGACGGGTGTGTTGTAGGGATGCGCCACCTCGCCCCTCGGGTCGGGCGGCGTCCCACCAGCGTCGGGGCGGTCCCCCGACCGTGGCGCGGGACGCTCCCGGTCATCACCCGAGGGGGTGGCGCGGCCGGGTGGCGCGGGGGCGCCGGGCACGGCCACGGCAGTCCGGGCGACCGCATTCCCCAGGGTGCGGACGACCGGGACGCCGTCGAACAGGGGTTCCCGACCCCTCGTCCGTGCCCGGCGCCCGCGCACCACCCACCGACCGAAGCAGGGCCGCCGTCACGCCAGGAAGCACGCGGCACCAGCCCTCCCCCGCCCCGCGGGGCGAACCCGCAGACGGACCGGAAGGGACCACCCTCAGCCCATGTACTCCTCAGCGACGACCCCCACGCCGACCGCGAGCCGCACCGCGCTGCGCCCCCCCACCGCAGCCACCGGCCGCCCGGGGCCCAGGCAGGTGCCCCCGGCGAGCCGCCCGGTGGCCCCGCGGGGCACCGAGGGCCGGGCCGCCGACGCCCGGGTCCCGGGCGGCCGCACGGCGCTGGGACTGCGCGCACCCGAGGCCGCCCCGCCGGCCGGCCACCGCCTCCCGCTGGCCCGGCAGGCCGACGGCCAGGTGCTGCGCACCCGGCGGCCCGGCCAGCCGGTCGGGCCCGAGCGGATCGACCCGGCGGCGTTGCAGACCCCGTCGGTGCGGGCCGCGCTGGGGAGCATCGCGCGGATATGTCCGGCGTTCACCCCGCGCCAGGTCCTGCGCGAGGGCAGCCGCCACATCCTGGTGGCGGGCACCATCGGGCGGGCACCGGTGGTCGCCAAGTGCCTGGCGCCGCAGGCGGTGCGGAGTGAGTACTTCGAGCAGCTGGTGGCCGACTTCCACCACGAGGTCGCGGTCTACCGGGCGTTCGTCCGGCACCGCCCGCCGGTCCGGCTGCCCCGGCTGGTCGCGGCCGACCACGACCGGTGCGTGCTGGTCATGGAGCGGGTCCCCGGCCGCCCGGCCGCCCGGGAGCGCCACCCGGTCAACGCGCCCACCCCGGGCGAGGTCCGCGCGCTGCTCGGCGCCGTCCGGACGCTGAACCTCTGGCGGCCGCCGAGCGACGTGTTCCAGCCGCGCCTGGACTACCCGTTGGAGATCGCCCGCTACCACTCGGTGGGCCAGCTCACCGACCGGGACGCCGGCGACCTGCGCGGCCTGCTGCACGGCCTGGGCAACACCCCGCTGCAGCTGTGCCACGGCGACGCGCTGCTCAGCAACATGCTGCTGGCGCCGTCCGGGCCGGTGCTGGTGGACTGGGAGCAGGCCGGCTGGTACCTGCCGGGCTACGACCTGGCGGTGCTCTGGAGCGTGCTCTCCGGCGACACCGCCGCCCGCCGCCAGATCAGCCAACTCGCCCAGAGCGGCGGCACCATGGCCCGGGACGCGTTCCTGGTGAACCTGGTGCTGGTGCTGATGCGGGAGATCCGGCTGTACGACGTGCCGGGCGCCGGCGAGGAGCAGCGGATCATGATCCGCCGGCTCTACGACGACGCCGCACTGGCCCGCCGCGCGGTCCGGGCGGCGGTCGGCACCCGCTGACACCTCCGCCGAACCCCCGCTGGACCCCGTCACCGGCCCTGGCGCGGCGCGCCGCGGCCGGTGACGCTACGTCCGGGCGCCGTGTGCCAGGGCGGCCCGGCCGGCGGCGTCCAGCACGGCCTCCTCGGGCGCCAGGTGCACCCGGCTGCTCAGCACGTCCCGCAGGTAGCGCTCCAGTGGGTGACGCCGGCTCAGCCCCGGGTTGCCGGTGAGCGCGACGGCCTGCTGGACGGCCGCGGTGGCGGCCCGGGTGGCCAGCAGGTGGGCCGGCCCGGTCCGGGCCACGGCGTCCGCCTCGCCACGGTCGACCCGGGGGGCCAGGCCGTGCAGCAGTTCCTCGGCGCCGATCAGCTGGGCGTCGATCTCGCCGAGGGCGGCGCGGTAGCGCGGCAGGGTGCCGAGCGGCTCGGTGAGATTGGCCGGGGTCCGCTGGTTCAGGAAGCGGACCAGCCAGGCCTCGGCGGCCCGGGCGACCCCGACCGCCACCGCGGCGAGGGCCAGGTCGTGCCAGGCGCGGGCGAGTTCGGCCTCCTGGGCGTCCTCCCGACCGGGCGTGCGCAGCCCGAGCCCGAGTTCGAGCGGAACCCGCACCGCGTCGAGGACGACGTCGTGACTGGCGCTGGCCCGCAGGCCGAGCTGGTCCCAGGTCGGGTCGATCTCCAGCCCCTCGCTCTCCCCCCGGACCAGGAACGTGCCGACCCGCGGCTCGGGTTCGTCGGTCCGCGCGGTGACGGCCATCCAGGCCAGCGCCTCGGCGCCGGTGCAGTACGTCTTCCGGCCGGTCAGCAGCCAGCCCTCGTCGTCCCGTCGGGCCACCGTCCCGAGCGGCTCGTCCGGCCGGCCGCCGGGCTCCGCCCGCAGCGTGTTGACCAGCGCGGGCCCGCGCCGGGACTCGGTCAGCAGCCGCCGGTAGCCGGCCGCCGGCCAGCTCGGGCGGCGGGCCTGCTCGGCGTGCTGGAGCAGGGTGAAGGCGGTGACCACGGCCACCGAAGCGTCCCCGTGGCCGAGTTGGGCCAGCACCCGGACGGTGTCGGCGAGCGTCCCGCCCGGTCCGCCGTACCGCTGGGAGACCGTCAGGGTGAGCAGCCCGGCCTCGTGGACCGCCTCGATGCCCTGGTACGGGAAGGTCGCGTCGCGGTCGTGCTCCTCGGCGCGGGCGGCGAGCAGGTCGACCACCCGGGGCAGGCCGGCCAGGGCGGCCTCGACCGCCGAGCGGTCGGGCTCGGTGGTCGCGGCGGCCGCGACGGAACCGGTGGCCGTCGCCGGGCCGGATCCGGCAAGTGCGGCGGGAGCGGGCGGGACGGGCGCCGCGGGCGCCGAAGGCCGGGAGGGCCGGGAGGGCCGGGCGGGGGCCGTCGGCCGCGCGGGCGGGGCGGAGGGTGCGGGATGGCCGGAATCCGACGGCTCGGTTCGGGGACGATCGTTCGGTGAACGATCGTTGGCGGCGATGGTCGTCATGGGGCTGGTGCCTCCGGGCGGCAGCATGGGCTCAGCGGGTGCGGACGGCACGCCGTACGGGCGCGCGGACGGACCGGCGGCCCCGGAGGCCGGCCCGCGGCCCACCCCCGGTCTCGGCGCCGACCCGGTCCGGTCGGTCGCCCGCCGCCACGGGGGCGAGATCCCCCCTCAGTGGCCCGGACACACCGCACTGGCGGTCCGGCACAGGTCCAGATGCCTGCGACGGGTCAACAGCGGGAGACGGCACGGCATGTTCGCGACTGTACGAACCGGTGATCGATACCGTCAAGCAGCGTCCGAGCCCTGACCGGGCCGCGGGCCGGCCCCGGCCGGGCCGCGGGCGGGGACCGGCCGGGCCGCGGGCGGGGACCGGTCAGCCCTGCTGGAACATGTCGGCCGGCAGCGGCTTCAACAGCTGATACAGGTCGTCCGAAATCGGTCGGTCCCAGGACGCGATGGTGACCAGCACCCCGTCGCTGCGGCCGAACTGGGCGCAGAACACGCGCTCCTCGCTGACCTTGACCTTCTTCACGATCAGCAGGTCGTCCCCGAGCATCACCGGGAAGTCCTCGGCCGAGGCGAACTCGACCGGCTCGTCGTTCTCCAGCGCCGCGAGCAGCTGCCGCACCTCGAAGGGAACCTCGTCGCCGGTGTCCCGGGCGGGCGACCCCTCGGGGAGGTTGCCGATGAACATCGCCGGGCCTCTGCCGCCGAACAGGTCGTAGCGCAGGAAAATCCCCTGGCAGGAGCCGTCCGGGCCGGTCATCATGGCCGCACCGAAGTCGCCGGGCCAGTCACCCGGGTCCATCGCGAGCACGTCGAAGTCCGGGCCGGCGGGCTGTCCGGAGCGACGGCGGAGAAAAGACATGGGAACATCGTACGTGTCCGGCACACCACACTCGCGAGGCGGGTGGGACACCGACGGGGGACGGGCGGGAGGTCGACGCTCAGAGACCAATGTTGACTCTGAGCAACCGTCCGGGCTACGTTCGGTTCAGCACGACAGCCGTTCTGGGTTTCACCCTCCGGGGGGACGGCATGTCGCAACGCGGCCCTACACGCGTATCCCTCACTGTGCACTCGTCGTGCCGAACTGCCGAGCACCCAGCTTCGTCGTCGCACACAGCACGAACACACAAGCCAACAGTTCCATCGCAGTTCCATGCAACAAGAGCCAGATCCGCGGGGCCCCGGCCCGTCGCTCCCGTGGATCTGCTCGGGACGCCGCCGCGTGGGGGCGTGCGGGTCCCGAGCAAACGGTGCCGCCAGCCGAGTCGCTCTCGGCGGTGGCGCCAGCCTCCCGGCGACTGCCGGCCCCTCGTGGGCCGGGACCGGCCGACGCACCCCGGTGCGCAGGGGATGACTGGGAGGTATGGCCTGGCAGTGCTGCCGGGCCGCAACAGCAGGCGCCGTGTCTGGCCGCGTGGGGGCGGTGGGCACGGCGTCTGCCTGTGCTCATACTCTGAGCTGCGTTTGTCTAACAGTCAACAGAAATTCTGACGGGGCACGCTCAAAAGATCGTCAGCCGTGATGTCCCGTACCGGAATCAGCGACCCGGCCGCCCCGGACACACCGATGGACACCCAGGCGGACGCACCGACGGACAGGCGGACGCACCGACGGAGCGGACCCGGACGCCGCACCTCTTCCTGCAGCTCGGACCGCTCCGCGGGTGCGCCCGGACGGCGCGGACGATCAGGTGAGGTCGAACTCGCCGTCCCGGGCGCCGAGCACGAAGGCCCGCCACTCGGCCGGGGTGAAGACCAGGACCGGCCCGTCCTCCTGGCGGCCGTCCCGCATCCCGATGTACCCGTCCACGAACGCGATCTGGACGTCCCCGACGCCCTGGCTGCTGCACAGCCACTCGGCCCCGGTGAAGTCCACCTTCGGCTTCCCGTTCCGCGCGAGCTGCGGCTCGGCGCCGACCGTCCCGGTGTTCGCCCCGGTGTCCGTACCGCTGTTGACTGCCACTGACCGATCTCCTCCCGACGGCATTCCCGCGCCAGCCTAACCACAGCCAGCGGCCCCGGTCAGCGGGTTGGCGAGGTCGCCCCCGCGCCTGCGCCGGGTCTGCGCCACGTCTCCCGCCGGGCGGACCGGAGGGCCGGCCGAGGAGCCGTCGGGGCCCCGGTGGGGCGTGTCCCGCCGGACCCGGCCGCGGGCAGCTGCCAGAGTGCTGCCAGGGCGCGTACGGTCCCGCCCGCGCCCCGTCCGACCACCCGCCCGCCCGCCACCTCGACCCAGGGAGCAGCCGATGAGCCGCCGGGACGGCACCCGCGCCGACGTCATCCCCATCTCCGACGCTCCCTCGGCCCACCCGCCGGCCCCCCGCACCCCGCCCTCGCCCACCTCGCTGCCCCGCCCCACCCAGGCGCGGCCCGCCACGCACGGCCGGGTCGGGATCGTCCTGGTCTCGCACAGCCAGGAACTGGCCACCGCCGTACGCTCCCTGGCGCTCGCGCTGACCGGATCCGACTCCCCCGCGACGGTCGCCGCGACGGGCGGCGATCCGACGGACGGACCGGGCATCAGCGCGGTACTGGTGGCCGCCGCCACCCGGCGGGTCGACCAGGGCCACGGCGTGGTGGTGCTCGCCGACCTGGGCGGAGCCGTCACCACCGTGCGGGCGCTGCTCTCGGACGCCGACGAGCACGGCCTGCCGTTCCCGGTCCGTTTCGCCAACGCCCCGTTCGTGGAGGGCGCGGTGGCCGCCACCGCGACCGCCACGGCGGGCGGGGACCTGGCCGCGGTGCTGGACGCCGCGGAGGAGGCCTACCGGCAGCACAAGGACTGAGGTCCGTCGCAGGAGCCGAGGTCCGTCGAGCTCGCTACGGGCGCTCCCGACCCTCCCAGGTGAACACCGCCGGGCCCTGGCACTCCAGCGCATGGCGCAGCCGGTCGTGCTCGAAGTCGAGCATCGGCGGCAGCTCGTCCAGCCCGAACCAGCCCACCTCCAGCGACTCGTCGTCGTTCACCCGGGCCTCGCCGCCGACCGCCCGGCAGCGGAAGGTCAGCACCAGGTACTGGGTCACGTCGCCGTTCGGGTAGTGGACCGGCGGGGTGACCGTGGTCGAGGCGAGCAGCTCCGGCACGACCTCCACACCGGTCTCCTCCAGGCACTCGCGCACCACGCCGTCGGCGGGCTGCTCGCCGGGATCGAGGATGCCGCCGACCGACGCCCACCGGCCGTCGTCGGCCCGGCGGGCGAGCAGCACCCGCCCCCGGTCGTCCACGACGACGGCGGCGACGGCGCTCAGCCAGAGCGGACGGTGGCCCACGAGGGAGCGGAGTTCAAGGAGGAAGGGAGGGATCGCCATGCGACGCAGCCTATCCAGCCCACCCCTCGGGCCTCCGGCGGTCACCGTCACCAGCCGCTCGGGGCGCTCGGGCCCGCGGGAACGCATTCACCGGGGAGGGGGGAAGGGGGCGTCATCCGGAATTGCGGAAGAAGGGGGTGCAGGATTGTCCGATGAGATGAAATTCGGTCGTTCTGACCAAATTCGCTCTATCTGTTAATACATCTGTTGAAAAGTTGATCGGCCCGCGGCGGACCGTCCGACCGGACGCCCGACGGAGTGACCAGGGGGTCCGTCAGAGCGCCGCACCCCGCCGCCGGACCACCCCGAAGGCGATCCGGCCGAGCAGCAGGACCCCCGCCGCCAAGCAGCCGGCCACCGCCATCGCCCACGCCGGACCGTCACTGTCCGGAACGATCACGGCCACCACGATGCCCAGCACGAGACAGGCCACACCCGCCGCCGCCAGCGGAATCCGGTGGGTGACCAGGGCTCCGCCGCTGCACGCGCGGTTCCATCGGGTCGCACCGTGCAGGTGGAAGTGATCACGGTCCGCATCTGCCATGAGCCCAAGGTAACTCAGGAGGGCCCCCGGGGCAGCCCGCGGGGAGTGAGGGCCCGCACACCCTCCGCGACCGCGCCTCGGGGGGCACTCCTGGCCTGCTGACGCGTGTACGGGCTCCACAATCAGTCCACGAAAAATCCTCGTCCCCCCGGTACAACCATCCGTCCGGTGCAGCGGTCTCAAGGGCATCGAGTGATCCAGGAGCCGTTCACGGGACGGGTGAGAAACCCCCACCGAGAACCGGAATACCCAGGGAGCGGAGCCGCCGCCCCCTGGAGCCGGAGGCCGGGCTCCGTCCTCCGGCGGTACCGCCACGCCGCTCGGCGACCAAGGGGGAACCGTTGCCGCAGACCCAGTCCACCCCATCGACCGCCACTGCACGCGCCAGGCCCCGGCCCGGCCTGCGCCCCCTCCCACCCACCACCGGTTGCGCGTCCGACCACCACGGCGCCGGCCGACCCCGACCGGCCGTCGAGACCAAGCGCCTCGACGCGGGTCGGCTCGACGCGGGTCGGCTCGAAACGGGTCGGCTCGAAACGGTGCGGATCGAGAAGACCCGGGTCGAGACCACCCTGCTCGACACGACATTGCTCGACTCGACCCGGCTCGCCGCCAAACGCCTCGACACCAAACACCTGGAGACCAAGCAGGCCGACGCGAAGCACCCCGCGAAGGAACAGCAGGACGCACGGGGCGAATGGCTGCGGTTCGCCCCCGTACAACCGCTGTTCCGGGCCCGGGCCGCCCAGCGACTCGCCGTCCTCGCCTACCACGGGGTGACCGACCACCGCTCCTTCGGCGCCCAGCTCGACCGGCTCCGACGGCTCGCCACCCCCGTCTCGCTGCAGGCCGTCCTCCAGGCCGTCACCGAGCGGCGGCCGCTGCCGCCGCGCAGCGTCCTGGTCACCTTCGACGACGCCGACCGGAGCGTCCTCACCCACGCCCTGCCCGCCCTCGACGCCCGCGGCATCCCCGCCACCGCCTTCGTCATCTCCGAACTCATCGGCACCGAACGCCCCTTCTGGTGGCACGAGGCCGACTTCCTCGCCCGTCACGGCGGCCGCGCCCGCTCACTCGACTGCGGTCACCCCTCCCAGCTGCTCCCCCGGCTCAAGGCCATGCCCGACCCGGACCGGCGCCGCAGCCTGCACGAACTGCGGGTCAGCGCCGACCGCCGGCCTCCCCGCCAGGAACAGCTCACCCCGGCCGACCTGCTCGCCCTGCGGGACGGCGGGGTCGCCATCGGCAACCACACCCAGGGGCACCCGTGCCTCGGCCGCTGCGACGACGCCACCGTCCGCGCCGAGATCACCGGCGCCCACGAAGCCCTCACCCACTGGCTCGGCGAACCCCCCACCGCCTTCGCCTACCCCGACGGCGGCCACGACCCCCGTGCGGAAACCGTCCTGCAGGAGCTCGGCTACCAGCTCGGCTTCCTCTCCGACCACCGCCTCGGCCCCCGACTCCCCTCCCACCCCCTCCAGATCAGCCGCCTCCAGGTCGACTCCAGCACCAGCACCCGCCGCTTCGACACCATCCTCTCCGGCCTCGAACCCGCCTACCGCCGCTGGCGCCGCCAAGAGGTGGCCTGACCGCTGACACCGCCGCGCGGGAGGTCGACCGGGGCGACTCCCCGCGCGGCGCGGCGCGGGGCCCCGGGACGCACCCCGTCCTGCCTCCCAGGCAGCCCCCCTGCCCGAACGGCACCACCCCGCCCACGAGCAGCAGGCCAGGCCGACTTCCGGCGACGAGCCTGCGCCACTCGGCCCCCGCGCAGGGGACGGATCCGCGGCCCCAACCCCCGCAAGGCCGGGCCCTGCTCCATGAGAAGTCGGCCGGGCCGACTTCCCGCGCGATTCCGCCCCGGATGCCCAGGGGCCGAGGCCCGCAGCGTGCAAGGTCGGCTGGGTCGACTTCCTGTACGGCAGGCGCGGTAGCCACGAGTCGGCTGGGGGACGCGCGCTCGGCCGGCGGGGGACCAGGCCGGGCGAGGACCGCTCAGCACGAGGCCCGAATGCTCCGGGCGGCCGGGCTGCCTCGGGGGCAGGGAAGGTCGGCCGGGTGGGCTTCCTGTGCGGGTGCCCGGGGCCCTGACTCCGGGGCGCGGAAGCACTGCCGGAGGCGGCTACTGGGCCGGGGCCTTGGTGCGCAGGAAGTCGACGGAACCGACCTTCCGTGCGCGGCAGTGCCGCAGGGGTCGCCTGCGGGTGGGCCGTCTGCTGCGGCGCCCGGGGGTGGTGGGGGTCAGGCGGGGACCGGGGTGAGGGTGAGGCCCTGGGGGTAGAGGGTGGCGGTGGGGGGGAGCGTGGCGGGGGCGCCGGCGTGGAGGACGGTGAGGGTGCCGGTGCCGGTGCGGGTGGGGTCGGCGACGCGGCGCAGGGCCTGGGCGGCGACGGCCTCGGCGGAGCCGTGCAGAACCAGGCCCGGGGCGGCGGTGGGGGCGACGGCGGCGCGGATGCGGTCGGCCACGAGTTCGTAGTGGGTGCAGCCGAGCACCACCACGTCGGTGCCCTCCGGCGTCCGGGCGGCCGCGTCGGCGACGGCGGCGGTGATGGCGGCGTCGTCGCCGTGTTCGACCGCGTCCGCCAGGCCGGGGCAGGCGACCTCGGTGACCTCGGCGGTGCCGCCGAAGTCGCGGATCAGCCCGCGCTGGTAGGCGCTGCCGGTGGTGGCGGGGGTGGCCCAGATCGCGACCCGGCCGCCGAGGGCGGCGGCGGGCTTGATCGCCGGGACGGTGCCGATGACGGGCAGACCGGGTTCGAGTTCGGCGCGCAGCGTGTCGAGCGCGTGGACCGAGGCCGTGTTGCAGGCGATCACCAGGGCGTCGGGGCCGAGGGCGGCCGCGGCCCGGCAGCAGCCGAGGGCCAGCTCGGTGACCTCTTCGGGCGTGCGGGGCCCCCACGGCATCGAGGCCGGGTTGGAGGAGAGCACCAGATCGGCGTCCGGGCGCAGCTCCCGGATCGCGGCGGCGGCGGCCAGCAGGCCGATTCCGGAGTCCATCAGTGCGATCTTCACGAGGCAAGACTTTAGTCGATCCACCCCTCGCCGCCGGTTCTGCGGCAGACTGCCGGGGTGACCGTGCTGCTGTGGATCGCCGCGTTCTCCCTGCTGGTCTGGCTCTGGCTGGCGTGCTGCCACGGTTCGTTCTGGCGCACCGACGTCCGGCTGCCGCCGCGCCGTCCGCCGGCGCGGTGGCCGGAGGCGGCGATCGTGGTGCCGGCCCGGGACGAGGCGGCCGTGCTGCCGGTGAGCCTGCCGACGCTGCTGGCGCAGAAGTACCCGGGGCGGGCGCGCGTGATCCTGGTGGACGACCACAGTTCGGACGGCACCGGCGCGGTGGCGGCGGAGCTGCGGACGTTGGGCGGGCTGGAGCTGACCGTCACCACCCCTCCCCCGCTGCCCGAGGGCTGGACGGGCAAGCTGTGGGCGCTGCGGCACGGGGTGGAGCTGGCCGGCCCGGACGTCCAGCACCTGCTGCTGACGGACGCGGACATCGCGCACGGCCCGGACTCGCTGGCCGAGCTGGTCGCCGCGGCCGAGTCGAACGGGCTGGACCTGGTGTCGCAGATGGCCCGGCTCCGGGTGGAGACCGGCTGGGAGCGGCTGGTCGTGCCGGCCTTCGTGTACTTCTTCGCCCAGCTGTACCCCTTCCGGCGGAGCAACCGCCCGGGTGCGCGGACGGCGGCCGCGGCGGGCGGCTGTTCGCTGGTGCGGCGGGAGGCGCTGGAGCGGGCGGGCGGGGTGGCGGGGATCCGGGGCGCGGTGATCGACGACGTGTCGCTGGCCCGGTCGGTGAAGTCCTCGGGTGGGCGCATCTGGCTGGGCCTGGCCGGGGAAGTGGACAGCGTCCGCCCGTACCCCCGGCTGGAGCAGTTGTGGCGGATGGTGTCGCGCAGCGCGTACGCCCAGTTGCGGCACTCGCCGCTGTTGCTGCTGGGGACGGTGCTGGGGCTGGCGCTGGTGTACCTGGTGCCGCCGGTGGCGCTGGTGGCCGGGCTGGTGGCGGGAGCGCCGTGGGTGGCGGCGGCGGGCGGGACGGCCTGGGCGTTGATGGCGGGCACCTACCTGCCGATGGTCCGGTACTACGGGCAGCCGGCCGCCGCCGTGCTGCTGCTGCCGTTCACCGCCTCGCTGTACCTGTTGATGACGGTGGACTCGGCGGTGCAGCACTGGCGCGGCCGGGGCGCCGCCTGGAAGGGCCGGACCTACTCCGGGGCGTGAACCGGGACGTGAGCCGGGGGGGTGAGCCGGGACGTGAGTCGGGAGGTGGGAAAAGCCGGGCGCTACCGGCCGGTCGGGGCCCATACTGCTCGGATGGACCGTCAACGGATCTCCCGGCTGGCCCACGCCCACCGCCCGATCGCGGCGCCCCTGTCGGACGGCTCGGTGTCCCGGCTGCTGGAGCGCGCGCTGGGCGGGCAGGACAGCGGCCGGGTGCTGGACCTCGGCTGCGGGGAGGGCGCCTGGCTGCTGCGGGCGCTGGCCGCCCGGCCGGGCTGGCGGGCGGTGGGGGTGGACGTGGACGCCACGGCGCTGACCCGGGCGAGGGAGGCGGCGACGGCGCTCGGCGTGGTGCGCCGGATCGGCCTGCACCACCGGGACGCCCGGGAGTTCACCGACCGCGAGCCCTTCGACCTGGTGCTCTGCGTGGGTGCCACCCACGCCTTCGGCGGACTGCTGCCCACGCTCGCGGCGGCCCGTGAACTCCTGGCGCCGGGTGGGCGGTTGCTGGTCGGTGAGGGGTTCTGGGAGCGGGAGCCGTCCCGGGCCGCGCTGGACGGACTGGGCGCGGTCCCGGAGGACTTCACGGACCTCGCGACGACCACCGACCGGGTGCTCGCGGAGGGTTGGACCCCGGTGTACGGGCACGTCAGCTCGGCGCGGGAGTGGGACGACTACGAGTTCTCCTGGACGGGTTCGCTGGCCGAGTGGGCGCTGGACCACCCGGAGGACCCGGACGCGGCGGCCGCCCGCGAGGCCGCGGACGAGCACCGCACCGGATGGCTGCACGGCTACCGGGGGACGCTCGGCTTCGTCACCCAGCTGCTGCGCCGGGACTGAACTCCCCTTCCACGAGGGCTACTTCTGCGTCCTGGCGAGGAAGTCGTCGATCAGTGGAGCGATTTCTGGCAGCTTCTCCTCCAGGGCGAAGTGCCCGGTGTCGAGGACGTGCAGTTCGGCCCCGGGCAGGTCGCGCAGGTAGGCGCGGGCGCCGGCCTCGGTGAAGAACGGGTCGTTGCGCCCCCAGATCACCAGCGTGGGCGGCTGCTCGGCGCGCAGCCAGGCCTGCCAGGCCGGGTAGAGCTCGACGTTGGAGAAGTAGTCGAGGGCGAGTTCGACCTGGACGTCCTTGCGGCCGGGCAGGTCGAGGAAGTGCTGGTCGAGGGTCCAGCCGTCAGGGGCGACCAGGCTCGGGTCGGTGGTGCCGCCCTCGTACTGGCTGCGGGTGACGTCCAGGGTGAGGATCGAGCGGGCGGCCTCCTCGGCGCCGGGGACGCCGCGCCGCTGGGCGATGAACCCCCGGGCCAGGTCGGAGAGTCCGTCCTCGTAGGCGTTGCCGTTCTGGACCACCAGGCCGGTGATCCACTCCGGTCGGCGGGTGGCCAGCCGCAGGCCGACGGGGGCGCCGAAGTCGAAGACGTAGAGCGCGAAGCGGTCCAGGCCGAGGGCGAGGCAGAAGCGCTCGATGACGTCGGCGAGGGTGTCGAAGCGGTACGGGAAGGTCTCGGGCGAGGGGCTGTCGCTGTGGCCGAAGCCGGGGTAGTCGGGGGCTATCAGGCGGTAGCGGGTGCCGAGCGCGTCGAGCAGCCGGGCGTACTGGTGGGAGGCGGAGGGGAAGCCGTGCAGCAGCAGGAGGACGGGGGCGTCGGCCGGGCCGGTTTCGCGGTAGAAGACGCGCAGCCCGTCGAGGTCGACGTGGCGGTGGTGGATGTGGGGGATCGTCAGCTCGCTCATGCTAACCATTAAAACGCATCTGAACGGTTAGGCATAGGGGGCGGCGGGGTCGGCCGAAAGGCCCACCGGAGCGAGCTGACCGATGGTCACTTGCCGATCGTGGTCCGGTGGCTCTTCACCTGCTCCTGCTGCACCAGGTAGTCGAGCACCTCGGGCATCGCCTCGACGCCGCCGGCCTTGGTCGGCGAGGTCCGGTACTCGCCCTGGACGACCACCGTCGGCAGCTCGTTGATGCCGTAGCGGACGAACTGGGCGGCCGCGTCGTCCACCGACTGCCGCACCTCTGCGGAGCGGTAGGCCGCTTGGAAGCGCTGGGCGTCGACGCCGTGGCGCACCGCCCAGTCGGTGGCGGCGGTCTCGGTGGTCAGGTCGGCGTGGTCGGAGTGGATCGAGCGGAAGGCGCTGACCTGGAGCCGCTCGACCAGGCCGAGGCGCTCCAGGGTGTAGTACAGCCGGGCGTGGGCACGCTGCACGCCCTCCTCCGGACTGCCCGGCCAGATCGCCGGGACCCGGCGGAGCGCGACGTCGGAGCGGTGCTTCTCGGCCCAGGTCTCCAACGGCTGCTCCAGCGCCTGGGAGTGGCCGCAGTCGTACCAGAAGAACTCGACGGCCTCGGTACGGGCGTCCTCGCGCACCGGCTGCGGGTGGTCGAGCTTGACGAACTGCGTTCCCTCGGAGGGGGCATGGTGGGTCACCGCACCGGCCTGGACGGGGGACGCGGCGATCCCGGCGGCGAGGGCGAGCAGGACGGCGGACCGCAGCAGCGACTTCGAGTTCACACCGGGCAGTGTGGTGCTGATGCCCCGTTACCGGCGAGTCGGTACGGGGCGGCGGGCCCGGATTCGCCCGAACGGCGTAGCCGGGCGGGCGGCTCAGCTCGGCGGGCCGCCCGTCCACACCTCGGTGACCAGCCGCTGCCAGTCGTCCACCACCGCGCCCAGTTCGAAGTGCTCCAGCGCGTGCGCCCGGGCGGCCGCGCCGAGGCCCGCGCGGTTGCAGGCCAGCACCTTGGCCAGCGCCTCGGCCAGGGCGAGCGGGTCCCCGGGGGCGACCAGCGCTCCGGTGGCGCCGTCCCGGACCACCTCGCGCACCCAGCCGACGTCGGTGGCCACGGCGGGCACCCCGGCCAGGGCGGCCTCGATCAGCGCCCCGGGCACCCCCTCGCTGTCGCTGGTGAGCAGCAGCGCATCGGCGGCGCGGTAGAGCGGGGCCGGGTCGGGCAGCGGGCCGAGGAAGTGGGCGCGGGCGGCGGCCGGGTGGCGGGCCAGGGCCTCCAGCAGCGGACCCTCCCCGGCGACGGCCATCCGGACGTCGGGCAGCCGGTCGAGCACGTCGAGGGCGAGGTCGAGCCGCTTCTCGGGGGCTATCGCACCGATCCAGGCGACCAGCAGGACGTCGGCGGGCAGGCCCAGGGCGTGCCGGGCGGCGCGCCGGTCGTCCCGGCCGTCGGCAGGCGGATAGCTCTCGGCGGCACGGGAGTTGGGGATCACCCGGACCTTGCCGCCGGGCAGCTCGAACTGTCCCTCCAGCACCTCGCGCGCCTCGTCGGTGAGCGTGGTGACGGCGGCGGCGCGGTGCATCAGGGCGCCCCCGCGCAGTCTGCGCAGCCGGTTGGCGGTCCAGTAGCGGGGGTGGCCGACCGAGACGTAGACGAAGGGGGTGGAGGTGCCGGCCAGGGCGAGGGCGCAGGCGGCCAGGGTGTCGGAGCCGTGGGCGAGCACCACGTCGGCGGCGCGGGCGGCGGAGCGCAGCGCCCACAGGGTGCTCGGGCGCAGGCGGCCGGAGCCGAGGACGGCGGCGGCGCGCAGCCGGGCGGTGTCCGGGCAGCCGTCGCCGCAGGTCCCGGGGACGGCCGTCCCCGCGGTGCACACCCCGGTCGTGCCCGCGCCCGGTCGGGTGGGCGGCACGGCCGGGTGCGGGGCGAGTGCGCACAGCGCGGAGGCCTGGCCCCGGCGGCGCAGTTCCCGGTGGAGGTCACGGGCGAAGTTCTGGGCGCCGCCCCGGCGTTCGTCGCTGATCAGGTGCAGGACGCGCGGGCGGGCTCCGGCCGAATCGGCCGCCGTAGGGTCGGGCATGGACCGACCTTGGCACAGCGCCCCGCGCGGTACAGCCCCTTCGCGCAACCTGGTGGTGGCCCGTGCGCCCGCGCCCGTACACCGGATGTGCGCTGAGGACCCGCCGGTGTGCGCCGGTTGCGACCGCCGTGCGCCCCGCCTCGCCCCCCGCCGCTCCGCGGGGCCGCCCTCCGCTCCCCCGCACGCCGCGCGGGGGACCGGCTCACGCCGCCGGGAGGCGCAGAGCGGCGGGCCGGCACCGGCGGATCGCACCGGTGGATCGCACCCGGGCGTCACACCCGGGCGTCACACCAACGGGTCAACCACGGGCCGCGGGCGGCCGAACGGCCGGTACGCGGAGGGCCCGCACCCCGCCCGGGCCCGCCCGGGCCCGCCCGCCCCGGGCCGTCGGCCGGTTACGCGGATCGGGTGAACGCGGTTGGACCTCGGCCCGCGCCGGTCGGCAGGATGTCCGGCCGGGGCGCCCGCCGTTCTGCCCCATCTCCCCCTTCCCCGCTCGGATTTGGAGTCGCCCGGTGTTCAAGGGATTCCGCAGCTTCCTGCTGCGCGGCAACGTGGTGGACCTCGCGGTCGGCATCGTGATCGGCGCGGCCTTCACCGCCGTCGTCACCGGGTTCGTCAGCGCCTTCCTCACCCCGCTGATCGGGGTCGCCACCGGCGCGGTCGGCGACTTCACCCAGAAGACCTTCGAGGTGGGCGGCACCAAGTTCCCGTACGGCCTCTTCGTCAACGCGCTGATCGGGTTCGTGCTGGTCAGCGCGCTGATCTACTTCGCCGTGGTGGTGCCGGTCGGCAAGCTGCAGGAGCGCTTCGAGAAGGCCGCGCCGGCGCCGGCCGCGAAGGTCGACTGCCCGGAGTGCCTGAGCCCGATCCCGGCCGCCGCGACCCGCTGCTCCTTCTGCACCACCGAGGTGGCCGCCCGGCCCGGTCTGCCCGCGCAGTCCCAGGCGCTGCAGTCGCACTGACGCCCCGGAACGCGTCCGGACCGTGCCCTGATCGCGCCCTGATCGCGCCCGGACCGCGTGCGGACCACCCCTGGACCGCGTCCGGATCGCCCGCTGTGGGCGCTGACGGGAAATTTATTCCCCAAACATTCACGAGCCCCCGCCGGACCGTCGGCGGGGGCTCGAATGCGCCGGCGCACGCCCCGTCCGCAAAAGTTTCTCCACGGCGTCCCCGAACGGCCACCGGCCGGTCACCGCAAGGCCTTGCGACGGCTGCGTCCGGGTGCTGTTCGATCACTGACGGGGTGCCAGGACTGTCCGGAACTGAACGCCGGTATGTCCGTTCTTCCTACTTTCGAAACCTTTGTGCGGGCGAAGACTGTGTAAACACTCGAACTGCTCCCCCTCCCGCTCTCCTCAGCAGGCGCATTGTGGGCTTACCGTATGCCCCATGACCTCGCCCCGCTCCTACGACGGAGTCGGCTACCCCTCTCCGTCCTTCTCCTCCGGCACGCCGATCTACGACAGCCTCGTGGCTGAGCGCGGCGTCCCCCAGATCGCACCCATCAACGTGCCGGCGGCCCTGCCCCCGGCACTGTCCTCCGGTTACGGATCCGGCCTCGGCCAGTCCTACGAGAACCGGTACAACAACGGGTACGAGAGTGCCGGCAGCAACCTCCCCGCGCTGCCGCCCGCCCGCCTCGCCCTGGGCCCCGGCCCGAGCAGCGGTCCCTCCGCCGGCCCGGCCACGGCGTACATCCCGGCGCAGCCCGCGCCCGCGTACGCCTCCGCGCCGCAGCCGCCCGTCCCCGGTTACGGCGCCCCCCAGCCGTACCAGCGACCGCAGCCCGCCGCCCCGACCTTCGCGCAGACCGCCAGCGGTGGCTACCAGCCGACCGGCGGCCAGAGCTTCGGCGGCCAGAACACCTTCATCGGCCAGGGTGGGCAGCAGACCTTCGGCGCGCAGCCGACCGGCGGACCGGCCGGTTTCGGCCAGGGCCAGCCCGGCGGCCCGCAGGGTGGTCCGCAGGGCTTCGGCGGCCAGCAGTCCTTCGGCGGCCCGAACCCGGCCGGCCCCGGCTTCCAGGGCCAGGGCGGCGACCAGAGCTTCGGCGGTGCCCAGCTGCGCCCGGCCATGGCGCCGGTCGCACCGGTCCGCCCGATGCAGCCGCAGCGCCCGGGCCCGTACGGCGAGCCCGGCGGCTACCAGCAGGGCGGCTACCAGCCGCAGGGCCAGGGTTACTGAGCCCGAGCGCAGCACAGGGCCGACCCCACCGGCCCGCACCCGCACCACCTGAGCACCACCCGGCGCCCCCCGAACGCCGGGCGAACGGAGAACGGGTCATCCACGGACCGCCCGGAACGCCCCCCACGGCGTACCGGGCGGTCCGTGCGCGTACGGGGGCAACGGCGTACGGGGACCCGGGCAGGTCCCCCGGACCGGGGGTCCCGAACCGGTCCGGAGCAGCCGCGGGGCGCCTCAGGGGCGGCCGCGTCCGCCCCGATCGCTGCTGGCAGGATGGAGGGATGCGCCTCACCGGACTCCACGTCTACCCCGTCAAGTCGATGTACCGCCTGAGCCCCGACACCGCCGCGGTCCACCCCTGGGGTCTGGCCGGAGACCGCCGCTGGATGCTCGCCGACCCCACCGGACGCTTCGTCAGCCAGCGCGACGACGCCGCCCTCGGACAGATCCGGGTAGACCTGCTGCCCGACGGCGCACTCGCGCTGACCGCCCCCGACGGCTCCCGGATCGAGGTCGCCGCGCCCGCCGCCGAGGCCGGCGACCCGGTCGCCGAGGTCGAGGTCTGGGGCACCCGCTTCCGCGCCGTCGAGGCCGCCAAGGACGCCCACGAGTGGATCGCCGACCGGCTCGGCGACTACCGCCTGGTGCACCTGGACGACCCGCGCGCCCGGCCCGTCGACCCGCAGTACGGCCGGCCCGGCGACACCGTGTCGATGGCCGACGGCTTCCCGCTGCTGCTCACCACCACCGGCTCGCTGGAGCGGCTCAACGAACTGATCGCCGCCGAGCACCCGGACGGCCACGAGACCCTGCCGATGGAACGTTTCCGCCCCAACGTGGTGGTCGCCGGCTCCGAGCCCTGGGCCGAGGACGGCTGGCGCCGGATCCGGATCGGCGCGCTCACCTTCCAGGTGGTCAAGCCCTGCGGCCGCTGCGTGGTCACCACCACCGACCAGGAGAGCGGCGAGCGGCGCGGCCCCGAGCCGCTGCGCACCCTGGCCCGGCACCACCGGCTGCTGCGGATGGCCGCGTTCGGGCAGAACCTGATCCCCGAGCGCCCGGTCGGCGTCGAGGGCGACGTGCTGGGGACGCTGCGCCTCGGCGACGACGTCGAGGTCCTGGAGGACGGGGCGCACTGGTCCTCCGACGGGCGCTGACACCACCACCGCGCCCTGCCCCGGCTCCCACTCCCTGCCCGGAGCTCCGCCTCCGGCCCGCCGGCACGGAACTCCGGCTGTGCGCGCTCGTTGAAGCAAGTGGTCGGAACCTGTGGCCGCGGTGGGCGCCCCCGGTGCCCGCCGGTGCCGAGCGGCCCCGGGCGGGCGCACCGGCCGGTCCGGACGGACGGACGGATCACCCGTCCGGGCGCGCTACGGTGGGCGGACGGCCCGCGCACCCCCGCGCCCACGGCCCGTTGATCGCCGGCACGACGAAGGTGGGGACGACAGACCGTCATGGCTGAGCACAGGGTCCGGGTCACCCAGGACAGCGCATCCCGCTGGCGCCGCCGCGCGGGCGAGTACGACACGCTCGCGGAGGCCCTGGCCGCCGCCGAGCCGGGCGACACCGTGACCGTCCGGCCCGGCACCTTCCGCGAGAACGTGCTGCTGGACAAGCCGGTGACGATCGTCGCGGCCCAGGGCCCGGGCACCGTCCGGATCGAACCGGCCTCCGGGGTGGCGATCACCGTCACCGCCGCCGCGACCGTGCGCGACCTGGTGGTCGAGGGCGGCGACAGCTCCGTCCCGGCCGTCCTGGTCACCGGAGCGCAGGCGACGCCCGCGTTCAGCGGCTGCCGGATCGAGACCCGCTCCGCCACCGGGATCGAGATCGGCGGCGGCGCCCGCCCGACCCTGCGCGGCTGCGTGGTCGCCAACCCCGGCGGCCTCGGGCTGCGGCTGCGCGGCGAGGGCACCGCCGCCGCCTTCGAGGACTGCGAGGTCGCCGCGGCCGGCCAGGCCGGACTCGCCGTGCTCGGCGGGGCGACCGCCGCCCTGGACCGCTGCCGGATCCACCACGCCTCCGGCGCCGGCGTGCTGCTCTCCGACCCGGGCAGCGCTGCGGAGCTCACCGGCTGCGAGATCTACGAGATCCGCGGCAGCGGCGTGCAGGCCGAGGCGCAGGCCGGCGGGCGGCTGGTCGACTGCGACATCCACCGGGTCACCGGCAACGGCCTGACCCTGGACGGCGAGGCCGAACTGGTGCTCACCGGCTGCCGGGTGCACGACCTGCCGGAGAACGGCGCCGACCTGCGCGGACGCGCCAAGCTCAGCCTCTCCAACAGCACCGTGCGGGACTTCGGGCGCGGCGCGCTCTCGGTCTGGGACCAGGGCACCGAGGCGGTCGCCGAGTCCTGCCGGATCCACGGCTCCAACGGCGAGTACCCGGCGCTGTGGGTCAGCGACGGCGCCCGGCTCACCCTCACCGACTGCTCGCTGTACGACCTGCCGGACGCGCTGTTCGTCCTCGACCGGGACTCCGCGGCCGTCGCCCGGGGCTGCTCGTTCAGCCGGATCCGCAGCTCAGCGGTCTCGGTCAGCGGCGGAGCCACCGTCACACTGGCCTCCTGCCAGGTGCAGGAGGCCGGGACCGGGCTCTGGTTCCGCGACCACGGCAGTGGCGGGCTGCTCACCGACTGCGAGATCTCGGACGTCGCCACCGGGGTGATCGTCACCAAGGGCGCCGACCCGGTGCTGCGCGAGTGCACCGTACGCGCCAGCACGGACGCCGGGGTGTACGTCTCGGCCCAGGGCCGCGGCACCTTCGAGGACTGCCGGGTCTCGCACGGCAAGGGCTTCGGCTTCCACATCATCGACGGCTGCCGCACCCAGCTCACCCGCTGCCGGGCGGAGCAGAACGAGCGGGCCGGGTTCGAGTTCTCCGAGCCCGGACCGGTCGCGGAGGGGTGCACCTCGGACGACGTGGCCCCGCTCGCCCCGGCCGGACCGGGCACCGCCGGCCGGCCCGAGCTGCCCGCCCCGAGGCCCGCCCAACACGCCACAGCCGCACCGGTGTTGACCGCCCCCTCGACCTCCTCGGTGGCGGGCTCCGCCGCCGCGGCGACGGCCACCATCGCGCCGATCCCGGACTGCCGCCCGGCCGACGAGGCGCTCGCCGAACTGGACTCGCTGGTCGGCCTGGCCACGGTGAAGCAGGAGGTGCGCACGCTGATCGACCTGATCTCGGTCGGCCGGCGCCGCCGCCAGGCCGGCCTCAAGGCCCCCTCGCTCCGCCGCCACCTGGTCTTCACCGGCGCCCCCGGCACCGGCAAGACCACCGTCGCCCGGCTGTACGGCGAGATCCTCGCCTCGCTCGGGGTGTTGCAGCGCGGCCACCTGGTCGAGGTGGCCCGGGTCGACCTGGTCGGCGAGCACATCGGCTCCACCGCGATCCGCACCGCCGCCGCCTTCGACCGGGCCCGCGGCGGGGTCCTCTTCATCGACGAGGCGTACGCCCTCGCCCCCGAGGACGGCGCCCGGGACTTCGGACGCGAGGCGATCGACACCCTGGTCAAGCTGATGGAGGACCACCGGGACGAGGTGGTCGTGATCGTGGCCGGCTACACCGCCGAGATGGAGCGCTTCCTCTCCGCCAACCCCGGTGTCTCGTCCCGTTTCTCACGGACCGTCACCTTTCCCGACTACACGGCGGACGAGCTGCTGGAGATCGCCCGGGCGCAGTGCGCGGAGCACGAGTACGCGCTCTCCGAGGCGGCCGAGGACGCGCTGCTGGACCACTTCGGCGGACTGGAGCGCGGACCCAACTTCGGCAACGGGCGCACCGCGCGGCAGGTGTTCGAGACCATGGTCGAGCGCCACGCGGTACGGGTGGCCTCGCTGGCCGACCCGTCCACGGAGGAGCTGCAGCTGCTCGTCCCGGCGGACCTGCCGAGCGCGCCGCTGCCGTAACGGGCGGGAACTCCCCGACGGCGGCGGGGCGTTGGGCCGGGCATGGAACGCTTCTGACGGGTGCCGCGGGCGGATGACAGATGACGACCGACAGGCGACGGATGACAGATTTCAAAGTCTGCCATCTGCCATCTGCCGTCTGTCATCCGTCAGTTGTCAGTCGTCGCCCGTCAGCCGGCGACCCGTCAGCCCGTCAGCCCGTCAGCCCGTCCAGGCGCCGCCCGCCAGGAAGGCCTCCAGTGCGGACCGGTACGGCGCGATGTCGATCCGCTCGCCGGCCAGCCAGTCGTCCGAGTAGTACTTGTCCAGGTAGCGGTCCCCCGGGTCGCAGATCAGTCCGACCACGCTGCCCGTCCGGCCGGCCGCCCGCATCTCCGCGACGATCCGCAGCGCGCTCCACAGTCCCGTCCCGGTGGAGGCCCCGGCCTTCTTCCCGAGCACCTGCTCCAGCAGCCGCACCGCGGCGATCGAGGCGGCGTCGGGCACCTTCATCATCCGGTCGACCGCCCCGGGCACGAAGCTCGGCTCCATCCGGGGCCGCCCGATGCCCTCGATCCGGGAGCCGCTCGTACAGACGGCGTCCGGGTCGTGGTTCACCCAGCCCTCGAAGAAGCAGGAGTTCTCCGGGTCGGCGACGCAGATCCGGGTGTCGTACTGCATGTAGTGCACGTACCGGGCGATGGTGGCCGAGGTGCCGCCGGTCCCGGCGGTGGCGACGATCCAGGCCGGTTCCGGGTGCGGCTCCAGGCGCAGCTGGGCGAAGACCGACTCGGCGATGTTGTTGTTGCCGCGCCAGTCGGTGGCCCGCTCGGCGTAGGTGAACTGGTCCATGTAGTGCCCGCCGGTCTCCTCGGCGAGCCGCGCGGAGGCCTCGTAGACCTCGTCCGAGCGCTCGACCAGGTGGCACTCGCCGCCGTGGAACTCGATCAGGTCGATCTTGGCCTGGCTGGTGCTCTTGGCCATGACGGCGATGAACGGCACCCCGATGAGCTGGGCGAAGTACGCCTCGGAGACGGCGGTGGAGCCGCTGGAGGCCTCGATCACCGGCTTTCCGGGGCGGATCCAGCCGTTGCAGAGCCCGTAGAGGAAGAGCGACCGGGCCAGCCGGTGCTTGAGCGAGCCGGTCGGATGGGTGGACTCGTCCTTGAGGTAGAGGTCGATCCCCCACTCGGCCGGCAGCGGGAAGCGCAGCAGGTGGGTGTCGGCGGAGCGGTTGGCGTCGGCGTGGACCTTGCGCACCGCCTCCTTGAGCCAGTCGCGGTACTGCTGGTCGGAGCGGTCGACGTCGACGGTCGGCTCGATGCCGACGGCCGGTTCGGCGCCACCGGCCGGTTCGGTGCCGACGGTCCCACCGGACTGGGTGCTCATGGTCACGTACTCCCTCGTTGCGGCCCCCCGCTGCTCACTACGAGTGTACGAGGGTCACGATAAGTGACCGTTTTCGTAGACCCAGCTTCCGCTTATCGCCCCTTTCACCGCCCGTCCGCCACACCACTCCCCGTCCCGCCCGCCGCCTCAGACCGGCACCGACTGCGGGTCCGCGAGGTACGGCCCCCAGCCGAGCTCGGCCGCGCCCGCGAGCGCGCCGTGGGCCAGCTCCGCGCCGACGATCGGCACCCGCCCGCTGCGCCCCCACAGGCTGCGGTCGGCGACCACCGCGCGCAGCCGGTCGGGGGCGGCCTCCAGGAGGTCGAGGTGGAGGCCGCTGAGCACCACCCGGTCCGGGTTGAGGATGTTGGCGACCCCGGCCAGTCCGAGCCCGAGCCGGTCGATCACGTGCTCCACCGCGGCCCGCGCCCGCTCGTCGGTCGCGGCCGCCCAGCACAGCTCGCGCGCCTGGTCGAGCAGCGGGCGGCCGGGCTCCGGAGTGAGGCCGGCCGCGGCGAACAGCGCGTCGGGGTCGGTCTCGGCGTTCAGGCAGCCCCGGTTGCCGCACGCGCAGGGGCGGCCCTGCGGGTCGACGGTGAGGTGGCCGACCTCCAGGGCGAGCCCGGCGCTGCCGGTGTGCAGGTGCCCGTCGATCACCAGCGCGCCGCCGACGCCGCGGTGGCCGGAGGTGACGAAGAGCAGGTGCCGGGCGCCGCGCCCCGCGCCGTGCCGGTACTCGGCGAGGGCGGCGAGGTTGGCGTCGTTGGCGATGGCGGTGGGCAGCGGCCGCACGGCCTTCGGACCGTGGTCGGCGCGGCCGACCTCGACGTCGTAGAGGTCGGCGACCGGGGTGCCGCTGGGCCAGGCGAAGTGCAGCGCGGCGAGCGCGGTGCCGTCCGGTTCGGTGACCGGGTTGGGCAGTGCGAGCGAGGCGGCCAGGCAGCGGCGGTCGGTCGCGCGGGCCAGCTCGGCGCCGGCCTGGGCGACGGCGCGCAGCATCCGGACCGGATCGGTGGCGGCGGGCAGCGGCAGGTGGACGGGCGGGTCGAGCAGTCCGCCGAGTCCGGCCAGGGTGACGCTCAGCCCGTCGGCGTGGATCTGGCCGGCGACCACGACCGGGCCCTGCGGGTCGATCGCCAGCCGGTGCGAGGGGCGGCCGCGGCCGCCGCCGGCCGGGCGGGAGTCGACGGTGATCAGGCCGAGCGCCTCCAGTTCGGCCGTGACGGCGCCGGCGGTGGCCCGGGTGACGTCCAGGGCGCGGGTCAGCGCGGACCGGGTGGGCGTCTGACCGGTGTGGATGAGGGAGAGCGCCGGGCCGAGCAGCGTCCGACCGCGGTCGGGGGCCGCGCGGCGGTGGGCGTCGCGCTGCGCGTCGGCGTCGGCCCCGGAACGGGGCCGCGGGCTTGAAGGTGAGAGCTGCACGCCCCTATTGTGACTTTGTGTCGCTTCGAAACAAAATCAGTTCCCACCGCCACGCCGACCCGACCTCCCCCCAGTCTCGCAGCACACCCCCGGTCGCGGACAGCCCCTGGGGCGCCGCACGGCTCGCGCTCACCGCCTTCTTCGCCGTCGACGGCTTCCTCTTCGCCGCCTGGGTGGTCCGCATCCCGGACGTCCGCAGCCAGGTCAGCGCCTCCCACAGCGCCCTCGGCCTGGCCCTGCTCTGCCTGTCCGTCGGCGCCGTCCTCACCATGCCGGCCGTCGGCCGGCTCTGCCTGCGCTACGGCTCGCGCCCGGTCACCGTGGCCTCGCTGGCGCTGCTCGCCCTCGCCGTCCCGCTGCCCGCGCACGCCCACTCGGTGTACTCGCTCGGCGCGGTGCTGCTGCTGTTCGGCGCCGGGTACGGCGGCGCCAACGTCGCCATGAACAGCGCCGCCGTCGACCTGGTCGCCCAGCTGCGCCGGCCCGTCATGCCCAGCTTCCACGCCGGGTACAGCCTGGGCGGACTGCTCGGCGCGGGCATCGGCGGACTGCTCGCCGAGCGGCTGACCACCGCGTGGGCGCTCGCGCTCGGCGGGCTGCTGGGGCTCGCCGTGACCGTCGGCGCGGGCGTCGTCCTGCTGCGCAGCCCGGCCGCGCCGACGGTCGCCCCGGAGCGGACCCCCGGCCCGGCCACCGCACCGGCCAGCGGCCCCATCGCCGAACCGACCGCCGACCCCACCCGCGACCCGGCCGACGACCCGGCCGCCGCTCCGGCCGCCGCTCCGGCCACCGGAAGGCACGTCCGACTGCTGGTGCTGCTGCTCGGCCTCACCGCGCTGTGCACGGCGTACGGCGAGGGCGCCGTCGCCGACTGGACCACCCTCCACCTCACCGACGACGTCCACGCGGGCGCGGGCACCGCCGCCGCCGGGTACGCCGCGTACGCCTTCGCCATGACCAGCGGACGGATGGGCGGCACCTGGCTGTCCATCCGGCTGGGCCAGAACCGGCTGATGCTGCTCGGCGGGCTCACCGCCGCGGCCGGCATGCTGCTCGCCGCCCTGGCACCGTCGGTGCCGGTGGCCGTCGGCGGGTTCGTCCTGGTCGGCCTCGGGCTGGCCAACCTGTTCCCGCTCGCCATCGCGCGCGCCGGAGCGGCGGGCGGGCCGCAGGGTGTCGCGCTCGCCTCGACGCTCGGGTACGGCGGGATGCTGATCGGGCCGGTGGTGATCGGTTTCCTCGCCGACGCGGTCGGACTGCCGCTCGCCCTGACCACGGTCGCGGTCGCGGCCACCGCCGCAGCCCTGCTGCCGCTGACGGTCGGGCGGCGTTGACCGTCGGGCGGCGCCGACGGCCGGGGCAGCGCCGACGGCCGGGGCGGCCCTGACGAATCGTCCCCGGCAGTGGCAGGATGCGGACCCATGACCACCACCGGACGCATCCAGGTACTGCGGGCGAGCGAGCGCCCGGCCACCCCGTGGCTCAACGGGGGCGGGGTGACCCGGGAGGTCGCCGGGTCCCCCGCCGGGGCCGGACTGGCCGACTTCGACTGGCGGGTGAGCCTGGCCGACGTCGCCTCGGCCGGCCCGTTCTCGCCGTTCCCCGGGATCGACCGGGTGATCACCCTGGTCGAGGGCGCCGGTATGGTGCTCGCCGTGGACGGCGTCGAGCAGCGGGTCGACGCCCCGTTCCGCCCGTTCGCCTTCCCCGGCGACGCCGCCACCGACTGCCGGCTGCTCGGCGGTCCGGTGGTGGACTTCAACGTGATGACCCGCCGCGGCCGGACCGACGCCGCCGTGGAACTGCGGACCGGGCCCGGCGGCGTCGCCGTCCCGGAGGGGTCGACCGTCCTGCTGGTCTGCCTGGCCGGTTCGGCCGTCCTCGACGGGGGCACCGAACTCGGCCGCTACGACGCCGCGCTGCTCGACGGGCCCGGCGCCCACGAGCTGCGGCCCGACGGCGTCACCGCCGCGATCACCTTCCGCACCGCCGCGCTCGGCACCGCCGGCTGAGCACCGCCGGCCGAGCAGCCCGGGCCGGGCGACGCGGACCGCACGACGCGCTGCCCGTACCCCCGCCGGAACCGGGGGTACGGGCAGCGGCGGCAGCGGCGTCGTCAGCCGCAGAACACCGGTGTGGCGTGCGCCGGGTCCAGGGCGTCGGTCACCAGGTGCAGCGCCGTCGGCGAGAACGCGATGGCGACGTGCTCGGCGAGCGTGACCGGGCAGTGGTCCTGGAGCACCTGGTTGTCCACGTCCGGCCCGTTCAGGAACTGGGTCCGCCACGGGGTGACCACCTCGTCGTACACGGTCGAGATCACCGTGTAGTGCACGCCCGGCACGGTGTCCGGCCGGGAGGCCATGGTCGCGTTGAAGTCGGAGCCCACCGCCTGGTCGCGGCAGGCCTGGCAGACGGTGTAGATCAGGTCGGCCACGCCGGGGAAGTACGGCGCCAGCTTGGTGATCCCGTCGAGGGTCGTGCCGTGGTTGGACGGCGCCAGGCCGATCAGCTTGTCCACCTTGGAGGCCCCGCCGAGGAACTTCAGGTAGTAGTTCGGCAGCATGCCGCCCTGCGAATGCCCGACGATGTCGACCTTGGCCGCGCCGGTCGTGGACCTCACCAGGTCGACGAAGTGGGCGAGTTGGGCCGCCGAGGCGGGCACCGGCCCGAGGCCGCCGATCGGCAGCAGGAGACCGCTGCCGCTGGAGGTGATGCCGGGAACGGTGCCGTAGTCGAGGGCGAAGACGCAGTACCCGAGGCCCTTGAGCAGCGGGGAGAGCGCCAGCCAGTTCTCGTAGCGGTTGGCGAAGGTGCCGTGCACCAGCACCACCGGGTCGGGGTGGGCGGCGGACGGCCGGCAGCTCCAGTCGTTGGCGCCGGGCGGCGAGGCCACCGAGTCACCGTCGGGCGGGAGCGCGGCAGCGGCGGCGGCCGGGGTGGCGGCGGCCGGAGCGGCCCCGGTGGGGGCCGCGGCGGCGCCGACCAGCAGCGCGCCCGCCAGGACGGCCGCGCCGAAGGCTCCGCCGAGCCGACGGCGCAGGGGAGTTGCGGAGAAGCGGAGAAGTGGGGTTCTCAACTGTTGCCTCCACAGCGGAAGTTTGTTACCAACAGGTAACCCGAGTGGCTCAATGATGCGGTCACCCCTCCGGCCCGGCCCTTGGGCGTACCCCAGACCTGGACGGTGTTCTCTGTGATCGGTCACAACGCACTCCACTGCACCCCCACCAGCCGCTCCGCCGAACTCCCCGCGCACCAGCTCGCCGACGCCCCTGCCGACACGGCCACCGACACCCCCACCGACGCCTGTGCCGAAACCCCCACCGACACGGCCACCGACACCCCCGCCGACACCCCCGCCGGAGCCGCCGGACACCCCTCGCCGTGGCGCGTCCCGGTGATCGGCGGACTCCCGGCCGACCAGCGACTCCTGGGCGGCGCCCGCGCGTTGGCCGCCGACGTGGTCGCCGCCCTGCTGGAGCGGGTGCCGGTCTACCACCGCCTCCCGCGCGAGCAGCTCACCGGCGAACTCACCCGGGACACCGAGCGCCGCATCCGTGGCCTGGCCCACGCCGTCCGCACCGGACTCCCCGCCCCCGCCGAGGAGTTCACCGCCGTACGGGAGGCCGCCGCGCGCCGCGCCGAGGAGGGCCTGCCGCTGGACGCCGTCCTGCTCGCCCACCACCTCGGGCTGGAGGTCTGCTGGGAGTTCATCACCCGGGACGCCCACGCCGGGGACGCCGCCGACCTGTTGCTGCTCAACCGCCTGCTGCTCGACCAGCTCCGCCGGGCCACCACCGCCGCCGGCGCCGGCTACCAGGACGGGCAGCAGTCGGCCGGCGACCGGAGCTCCACCGCCCGACAGTCCCTGCTCACCGCGCTGCTCGCCGGCACCCCCGCCGAGGAGGCCGCCGCCCGGGCCGGCACCGAACTGCCGGCCGGCTACGCCGTGTTCTGCCTGTCCCTCGCCGACCACCCGGACGAGCACTCCCCCGGCATCGACCCGGCCATTGCCGCCCGCCGCAAGCTGCGCCGCTTCGTCTCCGAACTCGACCACCGCACCCGGCAGTCGGCGCTCTCCGCGCTCACCCCCTCGGGCGGCCTGCTGCTCCTCCCGCTGCCGACCCCGCCGGACCTGGCCGACGAACCCGCCGACCGCCCCGCCGACGGGTCCGAGGGCGGGGTCGAGGACGGGGCCGACTGGCCCCGGCTCGGCGCCACCCTCACCGCCGCGGCCCGCGCCGCCGGCGTACCGGTCCTGGCCGGGGCGGCCGCCGCAGCGCCGGCGGAGGTGCCCGGCGCCGCCGCCCTCGCCTACGAAGTCCTGGACGTCGCGCGGGCGTTCGGCCGACCGCCCGGGCTGCACCGGCTGGACGACGTGCTACTGGAGTACCAGCTCACCCGGCCCAGCCAGGCCCGCGCCCGGCTCGCCGCACTGCTCGAACCCCTCGCCGACGGCGGGGAGTTGCTCACCACCCTGCGCATCCACCTGGCCGGCGGCCTCAACCGCCGACAGACCGCGAGCGCCCTGCACCTGCACCCCAACACCGTCGACTACCGGCTGCGCCGGATCGCCGTGCTCACCGGGCTGGACCCGGCGCGCCCGGCTGACGTCCTACGGATCACCGCCGCGATCGCGGCCCGGACGGCCGAGCGGTCGGCCCCGGCCCGCCGGTCGTGACACGACGGCACCCGCGCCGACCGCGGCGCGGGTGCCGTGCTGCAATCAACGCCCAGGGTCAACGCCCCGGACTCAACGGCCCGGACTCAACGGCCCAGGGTCGACGCCCCGGGCTCAACATCACGGGCTCAACACCACGGGATCAGCAGTTGATCCAGCCGTGGGTGACCACCCACCCGTCCAGCTTGGCCCAGGTCTGCGGGCCGACGACGCCGTCCTGCTGGAGGCCGGTGCACTGCTGGAACTTCCGGACGGCCCCGTCGGTCGCCGGGCCCCAGTACCCGTCCTTGCTCAGCGGCGCACTCGCGTTCGGGTAGTAGGTGATCGAGTTGAGCTCGCACTGCAACTGCTTCACCGCATCCCCGCTGGAGGTGAAGTTGTAGCCGAGGGTGGGCTCGGCGTTGGTGTAGGAGCAGTACTGCGAGGCCTGCGCGGACGCGGCGGGTGCGGTCACGAGCCCGGCCCCCAGCACGATTCCGGCGGTGACGAGACCGCCGACCAGACGGTTGCGCATGTGGAAATCCCCCGTTCGATGAACTCCTCGAAGCCGCGGACGCGCTTCGAACGAACGGTCAGGCTAGTCGACGGAACGTCAGAAACCGGGAGCAATTGGCTAAAGGATCGACAAAACGATCTCAGTCCCGCTCCCCCGGCAACCGCAGGTCCCACCCCACCAGGGCCCGCAGCTGCTCCGCCGTCACCCCGTCCGGCACCGGCCGGGGCGGTTCGTGCCGCAGCGGCGGCTGCCAGCCCTCCTCCTCGGTCCACCGCCGGACCACCTTGGCCGGGGCCCCGGCGACCACGCTGTGGTCGGGCACCTCGCCGCGCACCACCGCACCGGCCGCGACCACCACGTTGCGGCCGATCCGCGCCCCCGGCATGATCACCGCGCCGGTGCCGATCCAGCTGCCGGTACCGATCTCCACCGGCTCGTTGCGCGGCCACTGCTTGCCGATCGGCAGCTCGGTGTCCCGGTACTCGTGCGCCTGGTCGCTGACGTAGACCCCGGGGCCGGTCCAGACGTCGTCGCCGATCACGATCGACTGGTGGCCGACGATGTGGCTGTCCCGCCCGATCACGCAGCCGCCGCCGATCCGCACGATCGGCTCCGGCCCGAGGTCGAGCCCGGGCAGGAAACCCGCACTGATGGTGACCCGCTCGCCGATGATCGAGAACGGCCCGATGGTGATCCACCGCTCGTTGAACACCGCCCCGAGCGGGAAGGCGAGGGTGGTGCCGTCGCCCAGCTCGCCGAACCGGTACGGACCGGGGTTCCGGTTGCTGACCGCGCCGGTCCGCTGCACCCAGCGCCAGCCCCGGTGGACGAGGCGCCCGGCGGCCCGGCGGCCGCCGTCCCGGACGGTGGAGAGGAGGGAACGGGTTATCGGCATGCGCTCACGTTACCGGCCCGTAGCGTCCGCCCGGTGACCGGGAGGCCGACATCACACCGGCCCCACCACTCCCTTCCGCACCGCTCCGGGCGGCCGTCCGAAATCCGCCACCGATGTCGGACGGCGGTGGAAGACTCCGTCCCATGGAGATCTCCGAGCACATCGACGCACTGCGCCGCGAGGGCGCCCTGCTGGCCGACGCCGCCGCCCGCGCCGACCTCACCGCCCCCGTCCCGACCTGCCCGGACTGGCAGTTGCGCGACCTGCTGCGCCACATCGGCCAGGTCCACCGCTGGGCCGCCGCCTTCCCGGCGAAGGGCCTGAGCGGCCCGCCGGACGACGCGGACCGGCAGGCCGTGGTCGGCCCGGACCCGTCCGACGCCGCACTGCTCGACTGGTACCGGGAGGGGCATGCCGCCCTACTGACCGTGCTGTCCCAGGCCCCCGCCGACGTCGAGTGCTGGACCTTCCTGCCCGCGCCCAGCCCGCTGGCCTTCTGGGCCCGGCGCCAGGCGCACGAGACCGCCGTCCACCGCCTCGACGCCGACGCGGCGGCCGGCTCACCGGGCCCGGGCGTCGACGGCGCGCTCGCCCTGGACGGCATCGACGAACTGCTGCGCGGCTTCCTGCTCCGCGGCCGGTCGAAGGTGCACAGCGACGACCCGCGCACCATCCGGATCCGGCCGACCGACGGGGCGGGCTCCTGGCACCTGACGCTCTCCCGGGAGCCGCTCGCCGTCACTACAGAGGAGCACCCCGAGCCCGCCGACCTGACGGTCAGCGGTCCGGCGGCCGAGCTCTACCCGCTGCTCTGGAACCGGCTGACCGTCGAGCGGGCCGGGCGGGTCGAGCTCAGCGGCGACCCGGACCTGTTCGACCACTGGCGGACCGCCGCGGCGATCTGACCCCGGACCGGCGGGGCCGGGCCGCGGCTCAGCCCCGCCGGACGCCCGGCCCAGTCGCAGGCCCGGCCCAGTCGCAGGCCCAGCCCAGTCGCAGGCCCAGCCCAGTCGCAGGCTCAGCGCACCCAGGCCGCCGGCCGCTTCTCCAGGAACGACCGCATCCCCTCCTGCGCCTCCGCCGACCCGAACAGTCGCGCCGACAGCTGCACCAACTCGTCCGCGTCCCGCGCGAAGGACCGCGCCACCTCGGCGTTGGCCAGCCGCTTGGACTCCGCCAGCCCCTGCGGCGAGCCCTGGCGCAGCGCGTCCAGCAGGCCCTTCACCAGCACTCCGGTGGACTCGCTGGACTCGGCCGCCTGGGTGATCAGACCGATCCTGGCCGCCTCGGCGGCGTCGAAGACCTCACCGGTCAGGTAGTAGCGGGAGGCGGCGCGCGGCTCCAGCTTGGGGCGCAGCGGCAGCGAGATGACGGCGGGCGCCAGGCCGAGCCGGACCTCGGTGAAGGCGAAGGTCGCGGCCGGTCCGGCGACGGCGAGGTCCGCCGCGCCGATCAGGCCGAGGCCGCCGGCCCGGGCGTGCCCGTCGACCACGGCGATCACCGGCTTGGTGCAGTCCACGATCGCCTTCTGCAGCTCGACCAGGCCGCGCGGGCCCACCGTCGGGTCCGCGCCGGTCGCCTCGGAGAGGTCCGCGCCCGCGCAGAACACCTTGCCGGTGTGGGTGAGCACCACCGCGCGGACGTCCCGGTCCGCCGCGGCCACCGCCAGTCCGGCGTGCAGCTCGGACATCAGGCGGGAGGAGAGCGCGTTGCGGTTGTGCGGCGAGTCGAGGGTGAGCGTGGTGACGGCGTCCGCGGTGGTGACGCGGACGAGGGGCTCTGCGCTGGTCATCGGCGTGGGCCTGCCTTCCGGCTGAGGGTGGGTCGGACTGCGGGCGCGGCCCGGGGTGCCCGGACCGCGCCCGCACGACTCTGGCACGCCCACCCGCCCCTCGGCCAGAGCCGATCGGCACCCCTCGGGCGGCAGCCGGCTGCCGCCCGGCCGGGGCCGCCGGGCCCGGTACGGCTCAGGCCGTCCAGCCGCCGGGCCGAAAACCGCTGGTGGCGGTCCCGGACCGCCCGTCAGCATGGGCCCATGACCACCGACCCCCCGGTCCTGCTGCTCGCCCCGCGGATCAACGAGACCGGCCTCCAGCTGCGCACCGCCGCCGGGCTGCGCGGCCTGCGCGCGCACACCGCCGCCTCCTGGCGGGCGCCGCGTGAGCTGCTCGGTGCCGCGGTGCACGTGTACGGCGGGCCGCTGTTCGCGGACGCGGTCGGCCGGGAGCTCGGCCTCGCCCTGCTGGAGCCGGCCGAGGACTGGCTCGCCCGGCTGCCGCTCGCGCTGACCGGCCGACGGGTGTCGGCGACCACGCTGGCCGAGGCCCGTGCGCTGCGCGGCCCGGCCTTCGTGAAGCCGCCCGCGGACAAGCTGTTCGCCGCCCGGGTCTACCCCGGCGGCCACGCGCTGCCCGGGCCCGGGCTGCTGGACGGCGACACCCCGGTGCTGGTGAGCGAGGTGGTGCGGTTCCGCACGGAGTACCGGCTGTTCGTCCTGGACGGCGCGGTGCGGACGGGCTCGCGCTACGCGCGGGACGGTGACCTGTCCGTCGCACCGCTCGGGGCGGACGGCCCGGAGGTGCTGGCCTTCGCCCGCGACGTGCTGGCCGCCTCGGCCTCGCACGCCCCGCTGCCGGGTGCGGTGGTGGTGGACGTCGGACGGACGGACCGGGGCTGGGCGGTGGTCGAGGCCAACGCCGCCTGGGCCAGCGGGGGTTACGCCGCCGACCCGGGCGAGGTCCTGGACGTGGTGCTGCGCTCCTCCGGCCCGGCCGCCCAACTGCCCGCCACCGAGCGGGCGTTCCGGCGCGAGCTGCCCGAAGTGGTGCGCTGACGAGCGGGTTGACCGGGGGTGACCGCTTGCGTCCCGGCGTAGGGTGGCGCACGATCAGGCACCATGACCACCACGCACCTCACCCACATCACCCAGCCGCCCGGCGTGTTCCCCGCGAAGGGCTACACCCACGTCGTCACCGGCACCGGCCGGCTGGTCCAGGTCTCCGGACAGGTCGCCTTCGACGAGCACGGGAACCTGGTCGGCGCGGGTGACCCGAAGGCCCAGGCGCGTCAGATCTTCGAGAACCTGCGCCGCTGCCTGGCCGCCGCCGGCGCCGACTTCTCGGACGTCGTCAAGTTCACCTTCTTCATGACCGACATCGCCCACCTCGCGGCGATCCGGGACGCCCGGAACGAGTACCTGGGCGACCTGCCGCTCCCGGCCGCCTCCGCGATGCAGGTCGCGGCCCTGTTCCGGCCCGACGTGCTGATCGAGATCGAGGCGACGGCGGTCGTCCCGGACTAGGGCGTGTCTGACAATTCCCGCCGGCTCCTCACGCCGCCCGCAGCCGCGCCTCCCGCCGTCCGGCCCACCGGACGGCGGGCCCCATCGCCAGGCCCGCCGCCACCAGCACCGCACCCAGCACCGCCCACCCGGCCACCCCGTAGCCGATCACCGCGGTGCTGACCACCGCCGGTCCGGCCATCGCGGCGGCCGCCGAGCCCGCGTTGAACACCCCCTGGTAGGCGCCGTGTTCGTGCTCGCCCGCGAGGTCGTAGCTCAGCGCCCAGCCGCCCGCCTGTCCCATCACCTCGGCGAGCGACTGCAAGCCGATCGCGACCAGCGCCACGGCGGCGGCGAGGATCCCGGGCAGTCCGTGCGCCATGGCGATGACCAGGCAGGAGGCGGCCAGCACCAGTCCGGCGCGCCGGCAGGCCCGGGCGGCGGCCGTCCGCTCCTCGGTGCCCCGGGTGGCCCGCACCTGGAGGGCGATCACCATCAGGGTGTTGACGATGAAGGCAAGGGCGACGGTGATCCGCGGCGCGTCGGTCTGCTGGACGATCCACAGCGGGACGCCGACCTCCAGGACGGCGAACTGCAACCCGAGGACGGAGCAGAGCGCGGTCACGGCCAGGAACGGACCGTCACGCAGCGCCGGATTGCGCCGCCGGCCGTGCTCGACGCCCTTTCCGCCCGGGTCCGCCGTACGGGTCCCGGCCGAGGAGGCACCCACCGGGGGAGGGACAGTCGCGAAGGCGCCCGGCTCCGCACCGGCCTCCACCGGCAGCCGGTACATCAGCAGCGCGACGGCCACGTACGAGACGGCGTCGGCCAGGATCGCCGCCAGGTAGACCGGCCGGGTGTCGAACTGGAGCGCGATCGCGCCGAGGCCGGTCCCCAGGCAGATGCCGATGTTGGTCACCACCCGCAGGTACGCCCGGCCGGCCACCCGGCGGTCGGCGGGCAGCACCTGGGCGTACAGCGCGTTCCGCACCGCGGCCGCGCCGCGGTCCACGGCGGAGACGGCGCAGGCCAGGGCCACGAACGCGGCGTAGCCGTGCACCAGTGCGTACCCGGCCGTGCCCACGGCCTCGATCGAGACCAGCACCACCAGGACCCGCCGGGCGCCCCACCGGTCGGCGGCCCGGCCGGCCGGCACGCTGGCGGCGACCCCGCACAGACCGGCGGCCGTCATCCCGAACCCCAGCTGGGCCGCGCTCAGCCCGAGCACCCGGGTGAAGAACAGCACCGCGACGGCCAGCGAGAGGCCGTTGCCCACCGTGTTGACCAGGGTGATCCCGGCCAGCCGACGGACCGTCGGATCGGGGTGGAGGCGGCGCCGGAGGGCCTCGGGCAGGCGGCCGGCCGGCTGGTGCGCGGGCACACCGAAGGGCGGTGCGGAGGACTCCGCAGGTGGGGTGGTCATGCCGAGGATTCCACCGCCGACCGGGCCGCGCCCGGTACTCCTTTAGGCTCTGGCTAAAAGCTCGACGACCGGCAGCCGACGGGAGGACCCCGGTGCACCGCTTCACCCTCCGTCTGGACGACCTCGCCAGCACCTGGTTCTCCTACTCCCCGATCCTCCAGGCCGTGCTCAGCCTGCGGATGTGGACCCACCCGGGCCGGTACCGGCTCCAGAGCCCGGCCTTCGAGCGGCTCGGCCCCTCCTTCGAGCGCCTGGACTCCCGACTGCTGCTCTCCCTGGTCGCCGAGAACCGCTGGGTCCCCGACTTCCTGACCCCACGGCCGCCCTCCCCCGCACCGGAGTTCCGCACCGAGCTCGCCGCCGTCCGCGCCCTCCCGCCGGAGCAGCTGCGCGCCGAACTGGAGCTGACCTTCCTGCCGCACGGGCAGCCGCTGCCCGCCCTGCTCGCCGCCGGACTGGGGGACCCGGCCCGGCTGTTGAGCCGGATCTGCGACTCCCTGGAGGAGTACTGGGAGGTGTGCCTCGCCCCCGCCTGGTGGCCGCAGGCCCGCGCGGTCCTGGAGGCCGACCTGGTGTACCGGGCCCGGGTGCTCGCCCAGCACGGCGCGGCGGCCCTGTTCACCGACCTCGACCACCGCCTGGAGTGGGCGGACGGCGCACTGTCGATCAACCGGCACTGGACGGACGGGGACGTGGAGACCGCCGTGGACGGCCGCGGCCTGGTGCTCTGCCCGACCTTCTTCGTCCGGGGCGCGATCACCATGATCGACAGCACCCGCGCCCCGCAGATCAGCTACCCGGCACGCGGCCAGGCCGCCATGGCCGGCGAGGGCCCGCCGGTGCCGCCGCGCGCCCTGGAGGCGCTGGTCGGCGCGCCGAAGGCCCGGCTGCTCGGCCTGCTCGCCGAGCCGGCCTCCACCACCGAGCTCGCCTACCGGCTGGGCGTCACCCCGGGGGCGGTCAGCCAGCACCTGTCCGTCCTGGCCGCCACCGGCCTGGTCACCCGAGCCCGGCACGGCCGTTCGGTGCTCTACCGGCGCAGCGCGCTCGGGGACGAGCTCTCCGGCGGCCGGTGAGCACCCCGCCGCCCCGCAACCCCGCCGCCCCTCCAGCACCCCAACCGCCCGCCCCCCAACTCCCCAGTGGTACAGACCTGTTGACGCATTGGTCCAGTCCTCCTACAGTGCCCATGCCCCCGCCCCCCACGGCGCGGGCACCGATCGCACACGGATCGCCACCGGTTCTACGTCACCCTGTCCAACCCCCACAGCCACAGGGAGAACCATGTCCGCTCGACCCCGGGCGGGACGCCCACGCATGCGCAGCAGACTGCTGGCGCTGCTGTCCGTCCTGCTCCTGCCACTCGCCGTCCTGACCGCACTCGCCGCCCCCGCGAACGCGGCGGGCAAGCTCACCGCCACCTTCACCACCGCCGACAACGGCTCCTGGTGGCAGGGCACGTACATCGTCCACAACGACAACGCCACCGCCGTCACCGGCTGGACCCTGGACTTCGACCTGCCCGCCGGCGTCACCCTGGGCAACACCAGCAACGGCACCGCGACCGTCAACGGCCGGCACGTCACCGCCACCGCCGCGTACTACAACGCGACCGTCAACGCCCACAGCACCACCGAGCCGTACAGCTTCTGGTTCGTCGGCACCGGCCCGGTCTCCACCCCGCTCAACTGCCGCATCAACGGCGACAAGTGCGACGGCTCCGCCGACGTCCCGCCGTCCGCGCCGGGCACCCCCACCGTCACCGGGTCGACCGCGCACACCCTCGCCCTGAGCTGGCCGGCCGCCACCGGCGGGGACTTCCCGGTCGCCTCCTACGACGTGCTCAGCGGCACCACCGTGCTCGCCTCCGGCCCGACCGCCAACGCCCTGGTCACCGGGCTCACCCCGGCCACCACCTACACCCTGACCGTCCGGGCCAAGGACAGCCGCGGCAACACCGGCCCGCTCAGCGCGCCCGTGACCGCCACCACCTTCGACCCCTCCACGGACCGGGTCCCGCCGACCGCACCCACCGGCCTCCGTGCCACATCGGTCGGTTCCTCGGACGTGGCGCTCGCCTGGAACGCCGCCACCGACAACGTCCGGGTCGCCGCGTACGACGTCTACCAGGGCGCCACCCTGGTGACGACGGTCGACGGCGGCACGCTGACCGCGTCCGTCGGCAGCCTCTCGCCGTCCACCGCCTACACCTTCACGGTGCAGGCCCGCGACCCCGCCGACAACACCTCGCCGGCCTCCGCGCCGCTCGCCGTGACCACCGCGGACATCGTCGGCGCCGGCACGTACGCCCGGGTCGGCTACTTCGTCCAGTGGGGCATCTACGGCCGCCAGTACTTCGTCAAGAACCTCGACACCTCGGGCAGCGCGGCCAAGCTCGACATCGTCAACTACGCCTTCGAGAACATCGATCCGGTCAACCTGACCTGCCTCGCGGGCGTCACCAAGGGCACCACCGCCAACCCGGAGGACCCTGACCAGGGCACCGGCGCCGGTGACGCTGACGCCGACTACGCCCGCCCGATGAGCGCCGACCAGTCGGTGGACGGCGTGGCCGACGACGGCTGGGGCAAACTCCGGGGCAACTTCAACCAGTTGAAGAAGCTCAAGGCCAAGTACCCGAACCTCAAGGTGGTCGTCTCGCTCGGCGGCTGGACGTACTCCAAGTACTTCTCCGACGTCGCCGCCACCGACGCGTCCCGGCAGAAGTTCGTCAAGTCCTGCGTGGACACCTGGATCAAGGGCAACCTCCCCGCCTACAACGGCGCCGGAGGTGACGGCGTGGCCGCCGGGATCTTCGACGGCATCGACCTCGACTGGGAGTGGCCCGGCTCCGGCGACGGCCACCCGGGCAACCACTGGAGCGCGAACGACAAGGCCGACCTGACCCTGCTGGCGGCCGAGTTCCGCAAGCAGCTCGACGCGCTGGGCGGCCCGCACAAGCTGCTCACCGCCTTCACCCCGGCCGACCCGGCCAAGGTCGCGGCCGGCTGGGACCTCGGCAAGGTCTTCACCTCGCTCGACATCGCCAACGTCCAGGGCTACGACTTCCACGGCTCGGGCAGCGACAACTCCTGGGAGCCCAACCGCACCGGCCAGGCCTCCAACCTCTACCCCGACCCGAACGACCCCTACGGCTTCCATTTCAGCGTGGATGGCGCCGTCCGCACCTACCTCGCCGCCGGGGTCAACCCGCGCAAGCTGACCATCGGCTTCCCGTTCTACGGGCGCGGCTGGCAGGGCGTGGCGGACGGCGGCGCCCACGGCGTCTGGCAGTCCGCGAACGGCGCGGCGCCCGGCCAGTTCGCCGAGGAGGCCGGCACCCGCGGGTACCAGAACCTGATCACCGGCGTGCCGGGCCTCACCGTCTACCACGATCCCAAGTCCGTGGCCACGTACGGCTACACGGGCGCGAACGGCCAGTGGTGGACCTTCGACGACGCCTGGTCGATCGCCCAGAAGGCGGCCTACCTCAAATCGAAGAACCTGCTCGGCGGCATGATCTGGGAGATGTCCGGCGACACCCCGTCGGGCACCCTGATGTCCGCCCTCGACGCAGGGCTCAAGTGACCGGGCTCAAGTGACCGGGCTCAAGTGACCGGGCTCGAGTGACCACCACCGCCAGCCGGGCCGGCGCCCCGAACGGGGCTGCCGGCCCGGCCGCACGGACCGGGTCCCGCTACCGGGCGGCCATCGCCATCAGCTTGCGCGCCGCCCGGTTCTGCCGCAGCAGCTGCGCGAAGGTGGTGTGCCCCTGGGTGGTCCGGGCGAACGCCCGCCACGCCGCCGGCACCGTGGTGACCGCCGTGTGGAACAGGTACGGCCGCCGCTCGAAGGCGCTCAGCAGCTGCTTGCCCGCCCGCATCTCCACCCCCAGCCCGGCCTTGATCGCGAACGCGTAGTTCAGCGCCTCGCGCCGCACCGTGCCCGCGTCACCCGCCTCCGCGATCCGCACCGCCCACTCCCCGGCCAGCCGACCGGAGCGCAGCGCGTACGAGATGCCCTCGCGGGTCCACGGCTCCAGCAGTCCGGCCGCGTCCCCGGCCACCAGGACCCGGCCGCGGGAGAGCGGCGAGTCCTCGGCCCGGCAGCGGGTCAGGTGCCCGGACTCGACCCGCGGGGGGAAGCCGGACAGGCCCAGGCGCCGGATGTAGTCGGCGAGGTACTGCTTGGTCCGCTCGCCGTCGCCGCGCGCCGAGATCACGCCCACGGTCAGGCTGCTGGTCTCGGTCTTCGGGAACACCCAGCCGTAACTGCCGGGCAGCGGGCCCCAGTCGAGGTGGATCCGGCCCGACCAGTCGGCGGCGACCTGCGGCGGGACGGGGATCTCGGCCTCCAGGCCGAGGTCGATCTGGTCGAAGGTGACGCCCACGTGCCGGGCGATCCGGCTGGCGCTGCCGTCCGCGCCGACCACCGCCCGGGCCTCGAAGGTGCGCCCGTCGGCGGCCGTGACCACGGCCGTGCGGTGCTCGCCACCGCGCTGCTCGACCCCGGTGACGGTCACTCCGGTGACCAGCACCGCCCCGGCCTGCTTGGCGGACTGGACCAGCCGCAGGTCGAACTCGTCCCGGTTGACCAGTCCGAACAGCATCCGCTTGGAACGCCGGGTCCGGGTGTACTGCCCGTCGTAGGCGAAGGTGACGGCCGACACCCGGTCCTGCAGCGGCAGTTCGAAGTTCGGCGGCAGGCTGTCCCGGGACGGGCCGATGATGCCGCCGCCGCAGGTCTTGTAGCGGGGGTGCTCGGCCTTGTCGAGGAGCAGCACCCGGCGGCCCTGCGCGGCGGCGGCGTGCGCGGCCGAGGCCCCGGCCGGTCCGGCGCCGACCACCACGACGTCCCAGACGCCGTCCTGCGGCTGCGACGCCTCGTCGAGGGGGCCCTCCGACGGGGCTTGCGACGGGCTGTCGACCGGGGCGTCCGACGGGCGCTCGACCGGAACGTCCGACGGGTTGTCGATCGGGCTACGGGAATCAGGGCTTCCGGAGTCAGTCACGTCGACCAATCCTATGCGTCCGCCCGGTGCCCCGGACGCCGCACCACCCACCGATCCGGAAGCTCCCCGCTGTCCTCCAGACGGCTCCGCCTATGATCGGCGGTACCCCAACCGACCCCCTCCGCCCGTACCACCCCCCGGGCGGACCCGTCCCTTTCGGAGCACCGATGACACAGCCCCTGGCCGACGCCGTCCGGTCCCTGATGGACCGTGCCCGCACCGACCTCGCCGAGCTGGTCGCCTTCCAGTCGGTCGCCGACCCGCGCCAGTTCCCGGTCGAGGAGTGCCAGAAGGCCGCGCACTGGGTCGCCGAGGCCTTCGCCGCCGAGGGCCTGACCGGCATCCGGCTGCTGGACACCCCGGACGGCACCCAGTCCGTCTACGGGGAGCTGCCCGGCCCCGAGGGCGCCCCGACCGTCCTGCTCTACTCGCACTACGACGTGCAGCCCCCGCTCGACGAGAGCGGCTGGCACAGCCCGGCCTTCGAGCTGACCGAGCGCGACGGCCGCTGGTACGGGCGCGGCGCCGCCGACTGCAAGGGCAACATCCTGATGCACCTGACCGCCCTGCGGGCGCTGCGCCAGGTCTACGGCGACGACTACCCGGTCGGCCTGAAGGTCATCGTGGAGGGCTCCGAGGAGCAGGGCACCGGCGGTCTGGAGCGCTACGCCGAGGCCCACCCCGAGCTGCTCGCCGCCGACGTCATCGTGATCGGCGACACCGGCAACTTCGCCCCCGGCCTGCCGACCGTGACCGCCACGCTGCGCGGCATGACGGTGGTCGAGGCCTCGATCACCACGCTGGCCGGCAACCTGCACTCCGGCGGGTTCGGCGGCGCCGCCCCCGACGCGCTGCAGGCACTGATCAAGGTGCTCGCCTCGCTGCACGACGAGAACGGCGACGTCGCGGTCGCGGGACTGGCCGCCGACCAGACCTGGGAGGGCGTGCAGTACCCGGAGGAGCAGTTCCGCGCCGACGCCAAGGTGCTCGACGGCGTCGCCCTGACCGGCACCGGCACCGTCTCCGACCGGCTGTGGGCCCGCCCGTCCGTCACCGTCCTCGGCATCGACGCCCCGCCGGTGATCGGCGCCACCTCCTCGGTGCAGGCCGCCGCCAAGGCGCTGATCTCCCTGCGCGTCCCGCCGGGCATGGACACCGGGGCCGCCCAGGACGCCCTGGTCGCCCACCTGGAGGCGCAGGTCCCGCTCGGCGCCCGCCTGGCCGTCCAGCGCCAGGGCAACGGCGCCCCGTTCCGCGCCGACACCAGCGGCCCGGCCTACGAGGCGATGGGCGAGGCGATGGCCGAGGCCTTCGGCACCGCGATGGTCGCCTCCGGCGAGGGCGGCTCGATCCCGCTCTGCAACACCCTGCGCTCGCTCTACCCGCAGGCCGAGATCGTGCTGATCGGCGTCGAGGACCCGACCACCCAGATCCACGCCGTCAACGAGAGCGTCGACCCGCAGGAGCTGGAGCGGATGGCCCTCACCGAGGCCCTGTTCCTCCGCCGCTACGCGGAACTGCGCACCGTCTGACGGGAGTTCCCGCCGGTCCCGGGCCGCCCGCCACGCCACCGGCGGGCGGCCGCGACCACCGCCGCGTAGCCGACCGCACCCACCGCGAGCCCGGCACCGGCCCCGAAGCACACCTCCGGGACGAGATTGCGGCGCAGCGGGGCGATCCGGTGCAGCACCCCGGCCGCGGTCGCCGCGGCCAGCACCGCGGTGGCCGCCCGCCGGGTGCGCGGCGCCGGCCGCACGGCCGGGCGCACCGGTTCGACGGCCCGCACCGCGCGCGCCGCCCAGCCGCCCAGCGCGGCCAGCGCCAGCGCCGAACTCCCGTACTGCAGCGCCTCGTAGACCGGGACCCCGGCCACCGTCCGGTCCAGTACGGGCAGCAGCCGCACGCCCAGCCGACCGCCGTGGGTGAACGCGTCCCAGCCGACGTGGGTGGCCGCACCGACCGCCGCCGAGGCCAGGAACCAGGCCGCGTCCGCGCCCAGGCCCCCGGCACCGCCGCAGCCGCCGGTAGCGCCCGCACCGGTCGCCGCGGCCCGGCGGACCGTCAACGCCTCGGCGCCGCCCGCCCACCGTTCGGGCAGCAGCCCCACCAGCGGCGCCCGCAGCAGCCCGTGCCACCCCGCCACCAGCGCGCCGGCGATCGCCACGTCCAGCGTCGGCACCGCCCACCAGGCATGGGTCAGCCCACCGTGCCCGTACACCCCGGGCAGCAGCGACTCGGCGAAGAACGGCACGTCGGGCGCCATCGACCCGGCCACCAGCGCCGAGGCCACCAGCGGCCCGCGCTCCCCGGCGGCGCGCAGCAGGGGCAGGACGGCGGCGGGATGGCTCAGCGTGAACGGCATGCCCCCATCCTGACCCCCACACCGGCCACGCCACCAACCGGGGCCGCGCGGTCGGCCCTCCTCCCTCCGGCCCTACGCCCTCCGGCCCTACGCCGCGTCCGCCGTGCTGGCCAGGCGGCCGAGCGCCACCCGGCACCCCGCCTCCAGGTAGCGCAGCTCCCCGCTGCGCCGAGCGTCCAGCGCGGCGGCCAGGCGCCGGTAGCGGCTGGGCGGCAGCAGGTCGGCCGACTCGTCCAGGGTGACGAACCGGCAGCCGCGCAGCTCCTCCTGTTGCAGCAGCAGGTTCTGCCGGCCGGCGTCGTCCAGCAGTCCGCCGTCGTACATCAGCCGCAGGCCGCCGCGGCGCGGGCCGGTACGCGGTTCCCAGTCGACGGCGAGCAGCCGCAGCACCGAGGGGTCCAGGCGCAGTCCGAGCTCCTCGGCGGTCTCCCGCAGGGCAGCGTCGGTGGGGGCCTCGCCGCGTTCGACCACGCCGCCGGGGAAGTCCCAGTCGGGCTTGTAGACCGGGTCGACGAGCAGTACCCGGTCCTGTTCGTCGAAGAACAGCACGGCCGAGGCGACGGTGTCGCCGGTCGGATCGGGGGCCTGGACGATCGGGCAGCGGGCGGCGCCGACCCGGACGAGTTCGGCGATCCGGTGCGCGGTCTCGCGCGGGGTGAGCGCGCCGGTGTCGATCATCCGGGCGTCGCCGACCAGCCAGCGGCGGGCCGCCCGGTAGTGCGGCAGGTGCTCCAGGCACCAGGTGCGGACCCGCTCGCTGCGCTCCGGGTCGCCCGGGCATTCGTCGCGGTGGGCGATGCGGTTTCGCAGGATCGTTTCTTCTGGATCCAGGACGAAGTGGTGCACCGTGATCCCGTGCGCGGCGAGATCACCGAAGATCTCGTCCCGGTAGTCCTCTCTGAGCAGGGTCATCGGCACCACCAACGGCCCGCCCACCTCGCCGAGCAGCGCGGCGGCCGTCTCGGGCACCAGCCGACGCCAGGCCGCGAGGTCCTGGAAGTCGGACACCGTGGCCAGCCGGTCGGCCGGAAGCATCCGGCGCAGTCCGAAGCCGACCAGCTCGGGATCGAAGAGCACGCTCCCGGGCAGCAGTTCCACCAGCTCGCGGCAGGCGCTCGTCTTGCCCGCCCCGAATGTGCCATTGACCCAGACGATCACAACGTCCCCTGCCCTCGACTTGCCCCGATGCCGTTCGCACCGGGCAGCGCCCCCGTCGGCCGAACCAGCGCCACCCGTGGTGGTACCCGCGCCATGCCGCTCCCCAAAACTGCTCGCCGCGCCCGCCCGCGCGCCCCGGCCCGCCCCTTGACAGCGGCATGTGCCCAGGCCACGGGCCCGGTACGGATATATGCGGACCGGCCGCCATCAAAGCCGCACCCCGCCGCCACACCGTTCGCACGGGAAGTCGGACCGGCCGACTTCCGGCGCGCGCCCCGACCGTACGCCGCTCGCGCCGTCCCTGCGCCCTCCCACTCCCCCGTCCTCCCGCCCACCGCTCCCTGCCCCCGCCCTCATCGCCGATCCCGGCAAGGTCCAGTTTGCCGTTGCCCCGGATGCGGAACCCGTTGCGGGACAACCGCAACGACTGCCGACCCGCGCACACCGGACGTACGGGCCGCCGCCTTCCGCTGAGCCTCCGTCGGACAGCTGCGAAAGGAATACCTGAGATGCACGACATCAACCGACCGGCCGGCACTGACAACCGGACGCGGCCGCCCGCACGGCGGTCCGCCCCGACGGCGAGACCCCGCCACCTGACGCGCTCCGCAGCCGGTCCCTTCCTCCCCCGCAAGCGGGTGGTACCCCCGCCCCCGGCCGGAGCCGGGGGTGTCCACGGAGGTCCCCGGTGAAGCTGCTCCCCGCCGGCCGGGTCATCGTCATCGGCTCGGTCAACACCGACCGGATCCTCCGCTGCCCCGTGCTCCCCGCACCCGGCGAGACCGTCCTGGCCACCGACGCCACCCTGGGCTTCGGCGGCAAGGGCGCCAACCAGGCGGTGGCCGCGGCCCGGATGGGGGCCGCCACCCACCTGGTCGCCAAGGTGGGGCGCGACGCCGAGGGCACGGCAGCGCTCGACGACCTGCGCGGCGCGAACGTGGAGACGGGCGCCGTCCACACCCACCCCGACGCGCCCACCGGCCAGGCGATCGTGCTGGTCGACCCCGCCGGGGAGAACAGCGTCGTGGTCGTGCCGGGCGCGAACGCCCACCTGGCTCCGGACGAGGTCGGCGCGGCCCTGGCCCGGCTCCACCTGCTCCCGGTCGACGTCGTCCTCACCAGCAACGAGGTCCCGGCGGAGTGCATCCGCGCCGTCGCCGCGGCCCTGCCCGCCGCGGCACCCGCTGGCTGCACAACACCGCCCCGGCCGGCGCCCTGCCCGACCCCGGCCCCACCGGGCGCCGCCCGCTGGTGGTCGCCAACGCCGTCGAGGCGCGGCAGCTCACCGGCGCGGCGGGCGCTGTCGAGGCGGCCCGTGCGCTGGCCCGGCAGGGCGAGGGGGCGGTGGTCACCCTCGGCGGCGAGGGCGCCGTGGTCGTCGTCGGCGGAGCACTCACCCGGCTGCCCGCACCGACCGTCCGGGTGGTCGACACCACCGGGGCCGGCGACGTCTTCTGCGGGGCGCTGGCCGCCGGCCTCGCCCGCCTGGCCGACCTGCCGGACGCGGCCGCCACCGCCGTCGCCGCCGGGGCGTTCGCCGTCACCGCACTCGGCGCCCGCGGCGCCCTCCCCCGCCCGGCCGACCTCTGACCGCGCGGGTGCGGGGCGCCCGGCCCACCGGCCGGACGCCCCGCACCCCCTGCGCTACGGCCGCCCCATGAACGCGGGGTAGTACCCGCTGCTGATCCCGGAGATCCGGATCAGCGTCCCGGGCCGCGCGGCCTCCACGTACCGGTTGTTGCCCAGGTAGATCGCCACGTGCTGGATGCCCCGCGCGGTGCCGTCCGGCGACCAGAACAGCAGGTCACCGCGGCGCAGCTGGCTCGCCTTGATCGGCGTGGTGGCCGCGTACTGGTCGTTGGCCACCCGCGGCAGGTCGATGCCGCCGCGCCGGAAGGACTGCTGCACCAGACCCGAGCAGTCGTACCCGTCCGGGCCGTTGCCGGCGGTCCGGAACGGCTTGCCCAGCTGGGCGAGCGCGTACTCCACCGCGGTCTCGACGTCGCCGTCCGCCGCCACCTCGTGGGGGGAGCCGGAGGAACCGGAGGAGGACGAGGAGCCGCCGGTCCGCTGCAGGTAGATGTCGTAGTGGGTGGTCCAGCGCCACTCCCCCTTGCTGTTCCTGAACCAGTACCGCGAGCCGTCCCAGCCCTGCTTGATCCCGCCGTTCGAGGACTTGGCGGAGTTCGAGGAGGACGAGGACTTCGAAGAGGACGTGGCGCCGCCGGTCCGCGCCACGTACACGCTGTAGTGGGTGGTCCAGCGCCACTGCCCCTGGCTGTTCTTGAACCAGTACCGCGAGCCGTCCCACCCGGCGTGCGCCGGGGCCTTCTCGGCCGCGGCGGGCGTCACCCCGGTGCCGAGGCCGATGGTCCCCACGCCGACCGCGATCACGGCCGCCATGCCTATCCCCCGGCGGATCCGCGCGGCCCGCGAGGGACGGGCGGTGCCGGCGGGGCGGGCGGCGGTGGCGGGGGCGTGCTGCCCGGTCGGTTCGTCGGCGGCATCCGGTGCGCCGGTGTTGACGGTGGTCATCCCTGCTGACTTCCTTCACTGCTGCGAACGCACTGCGGCGTACGGCCGCCGGAAGGGCGGCTGCGGAAACTGCTGCGGACACGCGGTACGTCCCGGCACCGCCGGTCCGTACCTTCGGCAGACCCCGGTCCGACATGCCGCGGCCCCCGGCCGTGCGACCGGGGGCCGCGGCATGTCTCCCGTGGATTCAGTTCTGCCTGCTCGTCACGTTAGGCACGCGTCCGCTCACCGCGCGCAGTGGAGTGCGCCAAAGGAAGGTTTCCCGGGCACCGGTCGCCGACGGCGCATCAGAGTGAACACCCGTCACCACCGGGCGTGTCCCGACGCCCTCTCATCAGTGCCCGCGGTGCTCCGTCAGGAGCTGCTTCTTCAACACCTTTCCCAGCGCGTTCCTGGGCAGTTCGGGTACCAGCACGACCCGGCGCGGGCGCTTGTGCACCGAGAGCCGCTCCGCCACGAAGGCCGTCAGCTGTTCCCCCGTCACGGCGCCGTCCGGCACGACATACGCGACGACCGCCTGTCCGAGGTCCTCGTCCGGTACACCGACCACGGCGGCGTCGGCGACCGCCGGGTGGTCGCGCAGCGCGGCCTCCACCTCGCCCGCGCCGATCCGGTAGCCGCCGCTCTTGATCAGGTCCACCGAGGCCCGGCCGACGATCCGGTGGAAGCCGTCGGCCCCGATCACCGCGACGTCTCCGGTGCGGAACCAGCCGTCCGCCGTCCAGGCCTCGGCGTCGGCATCCGGCCGGTTGAGGTAACCGCTGAACAGGGTGGGGCCGCTGACCTGCAGTTCGCCGACGCTCTCACCGTCGTACGGCACCGGCCCGCCGTCCTCGCCGACCAGTCGGGTGCGCACCCCGTCCACCGGCAGCCCGACGCTGCCGGGGCGCCGCTCGCCGTCCGCCCGGGTGCTGACGGTGATCAGCGACTCGGTCATCCCGTAGCGCTCGATCGGGGCGTGCCCGGTGAGCGCCGCCAGCTTCTCGAAGACCGGTACGGGCAGCGGCGCGCTGCCGGAGACCAGCAGCCGGGCCGGGGCCAGCCGCCCGGCCGCCGCCGGGTCCGCCGCCAGCCGGGACCACACGGTGGGCACGCCGAAGTACAGGCTGCCGCCCGCCTGCGCGTACCCCTCGGGGGTGGGCCGTCCGGTGTGCACCAGCCGGCTGCCGGTGCGCAGGGCGCCGAGCACGCCGAGCAGCAGCCCGTGCACGTGGAACAGCGGCAGCCCGTGCACCAGGGTGTCCTCGGCGGTCCACTGCCAGGCGGCGGCGAGGGCGTCCAGGTCGGCGGCGATCGCCGCCCGCCGGATCACCGCGCCCTTGGGCGCGCCGGTGGTGCCCGAGGTGTAGAGCACGAAGCCGGTCGCGTCGGCGGCCGGTTCGGCGTAGCCGGTCGCCGAGCGCTCGGCGGGGTCGACGGGCAGGGCCGCCACCGGCCCGGCGTCGGGCGCGTCCTCCCCGGCGGCGTGCGCCAGCAGCACGGCGCCGGAGTCCCGCAGGATGTGCTCGCGCTCCTTGGGGCCCGAGTCCGGCGGCAGCGGCACCACCGGGACGCCCGCCAGCAGTCCGCCGACCACGGCGGTGACCGTCTCCAGGGTGGGCCGGGCGAGCACCGCCAGCGCGGGGGCCCCGGCCACCCGGTCGGCCACCGCGGTCGCCGCGCCCAGCAGTTCCTCCCGGGAGAGCGTCCGGCCGTCGATCCGCAGCGCGTCCGCCGCGTCGCCGTGGTCGCCATGAAGTGCCGTCAGCAGTGCCATGCCTCGGTCCTCGCCCTCGTCCTCGCCCTGTTCGCGCCGGGGGCTCCCGCGCCCGGGCGCCGTCGGGCCGACTCTACGGGCCGGCGCGGCGCTCCCCGCGGCCCGGGGCACGACGACGGAGGGCGTGGTACCGAGCACCCGGTACCACGCCCTCCGGTCCTCGGGACCGTGCCGCGGATCAGCCCTTGCGGGTCTTCACCTCGGTGGTCAGCTGCGGCAGCACCTGGAACAGGTCGCCGACCACGCCGTAGTCGACCAGCTCGAAGATCGGGGCCTCGGGGTCCTTGTTGACGGCCACGATGGTCTTCGAGGTCTGCATGCCGGCCCGGTGCTGGATGGCACCGGAGATGCCCGCCGCGATGTAGAGCTGCGGCGAGACCTGCTTGCCGGTCTGGCCGACCTGGTTGCTGTGCGGGTACCAGCCGGCGTCGACGGCGGCGCGCGAGGCACCGACGGCCGCGCCGAGCGCGTCGGCGAGCTCCTCGACCACGCCGAAGCCCTCGGCGGCACCGACGCCGCGGCCGCCGGAGACCACGATGGCGGCCTCGGTCAGCTCGGGACGGCCGGTGGAGACGCGCGGGGTGCGCAAGGTGACCTTGGCGGCGTTGCCGGTGAACTCCACCGACACGTTCTCCACCGCGCCGGCGGCCGCGACGGCCTCGGGGGCGACGGCGTTCGGCTTGACGGTGATGACCGGCGCGCCCTTGGTGACCGTGGACTTCACCTGGAACGACGCGGCGAACACCGACTGGGTGGCGACCGGACCGCCGTCGCCGGCCTCCAGGTCGATGGCGTCGGTGATGATGCCGGAGCCGATCCGCAGCGCCACGCGGGCGGCGACCTCCTTGCCCTCACCGGAGGAGGTGACCAGCACGGCGGCCACGTCGTTGGCCTTGGCGATCTGGGCCAGGGCGTCCACCTTCGGGACGACCAGCTGGTCGGCGAACTCGGCGCCGTCGGCGACGTACACCTTGGCGGCACCGAACTCGGCGGCCTTGGCGGCGATGTCGGCGGCCGCGGCACCCGCGCCCAGCACGACGGCGGACGGCTCACCGATGCGGCGGGCCAGGGTCAGCAGTTCGAGGGCCGGCTTGCGGACCGCGCCATCGGCGTGGTCCACCAGAACCAGGATCTCAGCCATGATTCGTTGCTCCTGATCGATCGTTGGATGCGCTGACGGGCGGGGACTAGATGAACTTCTGGTCGGCCAGGAACGCGGCGAGCTGCTTGCCGCCCTCGCCCTCGTCCTTGACGACCGTGCCCGCGGTCCGCGCCGGAC